>CAJKOW010000029.1 GCA_905201685.1 uncultured Bacteroides sp. | reverse complement strand
CGCAATATGCTTGATACATTATGGGATTACCAACCTGAAATATCCGCTGACCCGTAATTCAGCAGTTTCCTACGTAAAAATACATAAAAGATGCGAACATTAAATGAACGCCCTCAAAGATTCGCGTGCAATTGGCAAAAAGTATTTTTCCAGTTGACCATTGATTTTTCCCCAATTAGCAAAAATAAATCAAGTAGTCTGCCTGGTGACTGAGTAAATAAAAAAATAGCACACATCAGAAATGTGTGCTATTCAACTCATGCAAATTTCGGTTTGCAATGAAGAAATTTCAGTTTTAATCCATATAAGACTCGCTGCTTTATTTATTCGGCAGCAGCCTCTGTTGTAGCGCTCTCTTCGCCGGCATTGGCTGCCTCTTCGTTTTGAGCAGCTTCAGCAGCCTTAGCAGCTTCTTCGGCAGCCTTCTTTTCTGCCAGTGCTTTAGCTTTTGCTTCGTTCACTTTCTTTTCAGCCTCCAGACGAGCTTTAGCTTCAGCCTTCTTAGCTTCTTCATCTTTAGCCTTCAAAGCAGCCAGACCATTTTGCTTGTTGCTCTTCCATGCTTCGAATTTAGCTTCAGCTTCGGCTTCACCAAATGCGCCTTTTGCTACACCACCCAGCAAGTGTTTCTTCATGTAAACACCTTCGCGAGAAAGGATGTTACGAACAGTGTCAGTGGGCTGTGCACCTTTCAATACCCAATCAAGGGCACGATCAAATTTCAAATCTACTGTGGCAGGATTGGTGTTAGGATTATACGTACCAATCTTTTCGATAAATCTACCATCACGTGGTGCTCTTGCATCTGCAACTACGATAGCGTAAAAAGCATAGCTCTTACGTCCGTGTCTCTGCAATCTAATTTTTGTTGCCATTTAATTAAAATATTTTTTTAGTTAATGATTTGAATTATGCTATTATCTCGTAATAGCGGGTGCAAAGGTAGTCATTTTATTCCGAACTACCTATTTTTTGAACTTTTTTTCTTGTACCTGATAAGATAACCTTCTGATTTACGAATATCTACGGGGATATCTCACTAAAATAGCCATCAAAGCACAGAGACCCATACAGAATGGATAATACAGATTGCCAATGATGGAGAGGGGAGAGAGACCCGCCAATTCAGCAGCTATCAACATTTGTGCCCCATAGGGGATAACGCCTTGTACAAAACATGAAAAAGTATCTAAAATACTGGCCACCTTTCTTCTGTCCAAATGGAAACGTATGGCAATATCTTTTGCAATCGGTCCGGTAGTGATGATGGCAATCGTATTATTGGCAGTACAAAGATTGGCTATGCTGACCAATGCAGCAATGCTAAATTCAGCTCCTCGCTTGCCTCGGACATGGCGGGTCAGACGATTGATAATAAAATCGATACCGCCATTATAACGGATGGTCTCCAGCATACCACCGGCCAGTAAGGTAATAATAATAAGTTCACCCATACCCGTAATGCCTTCGCCCATCGAGCGTGTCCATTCGAACAGGGGAGTGCCGGTCACTGCACCAACAATACCCGTAGCACAGATGCCAAGCAGCAATACTACCATCACATTCACTCCAACCACTGCCGTTACCAGAACTATCAGATAGGGGAGCACTTTCAGCCATTCGATATCCTGAGTCTGAGGAGAAAAAGATAGAGACATCCCCTCGTAGATATAATAACAGAGTACAATGAGAGCTGCCGGAATCACAATCATACAGTTTACCCGAAATTTATCACGCATCACGCAGTCCTGTGTTTTGGTGGAAGCAATGGTCGTGTCAGAGATGAAGGAAAGATTATCGCCAAAGAAAGAACCACCAATTACAATGGCTGTCATGTAAGAGAGATCTATTCCCGTTTTCTCAGCCAGTCCGGCCGCTACCGGCGTCAAGGCAACAATTGTTCCCACACTGGTACCAATGGCAAGGGAGATGAAACAAGCTGCAATGAAGACCCCTGCCAATAATAAATTACCCGGCAAAACCGACAATGTCAGATTGACCGTTGCATCAATGGCTCCCATCTGCTTGGCACTTTGGGCAAAGGCTCCGGCAAGAATGAAAATCCATATCATCAGCAAAATGTTCTTATTGCTGGCGCCTACAGAGAACTGATAAATGCGTTGCTCCAGATTCAAACCGCGTGTAATGGCGATGGAATAACAGGAAGAAACAAGAAATGCGACTGTAATAGGCATCTGATAGAAATCGTTCACTAAAAGTGATGTTACCAAATAGATGCATAAAAAGACCATCAACGGGCTTAACGACAACCATCCACCTTTAAACTTAATAGTTGTATTTGTCATTCTGAAAACATTTTTTCTATAGCTTCTAAACAAATGAGGACCAAACGGAAACAGTCAAGGAACACTTCCGCCCAGCCCCCATACTTATATTAATTAGTTAAGTTTCGCAACTGCTCAACTTGGTTAGTTGACAAGGTTTCAGTCAACAAGTTTACAAGGTCCGGAATACCTTGTTTGATAAAGTGCCCTTTAGACGGCTCGCTGCAAACGCCTTGTCAACTCGTCAACTTGTTACTTGTCAACTGCAACTTGAATTTGCGAATTGAAAATCGACGAAGTCAAACTTACAGAAGTTAGATGAAATATCGGCCGCTCCAAAGCGGGTGTAGGAGCTAAAGACCAACAGATTGTACTACCGGAAATTCTTCTTTATGATAGTATAATTTTTAACTTCCAACAAAACAAAGTAATAACTTCTCAACTTCTATAGGAACATAAAATCTGAAACTTAAGTCTTTTATAATGTAACGCCAGTCTTGAAAATTGCAATTTCCTTATAGCCTTTCTTTTCGTTGTTGACAAATTCTCCACTTGCAACCTTAATCACGAAATCAATAAAACGCTTGCAGGTATCTTCAATCGGTTCATTTTCCACAATCACGCCGGCGTTAAAATCAATCCACTGAGGCTTTCTGTTTGCCAGATCCGAATTCGTGGAAATCTTCACCGTAGGTACATAAGTACCGAAGGGAGTTCCGCGTCCTGTAGTAAAAAGAACCATATGGCAACCGCATGAAGCCAATGCCGTTGCTGCAACCAAATCATTTCCGGGAGCAGACAATAAATTCAAGCCTCTCACTTTCAATCTTTCACCATAAGGAAGTACTCCCTCTACATAACTTTTTCCACACTTCTGCGTACAACCTAAGGCTTTATCTTCGAGGGTCGAAATACCACCATCCTTGTTGCCAGGTGAAGGATTCTCACCCACAGGTTCGCCATGACTCAGGAAATACTCCTTAAAGTCATTAATCAACTTTACCGTCTGCTCGAACAAATCCTTCGTGCGGCAACGGTTCATTAAAATAGTTTCTGCCCCAAACATTTCGGGAACCTCCGTCAGTACACTTGTTCCCCCTTGAGCAACCAGAAAATCCGAAAACAGCCCCAATAACGGATTCGCTGTTATTCCGGAAAATCCGTCCGAACCACCACATTTCAGTCCGACCCGCAATTCACTCAAAGGAACGTCCGTCCGTCTATCCTGGCTGGCACGTTCGTATAACTCACGCAGCAACTTCATACCTTCTTCGTATTCATCGCCTACCTTCTGGACAACCATGAATTTAACCCGCTCTTCATCATACGAACCTAAAAATTCACGGAAGACGTCAGGCTGATTATTTTCGCATCCCAACCCAACAACCAGCACTCCACCGGCATTGGCATGCAGAACAATATCACGCAATATCTTTTTTGTATTTTCATGATCATCGCCCAACTGCGAACATCCATAATTATGGGGATAGGCCACAATTGCATCGACCCCTTTGCACCCGGTTTCCTTCCGAAGACTTTCAGCCAATTGACCGGCAATTCCATTCACACATCCAACTGTAGGAACAATCCAAATCTCGTTACGTATGCCTACATCTCCATTTTTACGACGATACCCCTTGAAGGTCAATCCCTGTTGTGGAATGTCCAACGAAGCATCTATCGGATTGTATGTATATTCCAACAACCCCGACAGATTAGTCTTGATCGTATGTTCATTCACCCATTCCCCCTGCTTCAGCGGCTTGATCGTATGACCTATCGGGTAGCCGTACTTAATGACATTTTCTCCTTCTGAGAAGTCTTTTAAAGCAAACTTGTGTCCGGCAGGTATATCTTCCTTCAAACAAATGCTTACTCCATCTACGTTTACTGTTTCTCCCGCCCTGAGCGCGACTATAGCAACAGCGACATTGTCAGCCTTGTTGATTTTCAAGTATTTGGTTTCCATCTTTAAGATTTTTATTTATTGTAATAGAATTCTATATTTTCTTTTGTCAACAAATCTATTGGCATGAAGTTCTCCCTTGCCACTTCTTTTTTTAAAATGAGATAGTCGCATAGCGCCTTGATTCCGTTGAATCCCTGCAGAGTAGGCTGTTGTGCAATCAGAAAGAATATGCTCCCTTGTTTCAGGCACTCTACGTTGCGCTGCAGCAAATCATATCCCATCAGATTAAAATCATCGATGCCGTGTTTCTGCAAATATTCACCGATAATATATGCTTTCGAGTTGAAGGTAATGCCATTCTTTACTTCCGGATGTGCGCAGAAAAATTCGTCCAGCATTTTGGTATCTTCCGTGTCATGCTTGGCGTGCAGATCCAATTCTAAAATCTGGCAGGATGGATGATACTGACTCATATAGCTGCGAAAGCCTATCTCCCGACGTTCTTGCTGGTTCGATCCTACAATGCCTTCATTAATTTTACGGAATATTGCTATTGACTGAGCGTCCTTTCCTGCAAGCAGCATCAATATGCGTGCCGAAAAATATCCGCTCTGATGAGAGTTCTGGCCAAAGAAGGAGAGGGCAGGTTCTTCTTTAATGTTCGAGTCTATATATATATAAGGTATATTCCTTTTTGTCAATTCGCCGGTAAACGGAGTAGTGTATTTAGGGACAGTCGGAGCAACCATCACTCCGTCGGGTTCGGTATTCAGAATCTTCAATGCAATCGATTCGAACGAATGGTAATCGTACGGATCATAGTACAAGATATCTGCATCGACATTAAAGTCCGAGTAAGTATCCAAGGCCTGTCTGATGCCGGTCTCTACATCGGTCCAATATTCGCCTTTCTCGTGTTGCGGCAACAGGCAGGTAAATGAATATTTCTTATTGGAAGCCAACGCACTGGCATACATGTTAGGCTGATAATCCAGTTGCTTCAGAATTTCTTCCACCCGCTTGCGACTTGCTTCCGATACACCACTTCTGCCATGGATAACACGATCCACCGTTCCTACCGAAACATCCGCCATTTTAGCTATATCCTTTATTCTAACCCTTTCCATCTTAGACTTTTTAATATTTATATCAACTTGTGCCCGCACACAATAATAATCTTAAAATATTCGACACAAATATACGATAATTTTTTGTATTTCAAAAAAAGTTGTACCTTTGTGCCCGCACACGAAAGCAATGGATGATAGAACATAAATAACTCCTATTGTTCATTATTTCAGTGTTTTAGCTTGTAAAAACAGAAGCTATATAATAAATTGAAAGATACTTTATTGTTATATATTAAATAAAATAGAAATATTATGGGAAAGAAAGTCGTTACATTAGGTGAAATCATGCTTAGACTATCTACTCCGGGAAATACCCGTTTTGTTCAGTCTGACTCTTTTGATGTTGTATATGGAGGAGGAGAAGCCAACGTAGCTGTCAGTTGTGCCAACTATGGTCACGATGCATACTTTGTTACCAAATTGCCTAAACACGAAATCGGCCAGTCGGCAGTGAATGCTCTGCGCAGATATGGTGTAAAGACCGACTTTATAGCACGCGGTGGAGACCGTGTAGGAATCTATTATTTAGAGACCGGAGCATCCATGCGCCCCAGCAAAGTGATATACGACCGTGCACATTCAGCCATAGCCGAAGCCGACCCTGAGGATTTCGATTTCGATGAGATTATGAAAGGAGCCGATTGGTTCCATTGGTCCGGCATCACACCTGCTATCTCGGACAAGGCAGCAGAGTTGACGCGTCTGGCTTGTGAAGCAGCCAAACGGCATAATGTCATTGTTTCTGTCGATCTGAATTTCCGTAAGAAACTGTGGACAAAAGAAAAAGCACAATCCATCATGAAACCTTTGATGAAGTATGTGGATGTCTGCATTGGCAATGAAGAAGACGCTGAACTCTGTTTAGGATTCAAGCCCGATGCAGATGTAGAAGGTGGAAAAACCGATGCAGAAGGTTACAAAGGTATCTTCAAGGCCATGGCAGAAGAGTTCGGCTTCAAATATGTAGTATCTACATTGCGTGAGTCTTACTCTGCTACTCACAACGGATGGAAGGCTATGATCTACAACGGTAAAGAGTTCTATGAATCCAAGCATTACGATATCAATCCGATTATCGATCGCGTAGGAGGTGGTGACTCATTCTCCGGTGGAATCATTCACGGTCTGCTGACAAAACCCGACCAGGGATCGGCACTTGAATTTGCTGTGGCAGCCTCTGCTTTGAAACATACCATTAACGGTGATTTCAACATGGTATCTGCCGAGGAAGTAGAAGCATTGGCCGGCGGCGATGCAAGCGGACGTGTACAAAGATAAAATAGAAGCTGATTACGATAAAATAAAACTGAAGAAAATGGCAAAATTTGATAAAATTGCAGTACTTGATAAAATAGGTTCAACAGGAATGGTTCCGGTGTTCTATCACAAAGATGCTGAAATCGCTAAGAAAGTAGTAAAGGCCTGTTATGAAGGCGGTGTACGCGCTTTCGAATTTACCAATCGTGGAGATTTCGCACACGAAGTCTTCACCGAAGTAATAAAGTTCGCAGCCAAAGAATGTCCCGATCTGGCCATGGGAGTAGGCTCTGTTGTCGATCCGGCTACAGCTGCTCTTTACCTGCAGTTAGGTGCCAACTTTGTAGTAGGCCCGCTGTTTAATCCTGAAATAGCCAAAGTTTGCAATCGCCGTTTAGTTCCTTATACACCGGGTTGTGGCAGCGTATCAGAGGTAGGTTTTGCGCAAGAAGTCGGTTGCGACCTTTGCAAAATCTTCCCGGGTGATGTTCTTGGTCCTAAATTGGTAAAAGGAATGCTTGCGCCGATGCCATGGTCCAAACTGATGGTAACAGGCGGTGTAGAACCTACTCAGGAAAACCTGACTGCTTGGATTAAAGCAGGTGTATATTGTGTTGGCATGGGATCCAAGCTCTTTCCGAAAGACAAAATCGCAGCAGAAGACTGGGCTTATATTACTGACAAATGTAAAGAGGCATTAGGTTACATTGCAGAAGCAAGAAAGTAACATTTGTATATAAATTCGTTTTGTTTAAAGGTGTTTTTTAAAGGGACAAAGGCTGCATCAATTAGATAATACCCTCGGTTTTCCAATCGTACTATCTATGTTGATACAGCCTTTTGTCTATTTCTTCTTTAGCAATTCTTCTAAAGAAAGAATCTCGTCCCGATATTGGGCTGCCTCAATAAAATCAAGTTTCTTGGCAGCTTCTTGCATTAGCTTCTTGGTCCGTTCAATACTCTTTTCCAATTGTTCACGGGTCATATACTGAACGATAGGATCTGCTGCCATATGCGTGCTTGTCTCTTGTTCCACATAGGGGCGGGGAGAGCTTGCAGAAACCTTATCACACGATGCGGGGGCTGCCGTTTTGGAAGTATCGGAACCCTCTGCAGCGACAGTAAAGACATTCAAGTTGGCGGCCTTTTTGATCTGCTGAGGAGTAATGCCGTGTTCTTCATTGTATTTCAACTGCTTCTCACGCCGACGATTGGTCTCGTTGATCGTAAGCTGCATGCTTTCCGTAATGCGATCAGCATACATGATGACCATGCCGTTGACGTTACGTGCTGCACGGCCGGCCGTCTGAGTCAACGAACGGTGAGAACGTAAGAATCCCTCCTTGTCCGCATCAAGAATTGCCACAAGGGATACCTCGGGTAAGTCCAGCCCTTCGCGCAACAGATTGACGCCAACCAGGACATCATATTCTCCTTCACGCAAAGCACTCATAATCTTGACTCTCTCAAAAGTTTCTACATCACTATGAATATAGCTGCACCTGATATCGTTGTTCAACAAATACTCTGTCAGTTCTTCCGCCATTCGTTTTGTCAGCGTGGTCACCAATGTCCGCTCGTTACGTTCAATCCTAATTTGGATTTCTTCCATAAGATCGTCAATCTGATTAAGACTGGGACGAACTTCAATCACCGGATCCAACAGACCTGTAGGACGAATAACCTGTTCTACAACAATTCCTTCCGATTTCGCCAATTCATAATCGGCCGGAGTTGCACTGACATAGATGACTTGTTTGGCCAAGGCTTCAAACTCATCAAACTTCAACGGACGATTGTCCATGGCTGCCGAAAGACGGAAACCGTATTCCACCAGATTGATCTTACGCGCACGATCGCCTCCATACATCGCGCGTATTTGCGGAACACTGACATGGCTCTCGTCAATAACAATCAGGAAATCATCAGGGAAAAAATCCAATAAACAATAAGGACGTGTACCAGCCGCCCGACCGTCAAAATAACGGGAATAGTTTTCGATACCGGAACAATGCCCCAACTCACGTATCATTTCCATATCATAGGTGACTCGCTCTTGAAGCCGCTTAGCTTCTAACGATCGTCCTTGTTCCTCAAACCACTGCACCTGTTTGTGTAAATCATCCTCTATTTCATGAATTGCGCGCAAAGTAGCCTCTTTGGTCGTCATAAAAAGATTGGCTGGATATATCTTATAAGAATCAAAACGACCTATTACCACGCCGCTTACCGGATCCACTTCTTCGATGCCATCTATTTCATCTCCCCAAAAGGTCACTCGCAACAGATTATCAGAGTACGCTAAAAATATATCTACCGTATCGCCTTTTACACGAAAATTACCCCGACTCAAATCAATATCATTCCGCACATAAAGACTCTCGACCAAACGGCGTAAAAAAACATTGCGGCTGAAATTCTTACCCTGTATAATTTCTATTACGTTATTATAAAAATCAGCAGGATTTCCCATACCATAGATGCACGATACAGAGGACACGACGAGTACATCTTTCCGACCGGAAAGCAATGCCGAAGTAGCCGCCAACCGCAGTTTGTCTATTTCGTCATTAATGGCCAGATCCTTTTCGATATAAGTATCCGAAGACGGCAAATAGGCTTCGGGCTGATAATAGTCATAGTAAGATACATAATACTCTACAGCATTATTGGGAAAGAAATTCTTAAATTCACTGTAAAGCTGTGCCGCCAGTGTTTTATTATGGCTCAACACTAGTGTAGGTTTATTGACATTAGCTATGACGTTGGCAATCGTGAATGTTTTTCCCGACCCTGTAACTCCAAGCAATGTCTGAGCCGGAAGACCCTCCAACACGCCTTCTGTAAGCTGAGCAATAGCCTCTGGCTGATCTCCAGTAGGCTGATAAGCAGATATCAGTTCGAATTTATTCATTTTCATTCTTTATAGGCAGCAATATTCGGCAAAATCTTTGAAATATACAAAAAAAATTGTTTCTTTGCGATGATAATTAACCGAAGTTCTATCAGATTGGAACTTTAATAGAAGTCTAATAACCATTAATGTTAATACAACAAAGCACATGATTTGGAATGAGAACATTGAATGTATGGATCGTGAAAACCTCCGTAAGATCCAAAGCATTCGCCTAAAAAAAACTGTAGAGCGCGTATATCATGACACTCCTTTCTATCGCAAAAAAATGCAGGAGTTAGGCATAACACCGGATGATATTAACGATATAAGCGACATTGTCAAGCTACCCTTTACCACCAAATACGATTTGAGGGATAACTACCCGTTCGGACTGTGTGCTGTGCCGATGAGTCAGATTGTACGAATACATGCTTCTTCTGGTACAACCGGCAAGCCAACCGTGGTCGGTTATACCCGTAAAGATCTTTCAGTATGGGCCGAATGTCTGTCGCGTGCCTTTACGGCCTACGGCGCCGGTCCTTCTGATATTTTCCAGATTTCTTATGGATACGGTTTGTTTACAGGAGGATTGGGAGCACATGCAGGAGCCGAAAACATTGGAGCATCAGTCATTCCGATGTCCAGCGGAAACACTGAAAAACAAATCACTCTGATGCACGACTTTGGCTCTACCGTATTATGCTGTACTCCTTCGTATGCCTTGTACTTGGCCGATGCCATCAAAGACTCCAAATTACCGCGCGAAGAATTTCACTTAAGGGCCGGAGCATTTGGTGCAGAACCCTGGACCGAAAATATGCGTAAAGAAATAGAAGCAAAATTAGGTATAAAGGCATACGACATTTACGGATTAAGCGAGATTGCCGGTCCCGGAGTAGGATATGAATGCGAATGCCAAAATGGTACGCACTTGAATGAAGATCACTTTTTTCCGGAAATTGTAGATCCTCAAACACTGGAACCGGTGGCACCGGGAGAGACTGGTGAATTAGTGTTTACTCATCTGACTAAAGAGGGTATGCCACTACTCCGCTACCGAACCAAGGATCTGACAGCATTGCACTATGATAAATGTCCTTGCGGACGTACATTGGTACGTATGGACCGGATTTTAGGACGAAGCGACGACATGCTGATTATCAGAGGAGTAAATGTTTTCCCCACTCAAATCGAATCTGTAATACTCGAAATGCCCGAATTCGAACCACATTACCTGCTGGTAGTTGACAGGAAAAACAATACGGACACCATGGAGTTGCAGGTAGAAGTTCGCCCTGAATTCTATTCAGACGAGATAAACAAAATGCTGTCGATGAAGAAGAAGCTCACGGCACGCCTGCAAAGTGTTTTAGGATTAAGTGTCAACGTACGCTTAGTCGAACCAAGAAGCATTGAACGGAGTGTAGGTAAAGCCAAACGAGTGATAGACAACAGAAAACTCTAACGCTCTTATAACTGAATTCGGAAAGAGAAGAGAGACGCAAAAAGATAACATCATTATTTCATACATTATTATTATGGTAGCAAAACAACTTTCTATTTTCCTGGAAAACAAGTCGGGCCGTCTGACAGAAGTGACGGAAGTCCTTGCCAAAGAGGGAGTAAACCTGTCTGCCCTCTGCATCGCAGAAAATGCCGATTTCGGTATTTTGCGCGGAATTGTTTCGGAACCGGATAAGGCATACAAAGCCTTGAAAGATAACCACTTTGCAGTAAATGTCACAGACGTGATTGGTATCAGTTGCCCCAATATCCCGGGCTCATTGGCCAAAGTACTGCGTTACCTGTCAGATGAAGGTGTCTTCATCGAATACATGTATTCATTTGCCAATGGCGAGACAGCCAACGTTATCATACGCCCCAATGACATGGAGAATTGCATACGCGTGTTGACCGAAAGAAAAGTAGATTTGTTAGCAGCAAACGACCTGTACCGTTTATAGAAAATCAAAGGGCATTTATCATTAAAAATGCCCTTTCTATCGGGTTTTTGAAAAATTAAGGCTGGTATCGTTGCTTTATTCGGCACGAACATCTATCTTTGTGCATTATTTGAATAATAGTAATGAAAAAGAACATATTAATAACTTTGCTGGCAGCCCTGCTACTCTCCTCGTGTGGAGAATATAACAAATTGTTGAAAAGTACTGATTATGAGTACAAATATGAGGCTGCAAAGAATTACTTTGCTAAAGGGCAGTATAGCCGTGCAGCAACGTTACTGAATGAACTAATAGCCATCCTGAAAGGTACCAACAAGGCTGAAGAATCTCTATACATGTTAGGAATGTGTTACTATAATCAAAGAGATTATCAGACAGCTGCGCAAACTTTCATTCAATATTATAACGTATATCCCCGTGGCATATACACCGAATTGGCTCGCTTTCATGCCGGAAAAGCACTGTTCCTCGATACCCCCGAGCCCCGTTTGGATCAGTCAGGAACATATACTGCAATACAGCAATTACAGATGTTCATGGAATATTTTCCGCAAAGTTCGAGGAAAGAAGAAGCTCAGAACATGATATTTGCCCTGCAGGACAAACTGGTAATGAAAGAATATCTTTCCGCCAAAATGTATTATAATTTAGGAAATTACCGTGGTAATAACTATCTTTCTTGCGTTATTACTGCCCAAAATGCTCTGAAGGACTATCCTTATACTAATTTACGTGAAGACTTGTCCATACTCATTTTACGAGCCAAATACGAAATGGCCATCAATAGTATTGACGATAAAAAGCCGGAACGTTATCGCGAAACAATAGACGAATACTATGCTTTCAAAAATGAGTTTCCGGAAAGTAAGTATCTGAAAGACGCGGAACGCATTTTCCAAGAATCAAAGAAAGTATTAGGAGAATAACAGATAGACAAATACGTGAATTTTAATTTAGATAGAAAGATTTATGGATTACAGAAAAACGAATGCTCCAACAACTACGGTAACCCGCGATATGATGGAACTGTGCGAGGACACCGGTAACGTGTATGAAACTGTTGCGATTATAGCCAAGCGCGCTAATCAAATCAGTGTGGAGATCAAAAATGACCTTTCCAAAAAACTGGCCGAATTTGCTTCCTACAACGACAATTTGGAAGAAGTATTCGAAAACCGCGAGCAGATTGAGATTTCCCGTTATTACGAAAAATTGCCCAAACCGACCCTGATAGCTACACAGGAATACATTGAAGGCAAGATATATTATCGTAATCCGGCCAAAGAAAAAGAAAAATTACAATAATGATACAACGCATCCAATCCGTCTATTTATTGTTAGTGACTATCTTGCTTGTCGCAACAGCTTTTATGCCGATCGGACAATTTGTAGGAACGGATAATATTACAACTCATGTTTTCAAACCATTAGGCGTTACCATGGCCGACGGAACGTTCCAATCTACGTGGGGTTTGTTCGGCATCCTGATATTAAGTGCCGTTATTGCGTGTTGCAGCATTTTCCTTTATCGTAACCGCATGCTGCAGATACGCATGACCATATTTGGAAGCATCTTGTTAGTAGGCTTTTACATAGCCTTTTTGGTATTCATGTTTGTTCTGAAAGACGACCTTCAGGCAGGTTTCCACCTCAAGTGGGCCTTATGCCTGCCTGTAATATGCATTATACTGAATTACCTCTCATTCCGTGCTATTTATAGCGATGAGGTAATGGTCAGGGCAGCCGACAGGTTGAGATAAGGCATCTTTCTTATAATACATAAAAAGTCAGGCACGAATTTACTTTCTTGGTAATTCGTGCCTGACTTTTTTATTATTTCTTCAGATCGAACAGATAAGTAATTTTAGCAGTGATTACTCCATGAGCTGAGCGTGAAAAATAATCCTTTTTGGTGCTGTGATAAAAGTCGGATAATGCATAATAATACCGTCCTTCCACTAAGAAATTACCGGCTCCCGTACGTATTTCAAGCCCTGCACCGCCAGCAATACCATAGTCAAACTTGTTCTCTACCGGCATGTCATGTTGTTCTACGGTGATCCCTGAGTAGTTTCCCCAATTATCACTCATTGTATAACTGTCACTCAGAAAAAAACCTATCTGAGGACCAGCATGGATGAAGAACTGTACACCTCTCTGTTCTTTACCAAAAGCCAGATGAGCCAGAAATGGAATCTCCACATAATTCATCTTCCGTGTATATTGCAACTCAGGATAATCCTCATAAAACTCATCCCAACCATGTTGCGAGAAGTTTATTTCGATCTGGGCTCCACAAATCATCTTGAAATACCGTTCTGAAATGTATCGAGCTGTAATACCTCCGGTCATTCCAAGCAAGTTCTTCTGCCGCACGCTGGGTGAGAACGTTACACTATTCAGGTTGATGCCTCCATTTATTCCTAAAGCAAAATTATGACGTTGTTCGCCAACCTGTGCCTTGACAGGCACGACACATGCTCCCAGCAGGAAAGCCGTACCAATAATCGTTTTCAGTTTCATCACATTCAATCAAAATCAAGTTTCACCAACTCATAGTTCTTCGTAAAACGTACAAAGAACACTTTCTTATTCACAAATCCGCCCCAATTATTGACACGTTGAAATTTGAAGCCGGTCTGTATCGGCGTAAAATCCAGCCGCTGAATATTATTCTCCAGTTCGCTGCCATAACGAGACAGTCCTTTCAGGAAGAAATAGCCGGTATCGAAACCTAACATACCGTATTTCGGATAGCGCTCATCCATATCCTTTCCATACCAACGACGATAATTGCGTGTAAAGCTCTTGGCCGCAGGAAACAAATCGTTCGTATAGAAAGAAGAATAGAAATAAGTATCCAAATCAAAGAACGATTCCAGGTGATCTTTCGTATAGGTCTGCCATTCCGGATATCCGAACAAATGAATACTGAATTCCGGATTTTCCCGTACCAACAGCGTCATTTGCGGCAGACACTTGACCAAAACCAGATTGCTACCCGATGTCGGTATGAATATATTCTCGCGGTCGGCTTTCAACATACCCTTCAACGATTCTACGGAAGCATCCTCGGCAACCGTAGCCATCGGAATGGAACGGTTACGCAATTCATCCTTCATCCCTTTAATAAACTCTGCTTTATCTTTCGTTTGGCTGCTTGCCTCAATAAAGATTACATTCGCATTGGGGAATTGACGGACAAAATGATCGTAAACCTCTGAATATAAATAAGATTGAGGCGTATTAATCTGATAGATTGCCGAATTACGGAATACGGTATTATCCTTCGAAGTAAAAGGAATAACCAAACGAACATCATTCTTCTTCGCAAAATCCGCCAGCGGTTTAATCTGTTGTTGTTGCAGAGGACCGAAAACAATATCCATGTCTTTCATTTCACTTCTTGAAAGAATTTCGTTCAAGGCTCCCACATTTGCGCCCGAATTATAGGTATAAAGGTCAATGGAAGTTCCGCCACGCTTCAGGCTGTCCACTGCCATTAAAAAACCTTCGTAATACTCTACCATACGTGCCGATTCGCTACGCGATGCCGCATCAGGCAAGAAGGGGAGAATAACGGCTGCCTTAATGGTACTGATCCGTTCAGCCTTCTTCTTATTTTCATTAAACAGTTCACTGTCAGTAGGTACCGTTTGGGAATGTACGTTTCCTGCTTTCTGTTGCTGCGTAACGGAAGGGTAGGGAATGCACAGATAAGCACCTTTCTTTATTTTGCTTTTACCTTTCAGCTCCGGATTGGCATCAATCAGTTCCGCCTCCGTGATTCCATATTCACGACTGATGCTGTAAACAGTTTCCTTCCGTTTTACTCTGTGCATTTCCCGACAACGAGACTGTACTGCAGCCGGAATAACTTCGGAATTCTTAGTTTCCGCAAGTTGAGTAACAGCTTGATTATTTTCTGTAACGGTTGATTCACCCGGCATCGGAATTCGAATTACTTGACCGATACGGAAGTTTTCGGCACTCAGTCCCGGATTGGCATCGCATATAGCCTTGGCCGAAACGTTATATTTCACGGTCAGACGATACAACGTTTCGCCAGCCTCAATCGTATGATACGTTTCTTTCTGGCTGTTTGTCACACTTCGTGGAATCCGGAGTGTATGTCCGATGTATATTTTCTCGTCGCTGCCGGGATTCAGTTTTACAATGTCTGCCTGGCTGACACCGTACATGCTGGCAATCGAATAAAGACTCTGTCCTTTTTCAATAGTATGTAATATATAAGTCTGGTTTTCTTGCGCTTTCACTTTCACACCGCACATGCAGGCAAGCAAAAGCAGACAGACCATCCGGTTAATTGTTTTCATCTATTACTATTTTAAGTTTCGCAAATTATTTTTCCGTTCGGTAGTCATCGATTAATCAATTCGCTACTTGCGAAACCTTTGAAATATCAAATTATTGCCGCAAGTAATTCTCCATACGCCCCAAAGTTAATGCAAAGTTAAGAATATTATGCCATTCCGACCAAAAGAATGAGTTAAGAAATAATATTCCTCTTTTCAAAGCCGAAAAATAAATCATTTAAAATGATATTCGGATGGAAACGCTTATTTTTGCATGTAGTTTATTGCCGATTTAAATCAGAATGGTAACATGCAAGAAGAAAAAGAGTATATCAATGTATATGGTGCCCGAGTGCATAATCTGAAAAATATCGATGCGGAAATTCCCCGCAACAGCTTGACAGTTATTACCGGGCTTAGCGGAAGCGGTAAATCGTCGTTGGCGTTCGATACGATCTTTGCTGAGGGACAACGTCGCTATATCGAAACATTTTCAGCTTATGCACGCAATTTTTTAGGCAATTTGGAAAGACCAGACGTGGACAAAATTACCGGATTAAGCCCAGTCATCTCTATCGAGCAGAAAACCACCAACAAGAATCCTCGTTCTACCGTAGGCACTACTACCGAAATCTACGATTACCTGCGACTATTGTACGCTCGTGCCGGCATAGCATACTCCTACTTGTCGGGAGAAAAAATGGTGAAATATACCGAAGAACAGATTCTGGACCTGATATTGAAAGACTATAAAGGAAAGAAAATATACATTCTTTCTCCGTTGATTCGCAATCGGAAGGGACATTATAAAGAACTGTTCGAGCAGATTCGGAAAAAAGGGTATCTGTACGTAAGGGTGGACCAAAAAATCTGTGAGGCTCTTCCCGGCATGAAGTTGGACCGGTATAAGAATCATGACATAGAAGTAGTCATAGATAAACTGATAGTTTCAGAAAAGGATGATAATCGTTTGAAAAACAGTGTAGCTACTGCTATGAAACAAGGCGATGGACTGATCATGATCCTGGATGCTGAAAACGAAAGTGTCCGTCACTACAGCAAGCGCCTCATGTGTCCCGTCACGGGGCTCTCATACCGCGACCCCGCACCGCATAATTTTTCTTTCAACTCGCCTCAGGGTGCTTGTCCCAAATGCAAGGGGTTGGGCGTTGTCAATCAAATAGATATTGACAAAGTGATACCCAATCGTGAACTTTCCATCTACGAAGGAGCCATAGCTCCCATCGGGAAATACAAGAACAGCATGATATTCTGGCAGATAGACGCCCTGCTGGAAAAATACGAGGCTACCCTAAAGACTCCGGCTAAAGATTTGCCCGAAGAGGCCATCGAAGAGATTCTGTATGGAGCCGACGAACGCATAAAAATCAAAAGTTCATTGATTGGTACCTCTTCCGATTACTTTGTGACTTTCGAAGGAGTTGTAAAATACATCCAGATGCTACAGGAAAAAGATTCCTCTGCTACTGCCCAGAAGTGGGCCGAACAGTTTGCCAAAACAACAGTCTGCCCCGAATGCCACGGAGCCAAACTGAACAAAGAGGCACTCTCGTTCCGCATCCACGACAAGAATATCTACGAACTGTCCAGCATGGACATCAAGGACCTGTACGAATGGCTTCAGAAGGTAGATGAACACCTTGACAACAAACAGCGACAGATTGCCGCAGAAATCCTGAAGGAGATTCGGACACGGCTCAAATTCCTCTTGGATGTAGGCCTCGATTATCTGTCTCTGAACCGTAGTGCCGTCAGTCTGTCCGGCGGTGAAAGCCAGCGCATAAGACTGGCCACTCAAATTGGATCACAGTTGGTCAATGTCCTCTATATCTTGGACGAACCCAGTATCGGACTGCATCAGCGCGACAACCAACGCCTGATACATTCATTAAAGGAACTGCGCGATTTGGGCAACACGGTTATCGTCGTCGAACACGACAAAGACATGATGCTGGCTGCCGATTACGTAATCGACATGGGACCTAAAGCCGGACGTCTGGGAGGCGAAGTTGTTTTTGCAGGTACTCCTCAGGAGATGTTGCGCACCCACACCCTGACGTCGCGCTACCTCAACGGCGAATGTGCCATCGAAATCCCTGCACAACGGCGCAAAGGCAACGGACATAGCATCTGGTTGCGTGGTGCCAAGGGCAATAACCTGAAAAACATTGATGTAGAATTTCCCTTGGGCAAACTGATCTGCGTGACCGGCGTGTCAGGAAGCGGCAAATCGACCCTGATCAACGAGACACTGCAACCCATCCTGTCGCAGAAGTTCTACCGTTCTCTGCAAGATCCGCTGCCTTACGATAGCATCGAAGGTCTGGAATATATCGACAAGGTCGTCAATGTAGATCAGTCTCCATTGGGACGTACTCCGCGGTCTAATCCCGCCACATACACCGGTGTTTTTTCCGACATCCGCAACCTGTTTGTTGGTCTGCCCGAAGCCAAGATCCGCGGGTACAAACCCGGTCGCTTTTCGTTCAATGTCAGTGGAGGACGCTGCGAAGCCTGTCAGGGTAACGGATATAAGACCATTGAAATGAATTTCCTGCCGGACGTATATGTCCCCTGCGAGGTATGCCACGGAAAACGGTACAATCGGGAGACGCTCGAAGTTCGTTTCAAAGGAAAATCCATTGCCGACGTACTGGACATGACCATCAACCGTGCGGTAGAATTCTTCGAAAATGTTCCGCAAATACTGAACAAAATAAAAGTGATACAGGAAGTCGGCTTGGGTTACATCAAGTTAGGTCAGTCGTCCACAACTCTGTCCGGTGGCGAAAGCCAGCGTGTCAAACTGGCAACTGAACTGTCCAAACGCGATACGGGTAAGACCTTGTACATATTGGACGAACCGACAACCGGCCTGCATTTCGAAGATATCCGTGTGTTGATGAACGTACTGAACAGGCTGGTCGATAAGGGAAACACGGTTATCGTCATCGAGCACAACCTGGATGTCATCAAGATGGCCGACTACATCATCGACATGGGGCCCGAAGGAGGAAAGGGTGGAGGTGGAGTCCTGTCCTGTGGCACTCCCGAGGAAGTGGCCGACAGTTCTAAAGGATTTACCCCCCGATTCCTGAAAGAAGAATTAAAAGCGGCAAAGACCCAGAAAAAAGATTCTCTGCCGGATGGATATTCATTAGAAGCTAAAAGTAAGTAGAAAGTTTGTCAAATTAGGAAACCGATTTCCTTTATGCACTGATTATACGGAATTCCGCAAATGATTATTCTTCTTTTTTCTCTGTGTTTTTCCGCGTAATCCGTGCCTAAAAATAACAAGATGTCAGTCACTTTTAGTTTTTACACACCCTTAGAAAGATATTAAAAACCGAAACTTAAATAAGAAAGAGGATAAAGAAAATGAAGATCAATAAGACCAATGCCGCAAGGCTGTTAGACAAAGCTAAAATTGCCTACGAATTAATTCCCTACGAGGTCGATGAAGAAGACCTCAGCGCCGTCCATGTAGCTGCCAGTTTAGGCGAAGACATCAACTGCGTGTTTAAGACTCTGGTGCTCCATGGCGACAAGTCCGGCTACTTTGTATGCGTCATTCCCGGTGAAAACGAAGTCGATCTGAAACTGGCAGCCAAGGTATCGGGCAATAAGAAGTGCGACCTGATTCCGGTCAAGGAACTGCTTCCGCTGACAGGCTACATACGGGGAGGCTGTTCTCCCATCGGCATGAAGAAGCAGTTCCCTACCTACATCCACGAAACGTGCCTGCAGTATCCATACATTTATGTCAGTGCGGGAGTTCGTGGTCTGCAGCTGAAGCTGGCGCCACAGGACCTCATCAGGGAAGTTCGAGCAGAAGTATGTGCGCTGTTCTGATATTCATGTGAAGGAAAAAAGGTACATGAGCATCTAACTTCTGGAGGTCCTTCTGACAATTTGTTTTTACCAAGGGTATGCAAGTCATATAAATCTTGCATACCCTTTCTATTTTTCAGCCTATTTTAGTGCATTATCCCGTAAAAAGTATATATTTGCAACTATTATTAATTAAAAAGCCTATTTAGTCACTATTAAAAAATTAATTCTATGTTCAACAAACATCCTAAGGGTCTGATTCCTGCGGCACTGTCAAACATGGGTGAGCGTTTCGGCTACTACATCATGAATGCCGTATTAGTATTATTCCTTTGCTCCAAATTCGGTATCAGCGAAGAAAAAAGTACATTGATTTACTCGTTCTTTTATGCCGGCATTTACCTCTTAAGCCTCATTGGCGGTTATATAGCCGACAAAAAGCAAAATTATAAAGGCACCATCATGGCCGGTCTTGTTATCATGGCAATCGGCTACATCGTTCTTTCCTTCCCCATTACGGCCAATTCGGGAAACACCACCTGGCTACTCGCACTGACCTGTGCCGCCCTGTTCCTCATCGCATTTGGTAACGGTCTGTTCAAAGGCAACCTTCAAGCCATCGTAGGTCAGATGTACGACGACCTGGAAGCAGAAGCCGCCAAAAAAGGCGAGAAGGAACTGAAGATAGCCAAGAGCAAGCGCGACTCCGGCTTCCAGATCTTCTACGTATTCATCAACATTGGCGGCCTTGTTGCTCCGTTCGTCGCTCCGCTTCTGCGCAGCTGGTGGTTGAATGCACACAACATGGTCTATAACGCAAGCCTTCCTGCATTGTGCCACGAATACATTGAAAGGGCAGAGCAGATGTCGGCCGAAGCATTGGGTAACCTCAACCAGCTGATGGCACAATGTGTAGGCGATACAGCCAATATGGCCGATTCGTGCGCCCAGTATCTTCAGATTTTCAATGAAGGTATCCATTATTCGTTCCTTGCATCGGTAGCAGCCATGTTCATTTCACTGATTATCTTCCTCGTAACCAAGAAACAATTCCCCAACCCGGGAAAGAAAGAGGCCGTTGCTGCCGTTCAATATTCCGAAGAAGAAAAAATGGCGATGGCAAAAGAAATCAAACAGCGCCTGTACGCCCTGTTTGCTGTGCTTGGAGTCGTTATCTTCTTCTGGTTCTCGTTCCATCAAAACGGAACATCCCTCTCACTCTTTGCGCGCGACTTTGTTAATACCACTACCATCGCCCCCGAAATATGGCAGGCTGTCAATCCGTTCTTTGTCATCACGCTGACTCCCATCATCATGATGATTTTCGGCTCCATGGCTCGCAGAGGGAAAGAAATTTCAACTCCCCGCAAGATCGCTATCGGTATGCTGATTGCAGGACTTGCCTACCTGTTCCTTTCCGTATATTCCTTCTCGCAAGGTTATCCGTCTGCAACCGAATTCCGCGAACTTCCCATCGACCAGCAGGTGAAAGCCGGAGCATGGGTACTGATCGTTCTCTATTTCCTTCTTACCGTTGCCGAACTTTTCATCTCGCCGCTCGGACTCTCGTTTGTGTCCAAAGTTGCTCCCAAGCATCTTCTCGGCCTCTGCCAGGGACTCTGGTTAGGTGCTACGGCTGTCGGCAACCTCTTGTTGTGGATAGGCCCGCTTATGTACAATTCTATCCCCATCGGTTACTGCTGGGCTATTTTCCTGATTGTTTGCCTTATCTCCATGGGAGTCATGCTCGCCATGGTGAAGTGGCTCGAACGAGTAGCCAAGTAACAACACCGATCCCGACATAATAAGAAGGCAGCCTGATTTTTTGTAATCCGGCTGCCTTTTTCTATTTTCCAGTTGTCCACTTTTATTTCTTGTCAACTTCGCTCTGAACACACACACGCTGCGCTGTATTATTTCCCAGTTAGGAAAAAACATTTGCTTAACTGGAGAAATATTTTTCCCTAACTGGAGAGAAAACATTATCCTTGTTTCCTATGTAGCTTATCTAAACTTGTAAATACTTATGCTTATCAACCGATCGGTTTAGGTACTTCTATCCCAATGTTTTCCAAACCTACACGCGGTGTCTTTCATTACTTGCCAAACTGTTAATGTAGTATAATATATAGTATTATGTAATACAAGGTACCTATATAATACATATATTTGTGCTATACAAAACAATTAATCAATGAATGTAGATAACGTAAAATCGCAAATGCGGAAGGGAATGCTGGAATACTGCATCATGCTTCTGTTGCATAAAGAACCGGCTTATGCTTCAGACATCATATCGAAACTGAAAGAAGCCCGGTTGATAGTAGTGGAGGGAACCCTGTATCCACTGCTGACCCGTCTGAAAAACGACGGCCTGCTTAGTTACGAATGGGTCGAATCGACGCAAGGACCACCGCGTAAATATTACCGGCTGACCGAAATGGGAGAGGTTTTTCTTGGTGAACTGGAAGTGTCGTGGCGGGAGTTGAACGAAACCGTCAATCACATAGCCAACCGATAAGCCCGTTCATCAGCTCTTTTATTCCAGTTTATGCAGGACTATTCAACAAACAATAAACGAATTAACAAAATAACCCCAAGAACACAATGAAAAAGACTTTAACTGTAAATTTAGGAGGGACCGTGTTCAATATAGACGAAGACGCCTATCGACTTCTTGACAACTATCTCAATAATCTGAAGCTGCATTTCCGTAAACACTCCAGTGCCGACGAAATAGTGAACGACATCGAGCAACGCATTTCCGAACTGTTTGCCGAAAAGTTGCAGACCGGTGCCCAGGTCATCACCATAACCGATGTCGAAGAAGTCATAGCACGCATGGGAAAGCCGGAAGATATGGATACGGACACCGAACCGTCTTCGGACGAAGATGTGAAGACAACCGCACATCGCCGCTTCTACCGAAATCCGGACGACAAGATGCTGGGAGGCGTCATCAGTGGCGCAGCAGCCTATTTCGGCCTCAATGTCACCCCGCTTCGTCTGGCCATGGTCATATTACTGATTTTCTCTTTTAAAATATTGATACCGCTCTACATCATTTGTTGGATTATTGTTCCCGAAGCCCGGACTGCCGCCGAAAAGCTGAATATGCGTGGTGAGGCTGTCACAGTAGAAAACATCGGAAAAACCGTTACCGACGGATTCGAGAAAGTAGGCAACGGGGTAAACGAATACATCCGGTCGGACAAGCCTCGTTCCTTTCTTTCGTCGTTAGGCAATGCCATAGTCACCGTTGTCGGATGGTTATTGAAAATAGGGCTAATTGCTATTGCCGTTATCTGTAGCCCCATACTCTTTATCTTTGCCGTCATCTTTGTTGCGCTGCTTTTCATGGCTATCGTTGTCGGCATTGGTGGAGGAGCAGCATTGCTGTCCCTGTTTCCCAGCACCGACATCATATTGCCGCTCTCACCGATATCGACCATTGTCATGTACATCGCAGGTACCCTGATGCTGGGTATTCCTCTGCTGGGCATTGTTTACGGTGTATTCCGTTCCATGCTCAAGTGGCAAGCCATGGCTACGGGGCTCAAATGGACGCTGCTGATTCTTTGGGTAGTCAGCACTGCCATATTCGCCATCAGCTTCACAATGAACGGGTTCGATCTTCCCGACCTGCTGCTTCACGCATAGTCTCAACTTTGCGAAGCTTTCGTGTGCCAAGGTTGCCTGTATGTTTTTGGATAAAAGGAAATCTGTGTAACTCCGATAAGTCCGCCAAAACAGACAGGCAACTTTGGCACTATGCTACATAAACAAGAGTACAGACACAATAATCTTCCGTAATGAAAATCAAGTGTAGTATCATGTGTTCCGGATTTTACTGGGAATGAAAGTGTTTTTTTGTTTTACGCCACTATAAATTTGATTTTCTAAACAATATCTTTAATTTTGCTTTGTTAATCTGATAAACATTTACTGCACCCCTTTACCAAAGAGAGAGCACGCAAAGTTTTAGGCTTAAGGGTAGAGGAGCGTTCAGTATTCATATAAACAGAGAAACGCGATGAAATAATATTTATTTCCATTTTAATTCCAAATTCAGTATGAAGATAAGATTCAGATCGATAACAATTTGTTTGCTTACGGGAATAGTGTTGGCTGTAATGGTTGGCTATATGCGTACTTCATATAGACATGAAACGTATCAGTTGAAAGCTGGAGAAATCTTGACGCAAGCTTTGCAGCAGGAGATGCTTTCGCGTGATACGGCCAACCTTTTGTTCAGCAGCAACCTCACGGAATCCTTGAATGAAGAATTACCCGATACGGTACGAGGAAGAATACGTTCCATCCATGGCTTACGTCCCTCGAACAAAATACTATGATAATATTAGTGCAAGTAAATTTGTCCGCGACATACATTCTTATTTAATTTTGGAATCGGTGTTAAAAGCTGATTCTTTATATAATAGCTGGTCTCGATTATTATCTGATTCGTCGGTTTGCAATCATAATATTGATTTGCGACTGAAGCAACCTTTATCTGGAACTACCAGTTATGTTCCGGATTCTATTACGGTAGCGCGTTACGACAGCCTGTGTACTCGGTATATAGGAAGCTATTGCGAAACGGAAATAACGGCTTTTTCCGATATTTCCTGGTACGATTTGTTGGAATGGACAGATTGGGGATTAATATTCTTGGCAGGAGGGGGAGTGCCATGCCTTTGTTTATTCCTTGTCCGTCTGAGAAAGTTATATAAATCTTTAACTTCCCTCCGAAAGCCAAATACGCAGATTCAGGAAGAGGGCGTAAAACCCCGAACACGAAGTGGAAACAATCGACTTTACAATTTGGGTATAAAAGTCTATTTTGACGCTGAACAAAACGTACTCTGTAATGAGAATAACAAGACGATTGCTACCCTGTCTGCAACCATGTCTAATTTGTTAGAATGTTTTCTTAAAG
>CAJKOW010000028.1 GCA_905201685.1 uncultured Bacteroides sp. | reverse complement strand
CTTCAAGCGCAGACTGCGCCGTTCCAGTGCACTGACTGCTGCACTGGGAGTGCAATAACTGCTGCACTGTGAGTGCACTAACTACTGCACTGTGAGTGCACTAACTTATGCACTGACGGGGATAACTGGGAGGCAATATATATGTGTGGTCTCCTTTTCACAAAAGTATTGGCTTAACTCCTTAACTTCTTAACTATAGGCTTTTCATAAACCTGCGATACTTAATTTATTACAATATTCATAAGTATGGATATTCATAAGTTTTTTTAGAGGAAAAAGAGTTTTCTTTTTAGCTTTCTCTTTTATTATCACGGGGAAATTACTAAATTTGACGCGAATCTGATACGAAGAGAAAACAACGTAGAAAGACGTACTTTGTAACTAATTATAATAAATCCTAAATATATGGAGAATAAAATTCAAGAGTTAACTGATAAGATTTATCATGAAGGGGTTGAAAAAGGTAATAAAGAAGCCCAGAAACTTATCGAAAACGCTCAGGAAACAGCCAAAAAAATAGTGGAGGATGCACGTAAAGAGGCCGATG
This sequence comes from uncultured Bacteroides sp., assembly GCA_905201685.1. Classification (GTDB taxonomy): domain Bacteria; phylum Bacteroidota; class Bacteroidia; order Bacteroidales; family Bacteroidaceae; genus Bacteroides. The sequence goes on along the minus strand of CAJKOW010000028.1, from coordinate 25,940 downwards.
CTATTCTGGCTACAGCTCGTAAATCTGCCGATGATATGGCAGAAAATACCAAATCAGAGTTGAAGATGTTTGCTAACCAAGCAGCTAATGCCTTAAAATCGGAAATAGCCACATTGGTTACGAACAAGTTAGTAGATACAGAAGTTAAGGCCTTTACGGGGAATAAAGATTTTTTAAATGCTTTTATCTTGGCATTGGCTACAAAATGGAGCGTGAGTGAACCCATTGTGATTTCTACAGGGGATGCTGAAAATTTGAAAGCCTATTTTGCAAAAAAAGCAAAGGGCCTTTTGGATAAAGGAGTAAAAATAGAACAGGTGAACGGCATCAAGACATTATTTTCGATTTCCCCGGCCGACGGCTCTTACAAAATAAACTTTGGTGAGGAAGAGTTTATGAATTACTTTAAAGAATTCTTGCGTCCGCAGTTACTGGAAATGTTATTTTAAAAATCTCACTAAGATATGGGTAAATACTATTATTTAGTAGCGGGTTTGCCTAAAATTACTTTGGAGGATAGTAAACTAAGCTATACGGTAGCAGATTTTAAGGATGAATTGTATCCGGCCCTGTCTGTAACTGATAAAAAACTTGTTAGTTTATTCTTTTTGCAGTATGATAATGCAAATGTTTTGAGATTGTTGAAAGACAAAGAGGCTGCTATTGATGGACGTGGCATTTTTTCTGCTGAAGAGCTTAATGAATATATTTTACGCTTGAAAGAAGGCGATCGTTTGGATAGTTCCGTATTCCCTGCCTATTTATCGACTTTCATTACAGAGTATTTTACTAAATCCGTTGAGGAGAACTTCCTGTTGGAGGATCGTCTGGCTGCACTGTATTATGCTTATGCAATGAAATGTAAAAATCGTTTTGTCGCTTCATGGTTTACTTTCAATTTGACTGTCAATAATGTATTAATTGCTTTGACTGCCAGAAAATATAAGATGGATATCTCGTCGGTGATCGTGGGAGATACTGAAGTGTGTGATGCTTTGCGTACTTCGAATGCACGTGATTTCGGATTGACCGGTGAGGTAGATTGTATGGAGCAATTAGTGAAAATCAGCGAAGTAAATGAATTGGTAGAACGTGAAAAGAAAATAGACCAGCTCCGTTGGAACTGGATGGAAGAAGTTACGTTCTTTAATTATTTCACAATTGAACGTTTATTTGTCTTTTTGTTGCAGCTGGATATGGTAGAACGTTGGATTGTTTTAGACAAGGAAAAAGGAAATGTACTGTTTCGTAGTATTATTGCAACTTTAAAAGATGAAGTGCAGATACCTGCAGAATTTAAAAAATAAAATTAATCATATAATTATATGGCAACAAAAGGAACTGTTAGTGGCGTAATAGCCAATATGGTAACTCTTATCGTTGACGGACCTGTGGCACAGAATGAGATATGCTATATCTTATTGGGTAACGACAGGCTGATGGCAGAAGTGATAAAAGTTGTAGGCAGTCAAGTTTATGTTCAGGTCTTTGAAAGTACTCGTGGGCTGAAAGTGGGAGCTGAAGCTGAGTTTACAGGACACATGCTGGAAGTAACGTTAGGCCCTGGCATGCTTTCGAAGAATTACGATGGTTTGCAGAACGACCTTGATAAAATGGAGGGAGTCTTCTTAAAACGAGGGCAATATACCTATCCGTTGGATAAAGAAAAGAAATGGCATTTTGTACCATTGGCAAAGGCCGGTGATAAAGTGTATGCGGCTGATTGGCTGGGGCAGGTAGAAGAGAACTATCAGCCATTGAAGATGATGGTGCCTTTTGAAATGAAGGGACAAGCGACTGTAAAATCTGTCGTGGCAGAAGGCGATTATCATATTGAAGATACGATTGCTGTGCTGATTGACGAAGAAGGAAAAGAAGTTCCTGTCAACATGATACAGAAATGGCCGGTAAAACGTGCCATGACTAATTACAAGGAAAAACCGCGTCCTTTCAAATTGTTGGAAACCGGTGTACGTGTGATCGATACGGTCAATCCGATCGTTGAGGGTGGTACGGGATTTATTCCCGGTCCGTTTGGTACGGGCAAGACGGTGTTGCAGCATGCCATTTCCAAGCAGGCAGAAGCTGATATTGTAATTATCGCAGCTTGTGGTGAACGTGCCAATGAGGTAGTGGAGATTTTCACTGAATTCCCGGAACTGATTGACCCGCATACCGGACGCAAACTGATGGAGCGTACCATTATTATTGCCAATACATCGAACATGCCTGTTGCAGCTCGTGAGGCATCTGTTTATACGGCTATGACCATTGCTGAGTATTATCGCAGCATGGGACTGAAGGTATTGCTGATGGCCGACTCGACCTCGCGTTGGGCGCAGGCGCTTCGAGAAATGTCCAACCGTATGGAGGAGTTGCCCGGACCTGATGCATTTCCGATGGATTTGTCTTCGATTATCTCCAACTTCTATGGTCGTGCCGGATATGTAATATTGAACAACGGAGGAACCGGCTCTATTACGTTTATTGGAACCGTATCTCCTGCAGGTGGTAACCTGAAGGAACCCGTTACGGAGAACACCAAGAAAGTGGCTCGCTGTTTCTATGCCCTCGAACAGGATCGTGCGGATAAGAAACGTTATCCGGCTGTAAATCCAATAGATTCTTATTCGAAATACATTGAGTATCCCGAGTTTGAGGCTTATATCTCCAAACGTATTAACGACGAATGGATTGGTAAGGTGAATGAAATAAAGACCCGTTTGCAGCGTGGTAAGGAGATTGCAGAACAGATTAACATTCTGGGTGATGACGGCGTTCCGGTAGAATACCACGTTATATTCTGGAAATCGGAGTTGATCGATTTCGTTATATTGCAACAGGATGCTTTTGATGAGGTGGATGCTGTCACTCCAATGGAGCGTCAGGAAGAAATTCTGAATATGGTGATTGATATTTGTCATACGGATTTTGAGTTTGATAACTTCAATGAAGTGATGGATTATTTCAAGAAGATGATCAATATCTGTAAGCAGATGAACTATTCGACGTTCAAATCGGAGCAGTATGAAAAGTATCGTAACCAATTGAAGGAGTTGCTTGAAGAACGTAAAGCCTAAACAAAAGGTTTAAAAATCATCGATAGACTGTATCGAAAAACTAAATTATAAAATTGCGAATTATTGTAGATTTATAAAATGGCAACGAAAGCATTTCAAAAAATATATACCAAGATAACTCAGATAACAAAGGCTACCTGTTCGCTGAAGGCAACCGGGGTCGGTTATGACGAGTTGGCAACTGTTAATGGTAAATTGGCCCAAGTGGTTAAGATAGCAGGCGATGACGTTACTTTGCAGGTATTTGAGGGAACTGAAGGTATTCCTACCAATGCAGAAGTCGTATTCCTTGGAAAAGCACCTACGATTAAGGTCAGTGAGCAGCTTGCCGGACGATTCTTCAATGCATTTGGTGATCCGATTGACGGAGGTCCGGAAATTGAAGGTGAGGAGGTGGAAATCGGTGGACCGTCGGTAAACCCGGTTCGGCGTAAACAGCCTTCAGAACTGATTGCTACCGGTATAGCCGGCATCGACCTGAATAACACTTTGGTGTCGGGGCAGAAGATTCCGTTTTTCGCGGATCCTGACCAACCCTTTAATCAGGTAATGGCAAACGTAGCGTTGCGTGCCCAGACAGACAAGATTATCCTGGGCGGAATGGGTATGACCAACGACGACTACTTATACTTCAAAAACGTGTTCTCGAATGCCGGTGCGCTCGACCGTATTGTCTGCTTTATGAATACGACCGAGAATCCCCCGGTAGAACGATTGTTGATACCTGACATGGCTCTGACTGCCGCAGAGTATTTTGCAGTGAAGAACAATGAGAAAGTATTGGTATTGTTGACCGATATGACTTCATACGCCGATGCGCTGGCTATTGTGTCGAACCGTATGGATCAGATTCCTTCGAAAGACTCAATGCCCGGTTCGTTGTATTCCGATCTGGCTAAGATATACGAGAAGGCTGTACAGTTCCCCAGTGGTGGTTCTATTACCATTATCGCCGTAACGACATTGTCGGGTGGCGATATTACTCATGCCGTGCCCGATAATACCGGATACATTACCGAAGGACAGTTGTTCCTGCGTCGTGACAGCGATATCGGTAAGGTTATTGTCGATCCGTTCCGCTCATTGTCACGTCTGAAACAACTTGTGACCGGTAAGAAGACCCGTAAAGACCATCCGCAGGTTATGAATGCCGCTGTCCGTCTGTATGCCGATGCAGCCAACGCCAAAACAAAGCTGGAGAATGGTTTCGATCTGACGAATTACGACGAACGTACGCTGGCATTTGCCAAGGATTACTCCAGTCAGCTGTTGGCGATTGATGTGAACCTTAATACGACCGAAATGCTGGATGTGGCCTGGAGTTTGTTTGGCAAATATTTCAAACCGGAGGAAGTGAACATCAAGAAGGAACTTGTCGATCAGTATTGGCCGAAGAAAGACAATGAATAGGTCGGGAAGTAAATCGATATTGAAATAGTTTTGAATATTTTAATTTTTGCAAAGTGGCTATTAAGTTTCAATATAATAAGACTTCGCTTCAGCAATTGGAGAAACAATTGAAAGTACGTATGCGTACTCTGCCTATTATCAAGAATAAGGAGAGTGCCTTGCGTATGGAAGTGAAGCGCTGTAAGGTAGATGCTGCAGCATTGGATGAAAGCCTGGAAAAAGAAATTCAGGCGTATGAGACTATGTTTGCCCTTTGGAATGAGTTTGATACTTCATTGATAAGGGTTAGCGATGTCCACCTTGGCGTGAAGAAAATTGCAGGAGTACGGGTGCCAATACTTGAAAATGTAGATTTTGAAATACGGCCTTATAGCTTGTTTAATGCTCCGAAGTGGTATTCGGACGGTCTGCATTTGCTAAAAGAACTGGCGCATACGGCTATCGAACGAGAATTTGTCGTTGCCAAGCTGAACTTGCTTGAGCATGCACGGAAAAAAACGACTCAGAAAGTGAATCTTTTTGAGAAAGTTCAGATTCCGGGATACCAGGATGCACTGCGGAAGATTAAACGTTTTATGGAAGACGAGGAAAATCTGTCGAAGTCATCACAAAAGATTATGAAATCTCATCAGGAGAAAAGAAAGGAGGCCGAAGCATGATTACTAAAATGAAGAAGCTGACATTTCTTGTGTATTACAAGGAATATGAAGACTTTCTTAATCAGATACGCGAGTTGGGAGTCGTACATATTGTAGAAAGGCAGTGTGGTGAAATGGATGATACGTTGTTGAATTCTATGCAGAAACGTACACTCTATAAGAATACACTTGCCAGTATGTACAATCTGGCAGAGAAATCTGTAGATACCCATGTGCATGATGGTGTATCGGCCGATGACGTAATTGGCCGGTATGAGGATTTGCAGAACAGAATACAGGATTTGAATCAGCACATTCCACAGCTTGACAAAGAAATTGCCCAAATGGAAGTTTGGGGAGATTTTGATTGGCAAGTTGTTTCCAACCTGAAAGAACAGGGATGGCATATCCAGTTTTTCATGTGTTCAGAAAAGGACTTTGACGATGAATGGATAGAGCAGTGCAATGCCATCAGAATCCAAGAGAGAGGAGGATATGTGTATTTTGTTACTGTAACTCAGCAACCTGTTGAGCTGAACATAGAACCGCTTCGCTTGCCATCAAAGAGCTTGTCTGAGCTGACTGTAGTTAAGGCCGGTCTGATTGAAGAACTGGCACAGGCAATTACGGAGCTGAAGAACTTTTGCCGAGCCAATTATCGTACCTTGGAAGAAGGATATTTTCAGTTGCAGGGTGAGATAGACCTCTGGAAGGTCAAGCTGAATAGTCAGCGAATGGCTGACGGCGCAGTCGTTTTGTTGGAAGGCTGGATACCGGTTGATAATGAAGACGAAGTGAAGAAATTTTTGGATGCCAGTGGAGCTTACTACGAAATACGTAGTGCTACGAAAGAGGACAATGCTCCGATTAAGCTGAAAAACAATGCCTTTACTCGTATGTATGAGGTATTGACCAAGATGTATGGTATGCCCGATTATGCAGAGTTTGACCCGACTCCTATATTGGCGCCTTTCTTTTCGTTGTTCTTTGCCTTTTGTATGGGTGACGCAGGTTATGGATTGGTTCTGATTGCTTTAGGGTTCATTCTGAAAAAGAAAATGTCGAAATCGCTTAGCGGCATGATGAATCTGGTAATTACTTTAGGGGTATTTACCACGGTGATTGGTGCTGTGTTGGGAACTTTCTTCGGTGTCAGTCTGTTCGATTTGGATTTGCCAGAAGGCTTCAAGCAGTTTATGATTGTGGGCAAGATAGGAGATACTACTTACGACAAGCAGATGTTGCTGGCTTTGATTATAGGTGTAGTTCACATCTGTATTGCAATGACAGTGAAGGCTGTATGCTCTACTGTCCGATACGGGTTCAAGGAATCGCTTAGTGCCTGGGGATGGTTGCTGTTAGTAGTCGGGTTTGTGCTTACCGGGGGCTTATCCTTTTTCGAGGTCATTTCCGAAAATGTTTCTACATGGGCGTTTATTATTATCGGTGGCATTTCGGCCATAGGCATTTATCTGCTGAATAATATTCACCGCAATGTCTTCGTCAACATCGGAGCCGGTGTTTGGGATACTTATAACATGGCTACTGGTTTGATGGGGGATGTCTTGTCGTATATCCGTCTTTATGCTTTAGGACTGGCTGGCGGTATGCTGGGAGGTGTATTCAATCAGCTGGCATTTATGGTAAACGATGCTGCCGGTCCGGCTTTAGGTTGGTTGTTCTGTGGACTGATTCTGGTGTTTGGGCATACGCTGAATATTGCTATGTCTTGCTTAAGTGCCTTTGTGCATCCGCTTCGTCTGACATTCGTGGAATATTTCAAGAATTCAGGTTATGACGGTAAAGGAGAGGCTTACCGTCCTTTTACAACAATAAAAAAACAAATAGATTAAAAACTCATAAAAATTAAAATCATTATGAATGAAATTTTAGGTTATCTCGGTTTAGGTTTAATGTTTGGACTGGCAGGAATTGGTAGCTGCTTTGGTACAACAATTGCAGGTAATGCAGCAGAAGGGGCATTGAAAAAAGATCCTTCTAAGTCGGCCAGTTATATGATTTTGTCTGCTCTTCCTGCTACGCAGGGACTTTATGGCTTTGTAGCTTTCCTGATGTCGATGGGCAGAGACTTTACTACAGAAGGTCCGTTGATGTTGGGTATTGGTCTGGGAGTAGGACTTGTATGTTTGTTCTCAGCTATTCGTCAGGGACAGATTTGTGCGAACGGTATCGTTGGTATTTCCCAAGGACATGATGTGCAGGTTAATACGATGATTTATGCAGCTCTTCCCGAGTTCTATGCTATCCTTGCCTTGGTTGCAGCTTTAATGATCTAATAGTATATATATTAACGTAGTGATAAGCCCGGCTAATGCCGGGCTTATTTTTTGTGGACTTATTGTATTATTAATTTCATTTTATTGCTGCTTGCAATCTTTCTTTCCCATCTGCTTATTATATGTAAAAAGGAGAAGTTGCAGAGAACGGGATATGCTATATTTTCGTATATTTGCCCGATTTATTGTCTGGCACTTTTTTAGACTTGAACATCGACCTTTGAAAAATTGTTCTATAGCCTAAGGATGCAGATTGGTTCGAACTTGGTATGTGGAATATCTGTAGTCTTTTGTAAGTGCCTTTATTTTAGCATATTGAAGATGAAAGTAAAATTTATAAGTTTGGCGAGTGGCAGTAGTGGTAACTGTTATTACATAGGAACAGAGAAATATGGTATTTTGATTGATGCAGGCATTGCTGTTCGCACTATTAAGAAGACACTTAAAGAAGTAGGGATAGAAATGGATATGATACGTGCGGTTTTTATCACTCACGACCATGCTGATCATATCAAGGCTGTAGGTGGATTGGGGGAGAAGCTGAATATACCGATTTATGCAACAGCCCGTATCCATGAAGGGATCGCACGAAGTTATTGTATGACTGAGAAGCTACATACATCTGCCCGTTATTTAGAGAAACAACAGCCCATGCAGTTAGAGGATTTTTGTATTGAATCGTTTGAAGTTCCTCACGATGGAACGGATAATGTAGGGTATTGTATTCAGATAGATGGTAAGGTGTTCTCTTTTTTGACCGATCTTGGTGAAATAACGCCGACTGCAGCGAACTATATCCTGAAAGCAAATTATTTGATACTGGAAGCTAATTATGATGAGGAAATGTTGCGTATGGGGACTTATCCACAATATTTGAAGGATCGTATTAGCAGTCGTACTGGTCATATGAGTAATACGGATACAGCTAATTTTCTGTCTGAAAATATGACTGACCGGCTAAAATATATATGGTTGTGCCATTTAAGCAAAGACAATAATCATCCGGAATTAGCCTATAAGACCGTGGAATGGAAATTGCGGGAGAAGAATATTCTTGTGGGTAAGGATGTTCAGCTATGTGCTTTAAAGCGTACAACGCCTTCAGAACTCTATGAATTTGAGTAAAAAAAGGAAAAAATGAATAGATTTTAGCAGAAAAGCATAAAAAAAGTTTGTAGAATGGAATAAATAACCTATCTTTGCACCCGCAAAAACGAAAGAGATGCACTCTTAGCTCAGTTGGTAGAGCAACTGACTCTTAATCAGTGGGTCCAGGGTTCGAATCCCTGAGGGTGTACGAATAACTGCTTAGTTAAGATGGAAAAGAGGATATATCTGTAAAAAGATATGTTCTCTTTATTTTTTTACATACTCCTTAAGATTATGGCATAAGATTGTGGAAGTGTGGATCGGAGATCAGAGACAACGGATGTTCCTTAGAAAAACTACAGGTTTTCCCGATCCTGCAATGGGTGGCATTAATCTAAGGTTGATTAAAATCGGAACCCGATGCATTGTCAGGAAAATCTGTAGTTTAGGGCTAGTGTTTTACTAAGTTCGGGGACTCAGGAACCAATTACTTGATTCAAAAGCTAAGAGTTTTAGAACTTAAAGTAATTCTTTGCATTATAGTAGCTGATGTCTTCGATCATCTGTCTGGCACGTGCCATTTCGGAAACGGGTATTTCTCCATTTTCTACATCGCGTCCTACAAGGTTGCAAAGGGTACGGCGGAAGTATTCGTGGCGTGGGTACGACAGGAACGAACGTGAATCAGTAAGCATTCCTACAAATCGGCTTAACAGCCCAAGTACGGATAAGGCATTCATTTGCTTCTCCATACCGTCTTTTTGGTCGAGGAACCACCAACCGGAACCGAACTGAATTTTACCGGGGATACTTCCATCCTGGAAATTGCCCAGCATGGTGGCAATCATTTCGTTAGCGCAAGGATTCAGATTGTACAGGATTGTTTTGGTAAGCTTGCCTTCCGTATTCAGTCGGTCTAGGAATTTGGCCAAAGTTTTGGCGGTAGAAAATTCACCGATGGAGTCGAAGCCGGTATCAGGACCTAATTGTTTGAACATCTTGGTGTTGTTGTTACGTATGGCTCCGTAGTGGAATTGTTGTGCCCATCCGGTTTCCCAGTCCATTTCGCCAAACACAATGAGCATGGCTGACTTGAATTTAAGAATTTCTTCGTGCGTCAGTTCATGACCACCATATACCTTATTGAATATGGCTTTAATCTCGCTATCAGTATAATCTTCTGCGTAGAATTCTTCAATACCATGATCGGAAAGTTTACATCCCTGCTGGGCAAAGAATTCATGACGTTTACGTAAAGCTTCTACCATATCATCGAATCCGGAAATTGTTACGCCGCTGACTTTTGACAGCTTTTCGACGTAATCGCGGAAGTCGGCTGGAACTTCTACTGCCATCGCCTTGTCCGGACGCCAGGTAGGAAGCATTTTAATTTCGAAACCGCTTTCGCGTGTTTGGATGTGATATTCCAGAGAATCAATCGGGTCATCGGTAGTACATACAGTTTCTACATGATAGTGACGCATCAATCCCCTAGCCGAATATTCCGGTAGTTTGAGCTTTTCGTTGCATTCGTCATAAATTTCGCGTGCAGTCTGCGGATTCAGTATTTTTTCGATACCAAAAGCGGTTTTTAGCTCTAAGTGAGTCCAGTGGTATAATGGGTTGCGTAATGTGTAGGGTACGGTTTCAGCCCATTTTTCGAATTTTTCCCAGTCGGTTGTGTCACTACCCGTACAGAAACGCTCGTCAACGCCGTTCGTTCGCATGGCACGCCATTTGTAATGATCACCACCTAACCATATTTCTGTGATTGATTTGAACTGATAGTCGTCGGCGACCATCTTCGGACTTAAGTGACAATGGTAGTCAATGATAGGCAGCTTAGCTGCGTGTTCATGATACAGTTCCTGTGCAGTTTCGGTTTGTAGCAGGAAGTTCTTTCCCATAAAATCTTTCATTTCCATGTGATTTAAGTGTACACAATTATTATTTTCTTAAAACAAATATCTATATACCTGATTATTAACAGAATAATAGGATTAAGCATTTTGCTTTTATTAACTGTTATCGAACACAAAAGTAGAAATTTTACTTGTAGAAACAAAATTATTCGTATCTTTGGGCCAATTATTTATAATATTTAAGCTTTGCATGTGTGACAGCTTTGTTTTCATGAGTCAGTACAGATATGGAGAACGAGAACTATACTATCAAGGACATAGCACGTATGGCGGGTGTTTCTGCTGGTACGGTAGATCGTGTATTGCATAATCGTGGAAATGTATCAGAAGCGAGCAGGGAAAAAGTGCAGAGTGTGTTAGACAGAATCAGCTATCGGCCTAATATGTTTGCAATAGGTCTGGCTGCAAAGAAACACTATCGTATCGTTTGCCTTCTGCCTTATTGTATGGAGCATGACTATTGGTATGCAGTGATGCAAGGCGTTGAAAGGGCTGCACAAGAATTACAGCCCTTTAATGTTGAAGTTGGCTCTTTATGTTATAAGCACGGTGACAGGGAATCATACCGTGAGGCGTGTGAACGTTTGCTCAACAGTCGGCAAGATGCAGTGCTGATAGCTCCGAATTTTGAAGATGAAACATTGCGACTGACAACTTGTCTTGATGCAGATGCGGTCCCTTATGCTTTCATCGACTTTAATATGGAGCAGATGCATGCATTGTGCTATATCGGTCAGGATTCCCGTGTGAGCGGTTACGTAGCAGCTAAAATTCTGATGCAAAGGTTTGAACAAGGAGATGAATTGGTAGTATTTTTAAGTAATCAGAGAAATAGCCCGGCAGAGGTACAAATGCGTAGGCGTATGGAAGGTTTTATGGAGTACATAGGAGCAAAGTTTGAGCAGATAAGAGTTTTTGATGTTGTACTTCAAAAGGAAGATGCTGATGAAAACAAAAAAATTTTGGAGGATTTTTTTTCTAAACATCCTCGTGCCACTTTGGGAGCTGTTTTTAATTCGCGGGTATATCAGGTTGCAGGATATTTGCATGAAACCAAGCGAAAGTTAAAGGGACTGTTGGGATATGATCTGTTGCAGAAAAACGTGGACTATTTAAAGTTGGGTGAGGTAAGTTGTCTGATCGGACAGCGTCCAAGCCTGCAAGGATATCTGGGGGTGAAAGCTTTATGTGATATAGTCGTTTTTAAGAAAAAAGTGGAAGCCGTGAAATACATGCCTATAGATATTTTGATAAAAGAAACTATAAATTATTATTTTGAGTTTGATAAATCTAACCCATAAAAATTAGAAAATGAAAGCACTAAACAAACTTACAGCCCCGAAATCGGTGGCACCGGAAAGAATTATCCAATTTGGTGAAGGAAATTTCCTTCGTGCATTTGTAGATTGGATTGTTTATAACATGAATCAGAAGACTGATTTTAACAGTAGCGTAGTCATCGTACAGCCGATTGAGAAAGGAATGGTTGAATGGCTGAACGGGCAAGACTGTCTGTATCATGTTAATTTGCAAGGCCGCCTGAATGGTAATGCCGTTAATTCTTTAACACGTATTGATTGCATCAGTCGTGCGTTGAATCCCTATACTCAGAATGCAGCATTTATGGCATTAGCAGATCAGCCGGACATTCGTTTTGTTATTTCCAATACGACTGAGGCTGGAATAGCTTTTGATCCGAGTTGTAAGTTAAATGATGCCCCGGCATCTTCATATCCGGGAAAGTTGACGCAGCTGCTGTTCCGTCGTTTCAAGACATTTAAGGGGGATAAGACCAAGGGTTTGATTATTATGCCTTGTGAATTGATCTTTTTGAACGGTCATCATCTGAAAGAGTGTATTTATCAGTATATTGATTTGTGGAAGGATGACTTGGGTGCTGATTATGAGAAATTCAAGAATTGGTTTACCAAGTATTGTTATGTGTGTGCGACGTTAGTGGATCGTATTGTTCCGGGATTCCCGCGTAAGGAGATTGCACAGATTCAGAAAAAAATCTGTTATGAAGATAATCTTGTAGTACAAGCCGAAATCTTCCATTTGTGGGTGATAGAAGCTGCTGAAAATTTATCCTTGCGTCAGTTAGCCAATGAATTCCCTGCAGATAAGGCTGGATTGAATGTCCTTTTCGTAAAATCGGAAGCTCCTTATCATGAAAGAAAGGTTACTTTGTTGAACGGGCCTCATACGGTACTTTCACCGGTGGCTTATCTTAGTGGGGTAGATATTGTGCGTGATGCCTGCAATCATCCTGTTATCGGTAAATATATTCACAAAGTGCAATTTGATGAATTGATGCAGACATTAAATTTGCCCATGAATGAGTTGAAGCAATTTGCGGCTGATGTGTTGGAGCGTTTTAATAATCCTTATGTTGATCATCAGGTGACAAGTATCATGCTGAATTCATTCCCGAAATATCAGACGCGCGATTTGCCGGGACTGAAGGTATATTTGGAACGTAAGGGTGAATTGCCCAAAGGTCTGGTCTTAGGACTGGCTGCAATTATTACGTACTATAAAGGTGGTGTTCGTGCCGACGGTAAAGAAATTGTTCCTAATGATGCTCCTGAAATCATGCAGTTGTTGAAGGATTTGTGGGCTACCGGAGATACGAGAAAAGTGGCTGAAGGTGTTTTGGCTGCTAAGGATCTGATCTGGAAAGAACATGGTGATTTAAATACTATCCCCGGATTGACAGATATGCTTACAGGCTTTTTGAATTCAATTCAGGAGAAAGGAATGCTCGAAACGGTGAAGGGTATCCTTTAATATCAGTATGCTGATGCCAAGAAGATTCTTAGGCTTCTGGAGGTAAAATCGGATTATAAATAAGTAAAAAGTAAAGAAGCGGTCGAGAGGTTACTCTGCCGCTTCTTTTGCTGTATGCAGGATGAATGTGGTAGCTCCAATTGTGATAATGGCCCCTTCTTCGATACGGATGCGGTCTTTATCACCTAAAATCTCGTTGTTGAGGAAGGTCCCGGTCAGGCTGGGTGCATCGCGAAGGGTATAGGTGAGTTGTCCCTGTTTGTTACGCTTTACATTAATGATGCAATGGATACGATCCATGCTCATGTCTGAAGTCTCAATGGGGGTATTAATATGGGTGCCAATGCAGCGACGTCCTATTGTGTTGTCACCTTCTTGTAGCGGAATTACTTGTTTAAATCCAAATATGTTTTCGACCACCGTGATGTTGCCAAATGATTCGATATAGTCCTTTTCATCTTGTTTTTCTTCTTTCCGTGGTAATTTGGTCGGAGTTTTTCCTAGTCGGATGCTGAATTGTTTTTTGCAATGGTCGCAGATGAAGACTAAGGATTGTCCTTCGGTGTATTTGGTTTCGTCGAAGGTCAGGTAATTCTCACATTTCGGACAGCGAACTCGTTTCATACTTATACAAAGGTTATTGAATTTGATTCCATCCTGACCGACAATCAGAAAAAACTGGATCGGGATGTTTATGATTTAGCAGTTATCTTTTTAGCACCCATGCACTTTGATATGCTTCATTTTGACGGATGCTGTTCAACTCTTTATAAGCTTTCTCTTCGCTTTCGCAAGAACAGATACTTACTCTCATCTTTCCGTCGCCAATTACAGCCTGTGCATTGTTAAAGCCTTTTTGTTTTAATTGTTGAGCCATTGCTTTAGCATCTTTTTCAGTACCAACACTGGCTACAATGATGTAGTATTGATGGGTGGAAGAAGCTGAATTGGTTTTAGGAGCTTCTTGGGGTTCCGGGCGAGTGGCATGAGGCGTACTGGAGGTGGGCTGCACTTTTTTTGCATCCTTTACCTTAACTTCTTTCACTGCTATGGGTTTTACCACTTTCCTGTTGGCATTGTCGGAATTTTGTTTGTTGGTTTGTTCTTTTTTGTTTTTCTGGCTGACTGTAATAGGAGTACTTGTCAATGATTGGTTTGCAATCCTTTCGAACAGCTCCTCGGGGAGAAAACGTGCGTAGTTTTCTTCTACTATTTCTGTATTTTCTACTGGTGCTGATAAGGAAAACAAGACAATGGCTATAATGACAGCAATGACGTTAGATAGATATGACCGCTTTAATTTGATTTCCCACCGCCTTACATTTTTTCGGGTAGTAACATGCTGTGGCATTGGGATGGTCTTGCTTACTTCTTCGCTATTCTTTAACTTGGAAAGTTCTTGTATTTCGAAACTGCCAAGACCGTACAGACAAGGGGTTGTGATTTTGTTGTCATAGGGCATAAAATCATAAGTACCATGAATGGAACATCGTAATTCTCCGATATTGGGTAGTTCTGCTTTCCCTTCTTCGTGTAAGATTTCCTCTAATGCTTTTACGTCACGTTCGACCATTTTGGTCGCATCGGGAAATGTTGTGCCATAGACAAAAGCATAAGATTGTGCTAACAACCCGTCGTTCATTGTCAAGCGTGGGTTGAAGCCGATGATACGTGTCGGCGGGAGAAAGAGATTTTCTTCGCTTACTCTGGTCGCTGGTATATAATGAGTCACAAAACCACCTAATCCGGGGACTATGACACAGTCATTATCTAATAATAGAACTTCTATATGTTGTGCTAATTCAATCATGTTACAAAAGTAGCAGAATTCTTGGATATAGGACACTCCAAGGCATTTTTTCTTATCAACAAATTATAAACAACAGGGATTTTATTGGCTGCTGATGAAAAAAATTCCTAATTTTGCACTGTGTTATAAATTTATTCAGAAAGATGAATTATATTCAAACAGAAATTGACGGTGTGTGGGTGATTGAACCGAAGGTGTTCAATGATGCTCGTGGCTATTTTATGGAAGCTTTCAAGGAGGAAGAGTTTAAGGCCAACATAGGTGAGGTACATTTCATTCAGGACAATGAATCTAAATCTTCATATGGTGTATTGCGTGGTTTGCATTATCAAAAGGGTGAGTTCAGTCAGGCCAAACTGGTACGTGTCATAAAGGGTAGGGTATTGGATGTAGCCGTAGATTTACGTCAGTCATCTCCTACTTTCGGTCAGTATGTGAGTATCGAATTGAGTGAAGACAACAAGCGTCAGTTTTTTATTCCCCGAGGATTTGCTCACGGATTTTTGGTCTTGAGTGAGGAGGCTATTTTCACCTATAAGGTGGATAATGTATATGCACCTCAGGCGGAAGCATCAATCAAATACAATGATGAAACTATTGGTATTGACTGGCCGATAGGAGGTGAGCAATTGATGTTGTCTGAAAAGGACGGGCGAGCTGTAGCCTTTAAAGATGCTGTATATTTTGAATAAGTGATAGGCTGTGATGCTTGTTTTTTAGTGGAATATATGAAAAAATAAAAGTGAGAGGAACATGAATAGGGTGTTGATCGTGGAATTGTGTATGTGCGTCGCACTGTTGGTCGCTTGTGGCAGTAAACCGAGGGAAAACCTGACTGAGCAGAAGGAAGATCTGACTGCAAAGAACATGTTACAAGGTGTATGGCTGAGCGACGATACGGAAATTCCGTTGATGAGAGTTAATGGAGATACGATATACTATGATGACCCTCAAAATGTTCCTGTCGCTTTCCGGATTGTTCATGACACGCTTTATTTGCAAGGGAATACGTTAACAGCCTATAAAATCAGTCGGCAGACAGAGGACAGCTTTTGGTTTTATTCGTTGTCGGATGTACTTGTAAAGCTGCATAAATCCGAGAATCCCGAGGATGCATTGATTTTTGCGAATCGTGAAGTCGAAGCCATACCTACGATAGACGAGGTGGTAAAAAAAGATAGCGTGGTAATGCACAAAGGTATTCGATATCATGGTTATGTCTATATAAACCCTTCACGAATGAAAGTTGTGCGGACTTCTTATTCAGAGGATGGTATTGGCGTTGATAATATCTACTATGACAATGTCATTCATATATGTGTGTACAAAGGTAAAGAGTTGTTGTACGGTCAGGATATAACCAAAAAGATGTTTGCCGATGTACTTCCTGCCGAGACTCTTGAACAGTCGATTCTTTCAGATATGGACTTTTTAGGAGTTGATGATGCCGGATATCAGTATCGTGCGGCAGTACGCATACCGGAAAGTTCGGTGTACAATTTAATCAATCTCACTATAGGATTTGATAATGTAGTGAAGATATCTTTATAGAGATATTGTTCTATATTTGCCAACAGGAAATTAAGAGGGAATATCCTTAATTCTTTTTTTCATTTTTTCTGTAGCTTTTCTTTCCGTTATTTCTTTTTTTACCGTTGCGCTTGTTCCCATTGTTATTGTTATGGGGATGGTATTCGGGTGCTTCGCCAAGCGATTCGGGGACAGGAATTTTATAGATGTTCTTTTCCAGAAAGTTTTCAATGGTTTTGAAGCTTGACTGTTCTTTTTCGCTGACAAAAGTGATAGCTACGCCATCGTTATTGGCACGGGCTGTACGGCCAATCCGGTGAACGTAGTCTTCGCAATCGTGTGGAACGTCGTAATTGATCACCAAACGGATATCATCAATGTCAATGCCTCGTGCTACGATATCGGTAGCTACCAGAATATTTATTTTTCCAGCTTTGAAAGCATACATCACTTCTTCACGTTGGGCCTGTTCCAGGTCAGAGTGCATTTCACCCACATTCAGTTTCATCTGCTTTAATGCTTTGGTTACTTCTTTCACTTTCAGTTTAGATGAAGCAAAGATGATAACACGTTCCGGAGTCTGTTCTTTAAAGAGATCGCGAATAATACCGAGTTTTTGGTTTTCGTAGCAGATGTAAGCGGCTTGTATGATTTTATCGGCAGGTTTTGAAACGGCCAGTTTAACTTCTACTGGATTGTTGAGAATGTTTTGAGCCAGTTGCTGAATTTTGGCCGGCATGGTAGCAGAGAACATGATAGTCTGCCGTTCCTTGGGTAGATATTTGACGATTTGCATGATGTCATCGTAAAATCCCATGTCGAGCATGCGGTCGGCTTCGTCCAATATAAAGAACGAAACCCGGGAAAGATCTACATAACCCAAACTGAGATGGGCAATTAATCTTCCTGGAGTAGCTATCACAACGTCAGCACCCAATGTGAGTCCTTTCTTCTGTTGTTCAAACAAGATTCCGTCATTACCACCATAGACGGCAACACTGGATA
This sequence comes from uncultured Bacteroides sp., assembly GCA_905201685.1. Classification (GTDB taxonomy): domain Bacteria; phylum Bacteroidota; class Bacteroidia; order Bacteroidales; family Bacteroidaceae; genus Bacteroides. The sequence continues at coordinate 8,369 of CAJKOW010000028.1, read as the reverse complement.
CAGGCATAAAGTAGGAGAAACCTTCCATCTGTTGGTCTATCTGCTGAGCCAGTTCTCGAGTCGGTGCCATGATGACACAGTTGATGGCGTCTTCTGGATACTCTTCTTCGGAAAGTTTATTCAGGATGGGCAACAGATAGGCTGCTGTTTTTCCTGTACCCGTCTGGGCAACGGCAATCAGGTCTTTACCATCGAGTATGACAGGTATGGACTTCTCCTGTATCGGAGTACAATCTTCGAAGCGCATGGCTTCCAGTGCATCAAGTATCTGGTCGTTAAGAGGTAGTTCGGAAAACTTCATGTTTATATTTTATTTGAGGCAAAGATAGCAAATTCTACATTTATGGCAAAGAAATACCCCATGTGGTTATTGTACAGCATTACTTATTTAGGTAAGTCGATATATGAATCTTTAAATCCAAGGAAATAAAGTACACCGTCCAAACCGATGGTGTTGATCGACTGCTTGGCGTTGGCTACGACTTTGGGCTTGGCGTGGAAGGCAATGCCAAGTCCGGCAATGCCCAACATCGGCAAATCGTTCGCTCCGTCGCCAACGGCTATGGTTTGAGCAATATCCACTTTCTCGACTTGGGCTATGAGGCGGAGGAGTTCGGCTTTTCGTTTGCCATCCACTACATCGCCCAAATAACGACCGGTAAGTTTGCCGTCTATGATTTCAAGTTCGTTGGCATATACATAGTCTATTCCGTATTTTTTTTGCAGATATTGTCCGAAGTAGGTGAATCCACCGGAGAGGATAGCGATCTTATAGCCATATTTTTTCAAGACATACATCAGTCGGTCCACTCCCTCTGTGATCGGTAGATTCTCGGCGATTTCCTGCAGGACAGATTCATCCAATCCTTTTAATAATGCTACCCGTTCGCGAAAACTTTCAGTGAAATCTATTTCTCCGCGCATGGCACGTTCGGTAATGGCTTTTACCTGGTTGCCTACTCCGGCACGGATTGCCAGCTCATCGATAACTTCTGTTTCTATCAGGGTAGAATCCATATCGAAGCAGATAAGTCGGCGCATGCGGCGGTACATGTTGTCCAGCTGAAAGGAAAAATCCATTTCCAGTTCACTTGCCAGGCGCATTAGCTGTTCTTGCATGGCTATGCGGTCCTTAGGGGTTCCCCGGACAGAGAATTCGATGCAGGCTCGTGTACGCGATTCGCATTCATTCAATGGAATTCTTCCTGTAAGTCGTTTAATGGCATCGATGTTCAACCCTTGTTCGGCCAGAATACGGGTGGCGGCTGAGATTTGCCGGGCGGATAACTTGCGTCCCAATAAGGTCAGGATGTATCTGTTTTTTCCCTGCATGCCAACCCAGTCTTCGTACTCCTTGGTGGAAATGGGGTAGAATCGGATAGTTATTCCCAATGAAGAGGCTTTAAACAGCAATTCCTTCATGATGAAGCCGGAGTGTTGTTCTTCTGTCATACATAAAATTCCGAGGGATAGAGTGTTGTGTATATCGGCTTGGCCGATGTCCAGAATCGTTGCATCGTATTTTGCCAGAATCTCCGTGATGGAGGCTGTCAGACCGGGGCGATCTTCACCAGTGATTCGTATCAGTATAAGTTCGGTGTTCATAGACTGTTGCATAAAGAATTTCTGTTATTGGTGTTTTTGCAGGGCAAAAGTAAAGAAAAACTTTCGATTTATGCTAAATAACATAAAAATATGGTGTTAAAAAATGACTTTTTCTCTTGTTTATTTGGATTGTACCTTGAGAAATGTTTACCTTTGCCTCCGATTTCATAATAAAAGGCTTTGAATATCAGATGTTTTTTGCTATTCGGGCCTTAAAGACAATGTTCCGGGAAGAAATCACTGCCTTAGGTGCAGGCTCGGATGGTATTAACTAAAATCATATTACATGAAGTATGTAAAATGGGTTTTTGTTGTATTACTAATAAGTTCCTTGACATCTTTTGTAGAAAAAGACAAACCGACGGGAGGTTTGAGTGTGGGAGACATAGCCCCGGATTTTGAAATCCAAACTATGTCGGCTGCCCAACAGGTACACGAGCTTTCCGACTTGAAAGGTCGTTACGTGTTGCTTAGCTTTTGGGCCAGTTACGATGCACAGTCCCGTATGCAAAATGCAAGTTTGAATAATGTGCTTCGTTCTTCGGCTAATAAAAATGTAGAAATGGTTTCTGTTTCATTCGATGAGTATAAATCAATTTTTGAGGAAACCGTTCGTAAGGATCAAATAGTTACGCCCACTTGTTTCGTGGAAACTAAGGGTGAATCTTCAGGCTTGTATAAGAAATATCGTTTAGGCCGCGGATTTTCTAACTATTTACTGGATGATAATGGTGTGATAATTGCCAAAAACATCTCTGCTGCTGAGCTTTCGGCTTACTTGAATTGAGTACTTCGCTTCTATTGCTGAATAGGGGAGTATGGAGAAACTTGTAAGAAGAAAGTGGGAAGTCTTTCTTAAGTTCACTTTCCGAACTTTAAGAAGGATAGGACAAAAGAGGAAATGTATACAACAAAAAAGCTCCTCCGACTACTGCGCAAAGCGGAAGTCGGAGGAGCTTATTTTTTATATGCAATGTCGAAGAACTTGGTTTTATTTTTTCCCAGTTGGGGAAAAATTATTTCCTAACTGGAGGAATATTATTTCCTAACTGGGAAAAAATCAAGAGGTAGTATTTACTTTGGTGCCTTCTTATAGAGGTAAAGTGCAATAAACGTGTACAATATATTAGGAATCCAAACTGCAATCATTGGAGGTACGTTACCGTTTACCGCAAATGTCGAGGCAATGGTTTGGAAGAGGATGTAGGAGAAGCTAAGGGCAAGTCCTATACCTAAATGTAACCCCATTCCGCCTTTGGTCTTTCTGGAGGACAGGGAAACGCCAATCAGTGTCAGAATGAACGAAGCAAACGACATGGCTATTCGCTTGTGATATTCAATTTCGAATTCTTTGATATTGGCAAAACCGCGTTGCTTTTGCCGGTCGATGTACTCACTTAATTGAGGACTGGTCAGCATTTCCTGCTGGTTTTTCATGATAAGGAAGTCGGCGGGTTCCATAAAAAGTGTCGTGTCGATGCGGCTTCCTTTGGAAATGCTTTCTTTCATGCCATCCATCTCGCGAATCATGTAATCCTTAATGGTCCATTTGTGAACGGCTGTTGTATCATAAGTGATAGCTCTGGCAGTGAGATGCGAAACCAATTGTTTGCCTTTGAATTTGTCCAACGAAAAGCGGTATCCGGTTTTGCTGTAGTCTTCGTAGCGGTCTATGTAGGCGATAACGCCGCTATCGACTTCCAATTGAATATTGCGTGCCGTATTACTTTTACGCGGTTTGTAATACTTATCCTCGAAATTAATACGGGTGACGCTACCTTTTGGAATAACATAGGATCCCAGGCAGAACGTGACGATAGCAATGATAGCGGCCGAAACCATATATGGGCGAAGCATTCGCTTAAAGCTCATGCCGGTGGAGAACATGGCTATGATTTCTGAATTTTCGGCCAGTTTGGACGTAAAGAAGATAACTGCAATAAAAACAAACAAAGGACTGAACAGATTCGCAAAATATGGGATAAAGTTCATGTAGTAGTCGAAAATAATGGCTTTCCATGGCGCTTCGTGCGACATGAAACGGTCCATCTTTTCGTTGAAGTCGAATACTACCGCGATGGAGATGATCAGCGCGATGGCGAATATATAAGTTCCCAGAAATTTCTTGATGATATAATAATCCAGTCGTTTCAGGAACTTCCCTTTGGGCAGTTTAATTCTATTGATTATCTTCCAGTCTATTTTTCTCATAATCTCGTCGATATGCGTTGTACCATCATCGGTTTCCAGGTCGAGAAATCGCCGGCGATGATATGTTTGCGGGCTTCGCCCACTAACCATAAATAAAAAGCCAAATTATGTACTGAAGCTATTTGCATTGCCAGAAGTTCCTGTGCATGGAATAGGTGGCGCAGATAAGCTTTCGAATACAATGTATCTACGTAGGATGCTCCGTCGGCTTCGATGGGTGAAAAGTCTGTTTCCCACTTCTTGTTCCTCATGTTCATGATGCCGTCTTTGGTAAAGAGCATGCCGTTACGACCGTTGCGGGTGGGCATTACGCAGTCAAACATATCTACGCCACGTTCGATGCCTTCCAGAATATTGATCGGTGTACCCACTCCCATCAGATATCTGGGTTTGTCTTTGGGCAGAATTTCATTGACCAGTTCTATCATTTCGTACATCTTTTCAGTTGGCTCACCTACAGCCAGGCCGCCGATGGCATTGCCTTCAGCCTCTTTTGAGGCGATGAATTCGGCCGACCGCTTTCGGAGGTCTGGATAGACGCAACCCTGAACAATGGGAAAAAGGGCCTGATGATAACCATACTTGGGCTCGGTTTCGTTGAAACGTTTAATGCATCGGTCCAACCAGCGATGGGTCAGTTCCATCGATTTTTTTGCATAGTCGTATTCAGCGTCACCGGGAGTGCACTCATCGAAAGCCATCATGATGTCGGCACCTATGGTGCGCTCAATATCCATCACTTTTTCAGGAGTAAATATATGTTTGCTTCCATCGATGTGCGAGCGAAATTCAGCACCTTCTTCACGCAGCTTACGTATCCCGGCCAGCGAGAACACTTGAAAGCCTCCACTGTCTGTCAGCATCGGACGGTCAAAACCGTTGAATTTGTGCAGTCCGCCGGCTTGCTCCAAAACGTCCAATCCGGGGCGCAGATACAAATGATAGGTATTTCCTAAAATGATCTGCGCCTTGATGTCGTTCTTCAATTCGGTCAGATGAACTCCCTTTACGGTTCCCAGTGTACCTACAGGCATAAAGATGGGAGTCTCTATTTGTCCGTGATCGGTTGTTATCAGTCCGGCACGTGCATTGCTTTTACTATCTGTATATTGTAACTCGAATGTCATTCCTTTTCTTTTTCTGTTTTATCACTTTTTACGGAAAGGTCAATGGCATCGGCTACCTTTTCATCGGTCAGCGCAATGGCAAACACCTCTTTTATATCTTTCACATAGTGGAAGGTCAATCCCTTCAGATAGATCTCTTGTATTTCTTCGATATTTTTTCGGTTTTCTTCGCTTAGGATAATTTCTTTGATTCCTGCCCGTTTGGCTGCCAGAATTTTTTCTTTGATACCACCTACAGGGAGTACTTTTCCACGTAGAGTAATTTCGCCCGTCATGGCCAGATTAGCCTTGACTTTTCTTTGCGTCAGTGCAGAGGCTAACGAGGTTGCCATCGTGATGCCGGCGGAAGGACCATCTTTGGGAATAGCCCCCTCGGGGACATGGATATGTATATTCCAGTTTTCGAAGACAGCATCGTCAATATTCAGCAGCGAATTATGAGCTTTGATGTATTCGAGTGCCAACATAGCCGATTCTTTCATGACATCTCCCAGATTGCCGGTCAGTGTCAGTTTGCCACCTTTTCCACGGCTCAGACTTGTTTCAACAAAAAGAATTTCACCTCCAACGGCAGTCCAAGCCAATCCGGTTACGACGCCGGCATATTCGTTGCCTTGGTATTTGTCACGTGTATATTCCGGTGCACCCAGAAATTCGTACAAATCTCCGGGCTTGATTTCCGTCTTGGCAAAATAGCCATCTGTTGCATATTGTCGGGCCGATTTGCGGAGTATTTTCCCGATTTTCTTTTCCAGTTCGCGTACACCACTTTCTCGTGTATATGATTCGATGATGATTTCCAAGGTACTTTTCGGTATTTTGATATCATTCTTCTTCATACCGTTGGCTTCCAGCTCTTTGGGAACAAGATGGCGGCGCGCTATTTCTATTTTTTCCTCAGTGATGTATCCGCTGACTTCAATAAGTTCCATACGGTCGAGCAGAGGTCCCGGAATTGTATTGAGGTTATTGGCCGTAGCGATAAACATCACTTTCGACAAATCGTAATCTACATCCAGATAGTTGTCATGGAAAGCCATATTCTGTTCAGGGTCGAGAACTTCGAGCAGGGCCGAAGAAGGATCTCCCTGACGGTCAGAATTAATTTTATCTATTTCATCCAAAATAAAGACCGGATTTGACGAGCCTGCCTTTATCAGGTTTTTAATGATACGTCCCGGCATGGCACCGATATAGGTTTTACGGTGACCGCGTATTTCTGCTTCATCGTGTACGCCTCCCAATGACATGCGTACATATTTCCGTTTCAACGCTGCTGCAATAGAACGTCCCAGTGAAGTCTTTCCCACTCCCGGAGGACCATACAGACAGATTATCGGTGATTTCATGTCGCCTTTCAGTTTCAGCACGGCCAAGTGCTCCAATATGCGCTCTTTTACCTTCTCCAATCCATAATGGTCTTTATTTAAGATCTTTTCTGCATTGGTCAGATTGAGGTTATCGGTCGTATAGATTCCCCATGGCAGGCTGAGCATGGTTTGCAGATAGTTCAGCTGTACACTGTAGTCGGGCGATTGCGCATGTGTCCGTTCCAGTTTGTCAACTTCTTTAAGGAATGTAGCTTTTACTTCAGCACTCCATTTCATGGTTGCTGCCTTTTTACGCATTTCTTCTATTTCCTGCTCCTGGCCATTTCCGCCCAGTTCATCCTGAATGGTTTTGATCTGTTGCTGTAGGAAGTATTCGCGTTGTTGCTGATCGATGTCTTCGCGTGCACGCATTTGGATGGATTCTTTTATCTCAGCCAGTTGTACTTCCCGATTTAATATTTCCAAGAGGCGGTAAGTACGCGTACGCAGTTCGTTGATGCGCAACAGCTCAATTTTCTCATCTTTTTTCAGTGGCAGGTTGGTGCAGATAAAATCGATGAGAAACAAGTGATTGCTGATATTCTTAATCGCAAACGCAGAATCTTGCGGAAACATATCCAACGACCGAATGTATCGAATGGTCAGGTCCTTGACTGCTTCTACCAAAGCTTGAAACTCTTTATCTCCTTTCTCGGGCAACTCTTCATTCAATGTAAGAATACGTCCTCTCAGGTAGGGAGTTGTTTCTATGATTTCTTTTAACTCCATACGTTTCGACCCTTGCAAAATGACTGTTGTCGTTTGGTCAGGCATTTCGAGTACACGTACTATTTTGGCGACGGTACCTATGTTGTGTAGGTCTTCGTATTGAGGTGATTCTGTTTCAGCTATTTTTTGGCATACTACTCCTATATAGCTCCCTCTTTTTTCGGCTTCTCGTATCAGTTTTAGGGAAGTACTTCTTCCTACTGACACAGGCATGAATACGCCGGGGAATAGGACCATGTTGCGGAGTGGCAATATCGGCAGGTTGTCATCTACTTCAATGTTCATCAACTGTTCCTCATTTCCTTCAAAATCAGCAATTACGGAGAATCCGTTCCCATGCCTGTCTTCGATATCGCTTAGGTAATGTCTTTTCTTCATTTTTATGCTTTTTAGTTTATGTCATATTGGCTGGCCAATAAAGCGCCGCAAATTTAGCTATTTCTTCAATTATAACAGCTTACTTTCTCTTTAAAAACACAAAAACGATGCCAAAATGCTTCAATCTTTCATTTCTTTGCTTATTTTTGGATTCTAATAATTTAGGTCGCTATGTCGAATAACTTTTTCCAGTTTAAACATTTTACTGTGTGGCATGATAAATGTGCAATGAAGGTAGGTACCGATGGAGTATTGTTGGGAGCATGGGCTCCCTTGGATGGATGCGAACATATATTAGATGTAGGTACTGGTACGGGACTGATAGCTTTGCAATTGGCACAACGTACACAATCTGCCAGAATTGTAGGTGTTGAGATTGATGAGGCCGCTGCAATGCAGGCACGGGAGAATGTCGGACGTTCTGTTTGGAAGGATAGGATAGAGGTCTGTTGTTGTGATTTTCGGAATTATAGTTCAGATATAGCTTTTGATCTCATCGTATCCAATCCTCCCTATTTTCTGGATGCTTTGAAGTCTCCTTCTGAACAGCGTTCTGTGGCACGTCATGCAGGTAGTCTGAATTATGATTTGTTGTTTCGTCAATCGTCTCATTTGCTGCATGCCCATGGGTTGGTTGTCATTATTATACCGTCCGAAGTGGAGAAGGTGGTTGAGGATATTGCTTGGATGCATCATTTGTATCCCGTGCGACGCATGCGTGTTTTTACCAAACCCGGGAAGCCTTGTCGTCGGGTCATGCTGGCTTTTTCTTTCGAGGACAGAGAATGTGTCGATGAAGAATTGTGTATCGAACAGGCTACGGGAGGATATAGTCAAGAGTATATAAATTTAACTCATGATTTTTATCTGAAAATGTGATAGGAGTGATTATTTTGGGTCAGCGGATATTTCAGGTTGGTAATCCCATAATGTATCAAGCATATTGCGT
>CAJKOW010000027.1 GCA_905201685.1 uncultured Bacteroides sp. | reverse complement strand
AGGAAAAATAAGCATCAACATGCTTTTTACTCCAGTAAGTCTTACCACGATTGAACGTTTTGGGAATTTTATTTTTCCTAGCCATCACAAATATCCATGATTCGCTAACATTGAATTTTTCTATAATTTCAGCTGTAGTATAAAATTCTGTGATTGCTTGTTTTTCCTTAGGTGGCAACTTAAAATCTGCAGGATGGTTAAACATATTGTTTATGTCATCTTTGCTTAAAAGAAATTTAGTTCCTATACGTGTTGCTTTTAGATCGCCTCGTTTAAGGTAACCATATATTGTTGGTCTTGTTACTCCAAGGTAAATTGCAGTTTCTGTAATAGTCAGAAAAGGTTTGTCTTTAATCTTCTCAATAGGTTTTTCTGTAACAATTTTTTCAGTTAAATTATTATTGGCAATTATTGCTGCATCACGCTTACGTTTCTTATATAATGCGTTTCCACACTTATGGGAACAACAATTTGTCGTCGTTTTGTAGGCAATAAATTCTTTACCGCACCAGGCACAAATTCTTTTAATTTCAATTCTACTTTTCATTTTATTTCGCTTTATTTCACCCAATAATCTGTATAATCCCGTAAAATTCTGTAAAATGGCGTAAACTCACTCCACAATCTGTCCAGCGTAAAATGCCGGAATTTTGCTTCGTGGTACAAAAACGGTACAAAAAGATGATGTACAAAGCTTATAAATGACTAATATTGACAGTAGAGCAACAAAAAAGGCGCCCTGTAAAGAGCGCCATATTAATCGATTATAATCAATTTAATTCATTGATAATCAGATAGTTACTTGCCGATGCAAAAATTCTTAAATATATTCCCCAGCACCTCATCCGTCTCGATAGTTCCACCTACTATTTCGCCGAGGTGGTACAGGCATTCGCGTAGATCCTGACTGATGAAGTCACCGGAAAGGTTGGTAGAAAGTCCTTCCTGTACGCGATGGATGGCAGAGAGGGCATGGGTCAAGGCTTCGTAATGTCGAATATTGCTTACGACTATGTCGGTTTGTGAAAGATCGGGTAGGGCAGCAAAGTCGATGAGTAGCTTCTGGAGGGCATTTAGGCCTTTTTTCTGTTTGGCTGCAAGGGGAATGACGCGGATGTCTTTAGGCAGGCTATCGAAAGTGATGGATGAGGCCTGAGGGACCAGATCCGCCTTGTTGACTACCAGGATGAGGTGTTTGTTTTCGCATCGGGGCAATATCTTTTCAGCCAACTGGTGGTATTGCTCATGAGCACATGTCGCATCAATGACCCACAGGATGATGTCGGCCTGGTCAAGCTTTTGGAAAGTACGTTCAATACCCAAGCTTTCAATGGTATCGTGTGTATCACGTATGCCGGCCGTGTCGATGAAGCGGAAGGTGATGCCTCCTAAGTTCAGAGTATCTTCGATGACGTCGCGTGTGGTACCATGGATGTCGCTTACAATGGCACGTTCTTCGTTCAGAAGGGCATTCAGTAAGGTCGATTTACCTGCATTCGTTTCGCCTACGATAGCTACGGGAACACCGTTTTTAAGGGCGTTGCCTACACTGAACGAGTTGGCCAGACGGCTGATCACTGTTTCTATTTGGGATGCGATGGACTGTAACTCCGAACGGTCAGCAAATTCCAGTTCTTCATGATCACTGAAGTCCAGTTCCAATTCCATGAGTGAGGTGAGGTGCAGAAGTTTGTCCCGTAATTGCGCGAGTTCACGACTGAATCCGCCTCGCATCTGGTTCATGGCCATGCGGTGGGTAGCAGCCGAAGTTGAGGCTATCAGGTCGGCTACCGCTTCGGCTTGACTCAGATCCATTTTGCCATTCAGAAAGGCCCGTTGGGTATATTCTCCCGGACCTGCAGCACGACATCCGTTTCTGATGAGAAGTTGCATGACTTGTTGGAGAATGTACGAAGATCCGTGGCATGAAATCTCTACGGAATCTTCGCCCGTGTACGAATGAGGAGCACGAAAGAGGCTGACCAATACTTCATCCACTACTTCGTCTGCATCCGTATGGATTTGGCCAAAGGCTAAGGTATAGGCAGGCCGTTCGTTCAAAGACTTACCTGTAGCAGGAGTGAAAATTCGGTCGGTGATGATGATGGCTTGTGGACCGGACACACGTATGATGCCGATAGCACCGCCCGGGGCAGTGGCTATGGCACAAATGGTATCGTTAGATAGTTGTATGTTCACGTTGGTTTACCTCTCTGAAAAAACTGTTCTCTTTTGATTTGCAAAGATACGTTATTCGCGTAACATCGTAAAATCTTGGGAGAAGAATTATGGCTGTGGATAGAGAGCTTTGGAGAGTATGTGAACTATTTCCTCTAAATATTGACGGTCGGTTTCATCGAAGGTAGCTGGCTGGTCGCTGTCGATATCAAGTACTCCTTTTACTTCTCCGTTGCCCATGACAGGTACTACAATCTCGGAACGTGAGAGCGAACTGCATGCTATGTGGCCGGGGAAGAGGTCAACATCGGCTACGACTTGAGTCTTTTCTTCTGCCCATGCAGTACCGCATACACCACGGCCTTTCCTGATGCGGTAGCAGGCTACGCTTCCTTGGAAGGGTCCTAAGTGCAGTTCGTCGTCATTCACCATATAAAAGCCTACCCAAAAGAAATCAAAAGCCTCCTTCAGTGCTGCTGACGTATTGGCCAGTATGCTTACGGCATTGGTCTCGCCTTCGATCAGTGGTGCAAATTGGGTGAGGAACGCCTGATAGCGTTCCTCTTTACTCATATTTTCATTGGTCTTGAAACTTGCTTCCATTTATTTAGTTTTTAGTTTCGCAAGTTTATTAATAGGTTGTAGTTAAGGAGTTAAGAAGTTAAGGAGTTAAGCCAATACCTTTGTGAAAAGGATACAAGCCATGCACTTAATCTATTGGCTTTTAACTCCTAAGCCCACCATCGTGGGCGATAACTTCTTCTAACTCCTTTAACTTCTGCAAGTTGAGCATTTGCGAAACTTGAGTTAGTTTTATTTTTTTTAGGAAACTGTTAGATGCGGTCTAATACTGCTTTGATCAGGTCGTCTATCTGATTCTTGTAACCAGTATTGGCTTCCTTGATCAGTCGGTTGGCAATGACCATGCAAACGGTAGTAGCTTTGTGCCCCATCAGTCGGCTCAGTCCGGCCAGTGCCGAACTCTCCATCTCGAAGTTGGTGATGCGGTGTCCCTGATACTCGAAGCTTTCAATTTTCTCGTTCTGATGTGGGTCGGCCAAAGGAATACGGAGTTGGCGTCCCTGCGGACCGAAAAATCCTCCGCATGCCACCGTTACACCGCGTACCATGTCCTGACGGGCAATGCGTTCTACCAGTTCCTTGTCTGCATGGATCACGTACGGAGCAGGTGCACAAAGGTTGCCGCTCCATCCTAAGTGGTTCAGCAAGGCACGTTCCATGGGCAGGTCGCAAACGGCATTGCGTCCGGCATAGAAGTTGAGCAGGCCGTCGAAGCCAACAGAGATTTCAGAACAAATGAAAGTACCTACGGGAGTATAGGGTTGAAGACCGCCGCATGTACCGATACGTACGATTTCAAGCTGGCGGAAGCAGTCGTTCTCTTCGCGCGTTTGGAAATTGATATTGGCCAGCGCGTCAAGTTCGTTCATTACGATGTCCACGTTGTCACATCCGATGCCGGTAGATACTACAGTGATGCGTTTCCCCTGATAGCTGCCGGTAATGGTATGAAATTCCCGGCTCTCTACTTCGCACTCTTTATTTTCAAAATGCGAAGCAACGAGGGCTACACGACCGGGATCGCCCACAAGGATTACTTTATCGGCCAGCCATTCAGGCTTTACATGCAAGTGGAAAACAGAACCGTCTTCGTTGATAATCAGTTCGGAAGGGGGAAAATATTTCTTCATAAGCAAAAGTTTTTAATGGGATTATGGGACTACGAGCCATAAGTTTCCGGTTTTTTTCCTCGCTGTTGGGATGATGAACCGACGCAAAACTTATGGCTTGTAGCTTGTTGTTTGGAGTTATTTATTCATTGGTTGTCCATTCCCTCCCGTAGTGGGGCGGGCGATGGTTTCGCGCATATCGGTATCAGCCTGAATGTTTTTCATGCGGTAGTAATCCATGATACCCAGATTGCCGTTGCGGAAGGCTTCGGCCATGGCTTTGGGTACTTCGGCTTCGGCTTCTATTACCTTGGCACGGGCTTCCTGAGCTTTGGCTTTCATCTCCTGTTCGCTGGCTACGGCCATGGCGCGGCGCTCTTCGGCTTTAGCCTGGGCGATGTTCTTGTCGGCGTTGGCCTGATCCATCTGAAGGGCAGCGCCGATGTTCTTGCCTATGTCAATATCGGCAATGTCGATGGAGAGAATTTCGAAAGCGGTACCTGCATCCAGTCCTTTGCGGAGTACGAGTTTGGAGATGGAATCGGGATTTTCGAGTACCGACTTGTGGCTTTCGCTCGAACCGATGGACGATACGATACCTTCGCCTACGCGAGCCAGTACGGTGTCTTCGCCGGCACCACCTACCAGTTGACGGATGTTGGCGCGTACGGTGACGCGAGCCTTGGCGATGAGCTGGATACCATCTTTGGCTACGGCGGTGACAGGCGGAGTATCGATCACCTTGGGATTTACGGACATCTGTACGGCTTCGAATACGTCACGTCCGGCCAGGTCGATGGCAGTGGCCATCTGGAAGGGCAGGTCGATGTTGGCTTTGGCTGCCGATACCAGTGCGTGAACCACTTTTTCTACATGTCCGCCTGCCAGATAGTGGGCTTCGAGCCCGTCGCGGGTGATGTTGTTCAGTCCGGCTTTGTGGGCTTCGATCAGTCCGGGCACGATGACATAAGGCGGCACGTTACGGATGCGCATCAGGAAGAGTTGCACCAACGAGATGTTCACTCCCGATACCTTGGCCGAAAGCCAGAGGAAGAAGGGTACGTAATGGAAAAAAAGTACCAGAAAGATGATGCCTCCCACGACAAGGAAAGCAGTCAGATACAGTGAGCTTGTGTCCATTGCTTTAGTTTTTTAAACGGTTAGTTCTTAGATTTTTTGATTCTTTCTTTTTGATTTCATTTTTGCTTTTCCACCAGTATGACGCCGTCGGTGATGCGGGTCACAACGATGGGAGTTTTCTCGTCCAGCAGGCCGTCGGCCGACTTCACTTCGACGATGTCGCCTCCTATTTCGGCATATCCGATCAGTGCCAGGCGAGTGGTGCTAATGCCTGTGTCGCCTACCTTTACTTTGGCTTCGGCGGTGCGATCTACTTTCGACGAAATGTCTTCTTTCAGTGCCAGCTTATCTAATGTTTTCGACCGCATGAACAGTATCAGCGAACCGATACATCCTAATGCCGATATGGCTAAGGTGATAAATCCGGCCACTGTTCCCATGTGGGCAAAGGCATAGTAATTGGCAAAGATGATGCAACCCCCTGCCAGGATGCCTGCGATGCTGATTCCGGGTATGACGAACAGCTCCACCAGGAAGAGGATGATGGCGGCCACGATCAGTACGGCAATGATAAGTATGTCCATAGTGTTTTTCCTTATATGGTTTTATTTAAGTCCTTTCTCTAACTGACGCACTTGTATGGCAGTCCGTTCGATGTCGTCGGCCAGTTGTTCGATGCGTTTTTCGATGTCAAGCATGCCGGGAGCCATTTTTTCTTTTTCAGCTTGTGTGGCCGATGCGTAACGTTTGCGCAGGTTTTCGAGTTTATTGCTTTGTTGGGCATAGCTGTTTTCTAACTGACGGTAGTTCTGGAAGGCCTTCTTGGCTTGTGGCGAGCGGAAGTCTGCCATTTGGTAATAGACGGTCCGGTCATCGACAATGAACTCGAAATCGTGTTTCTGTTTAACCTCAGTCTTTTCGGTTTCGATGTTTTTCATCCGTTGACGGGCTTCAGCTACAAGATTGTTGTCGGTCCACGTCTGTTTGATGGAACTCAGGCGCGCCAAGGCAAGCAGTTTTTCATGATCCGTATTTTCGTAACTATATACTTGCTTGGTGGCATTGGGGATGAACACGTAGATGCACACTTTACCTTCGGGCTGATGGCGGTCGGAAGCGAACCATCCCAGATTGTTGTATTCATCGACCACGTACATGTAGTCGTTGTAGGGCGAGTTGAAGGGCATGCCGACGTTTTGTGGATTCAGATAGGTGGCGTTCTCCGTGTTGTAGCGTGTGACAAAAATATCATATCCTCCTATCGATGCGGGACCGTCGGCCGCGTAATAGATGGTGATGCCGTCGGACATCACGTAGGGATAGTTGGCATTTACTCCTTCATTGATGGCACCGGGCAGGGGGGTACCTTTGCTCCACGAGTCTTGTCGTTTGTTGCTTGCCAGGATGTTCAGAGTACTGTCCTCGGGCAAGTATTCGGCATAGTAGATTTTGGTGCCGAGCTCGGTTTCATAGACAGTCGTTTCGCAAGGTTTCCGGTCTTTGAAATATTCGTTGTACATGAACAGTTTGCCGGCTTCCGGTCCTATCTTGTAAGCCTTCAGGAAGTCTTTTTTGTCCACAACCACGCTGTCGATGATGCACACTTCTTCCACACCTTTGAGCTGTCGCAATCCTATCTTGCTCTGCTGCAGCAGGCTTTCCGCCAGGTCGGTCGAGCGTTTGCGCTTTTTCAGCTCGGCGATGTATTCTTCGTACACTTCGACGGCATCTTCGAAGCGATATACTTGGTGGTAAGCTTGTGCCAGATAGAGTTGTCCGCTGGGAACACGCCGCTTGACGGCTATCTCCAGAGGCTTGACAGCTTTTTCTGCCTCGTCGGTCTTCAGGCAGCACACACCGTACCACAGGTTGTAGTTGCCGTTCGACGGATTTGATTTGACGAAGCGTTGAAATGCCGGTTTCGCCTGGGCATATTCGCCTTTCTCGTACAGCTCTTTGGCTTTGGCCAGCGTTTGCGAGTAGGCACCGGTGCCCAGCAGGCAGGAGAAAAGCAACAGGATATATTTCTTTTTCATATTTTTATTGTATTCATTATGCTATCAAAAGTTCAAAAATACAAATTAATCGCGAATAAAGCCTTTTTCGGTGATTCTATTATGTTAATTCTTCTTTAAATCATTCTTTTGCGTTATTTTTGTGCCCGATTTTCACAGGTTATGGCAAAGTACACAGAAGAAGAAAAAATGCTCCGCCGCATCGAAAAGCGGTTTGCCAAAGGGGTAGTGGAGTATGGGCTCATCGAAGAGGGTGACAAGATTCTCATCGGTCTTTCGGGCGGAAAGGACTCGTTGGCGCTGGTCGAATTGCTGGCACGCCGTGCACGCATTTATAAGCCGAGATTTTCGGTGGTTGCAGCTCATGTGGTGATGAAAAACATTGCGTACGAAAGCGATACCGACTATCTGCGCCGCTATGCCGAATCGTGGGGGGTGCCTCTTGTGACTTACGAGACCGGGTTTGACGCTTCGACCGATACCCGCAAGTCGCCGTGTTTTCTTTGTTCGTGGAACAGGCGCAAGGCTCTTTTTACGGTGGCCAAGGAACAGGGGTGCAATAAAATAGCCTTGGGGCACCATATGGATGATATCTTGGAAACGTTGTTGATGAACATCACATTTCAGGGCGCTTTCGGAACCATGCCACCCCGTCTGGTGATGAAGAAGTTCGATATGACCATTATTCGCCCCATGTGTCTGGTGCACGAATCAGATTTGGAGGAACTGGCCCGTGTGCGCGGATTCAGAAAGCAGGTGAAGAATTGTCCCTACGAACACGATTCGCATCGCAGTTCGATGAAAGACGTGCTGAAACAGCTGGAGGCGATGAATCCCGAAGCGCGCTACAGCCTTTGGGGAAGCATGTCCAATGTTCAAGACGAACTATTGCCGCACAAAAGAGGATAAAAACGATGACCGAAGTCGGTTGGAGAGACAGAAATCATAATAACGAAATAATTTAAGAATAAGCAAAATGAAAGGACTTTACACAATTTTACTTCTTATCGTGTCCAACATCTTCATGACGTTTGCCTGGTACGGGCATCTGAAGTTGCAGGAGGCAAAAATCATTTCAAACTGGCCGCTTTATGCGGTAATTCTCTTTTCGTGGGGCATTGCCTTGGCCGAATATTCATGTCAGGTGCCAGCCAATCGTATCGGCTTTGTCGGCAATGGCGGACCTTTTTCGCTGATGCAGCTCAAGGTTATTCAGGAAGCTATTACGCTTATCGTGTTCACGGTGTTTACTACGGTCTTGTTCAAGGGCGAGGCCTTGCACTGGAATCACTTTGTGGCTTTCATCTGCCTGGTGCTGGCCGTTTATTTTGTGTTCTATAAATAAAGGCGAGCTGACAGAGTTGAACAATCATTTCTTTACTAAAAACTAATACCATCTTATTACAGTTATGAACAATTTCGTGTTTTACAGTCCTACCGAGTTTGTATTCGGGAAGGACACGGAATCGCAAACAGGTAGCCTGGTGCGCAAGTACGGTGCTACCCGTGTGATGATAGTCTATGGCGGAGGCTCCGTCCAGAGGAGCGGTCTGCTTGCCCGGGTGGAATTGTCGTTGCAGGCTGCCGGCGTAGCCTATTGCGAGTTGGGAGGCGTACAGCCCAATCCTACCGAAGTGAAAGTGTATGAAGGCATCCGTCTCTGCCGCGAACAGCAAGTCGATCTGTTGCTAGCCGTAGGCGGCGGTTCGGTGATCGACACAGCCAAATCCATCGCAGTAGGGGCACTTTACGAGGGCGACTTCTGGGATTTCTACATTGGCAAAGCTGCCATTACCAAAGCGTTGAAGGTGGGCGTGGTTCTTACCATTCCAGCTGCCGGAAGCGAAGGTTCGGGCAATGCGGTCATCACTCATTCGGTCACGCTGCAGAAGCTGGGCATACGTGCTCCGGAAGTGCTGCGTCCGGTGTTTGCTGTCATGAACCCCGAACTGACATACACTCTGCCGGCTTATCAGACAGCCAGTGGCATTGCCGACATGATGGTGCACATCATGGAGCGTTACTTCACGAATACCGAAGGTGTTGAGGTGAGCGACCGCCTGTGCGAAGGTACCCTGCTGGCCATCATCAAGGAGGCTTATCGGCTGAAAAGCAATCCGACCGATTACGATGCACGTGCCAACATCATGTGGTGTGGCACCATTGCCCACAACGGTACGTGCGGAGTGGGGCGCGAGGAAGACTGGGCTTCGCACTTCCTGGAGCACGAAGTCAGCGCCCTTTACGACGTCACTCACGGTGCCGGTCTGGCTGTGATCGTGCCTGCCTGGATGGCTTTTGTGGCCGAACGCAACCCGAAGAAGGTGGCTCAGTTTGCCAATCGCGTATTTGGCGTGCCCCAGTCGGACGATCTGTTGGAGATGGCGTTGAGCGGCGTATTGCACCTGAAGTTCTTCTTCCGTTACATCGGCTTGCCTGTCAGCTTCAAGGAACTGGGCATCGAGCATCCCGACATCGACACGTTAGTGGCCAACCTGCATCGCAACAAAGGCATTACGGTAGGCAACTATGTGAAACTGACCTCGGCCGATACGGAGGAAATCTATCGCATGGCGTTATAAAACAGAGAAGGATTATGAACGACGATTCATTCGATTATACCAAGGTGCCGCATGGCTTTCTGCATTGCGGTGCTACGTGTTGCGGCAAGTCATCAAGGTGTTTGCGACATCTGGCCTATTGTCATCTGCCGTCACAGCTGGAGTCTTTCCGGATGTTGAACCCTTGCCGGACGGTCGAGGGTGAAGCAGCGTGCAGATATTACTTGTCCGACGAGCCCGTGCGCTATGCCCGTGGTTTCATGCGTACGGTGAAGGCGTTGACGCTGGGCGTGGCGGGTACTTTCCGCAATCGCGTCATTAGCTGTCTGGGGCGGAAGAACTATTACCTGACCCGCCGCGGAGAGCGTCTGCTGTCTCCGTCAGAGCAACAGCAGATTGTGCACATTGCCCGTTCGCTGGGTGTCGAGCTCGACGAGTATTTCGATGATTATGTTCTCGAGCGTCGTTGGACGTAGGAGCTTATCCGCTTCGCCCGATAACGGCTTATTTTATATTCCGATTAAGTCATTGTAAATCAGACAACGGCAGTTTCCTCCTGTTTCTATAAGAGGAAACTGCCGTTTCCTCGTTAGGGAACGCGCGTTTCCTACTGAGGGAATTCCCGTTCCCTCTAATGGTTACGGCCGTTTCCACGGGAGGGAACGGACGGAAAAACCGGTGTGACGGTTGGATGGTGGGTGATTGGCAATACCGATGGAGAAATGCCGAATGGGGAAAAGAAAAGCGGCTATGCCCTTTTGGGGAGAGACATAGCCGCTTGTTTCATTTGATTTCTACTTCCTCTTTCATATCTATCTCTTCGCCTTGCGGGTCGTAGAAGATATATTGCAGAAACGCGAGTTTCTGGTTGGGAATGATTTTAATGCCAAATCCGTACTTCATCTGCCATTTCCGTTTCAGGGACATGAAGCCCTGATTGATGTAGGCGGCGATGTACGGGTGGATGTGTAACGAGAATTTCTTTATCTTCAGCTTGTTTACCAGATAGTCTATTTTGCTTTCCAGGGCATCTGTAAAGAGGATGGACGACTTGATGGTCCCCTTACCGAAGCAGGTGGGGCAGGTTTCCGTTGTGTTGACGTCCATTGCCGGGCGCACCCGTTGGCGCGTGATCTGCATCAGCCCGAATTTGCTCAGGGGCAGGATGTTGTGACGTGCCCTGTCTTTTTGCATGTTCTGGCACATGCGCTCGTAGAGCTTTTGCCGGTTCTCGGCTTCGTTCATGTCGATAAAGTCCACGACGATAATGCCTCCCATATCGCGGAGTCTCAGTTGGCGTGCCAGTTCGTCGGCAGCTCCCAGATTCACTTCCAGTGCGTTGGCCTCCTGCCCGTTGGCATTCTTGGTGCGGTTACCGCTGTTCACATCTACTACGTGAAGCGCCTCAGTATGCTCAATAATCAGGTAGGCACCACTTTTGTATGAAACGGTTTTTCCAAAAGAGGATTTAATCTGCTTGGTGATGCCAAAATTGTCGTAGATGGGTAGGGCGCCTTTATACAGTTTCACGATTCCTGCCCGTTCAGGGGCAATGAGAGTTACGTAATCCTTGATTTCGTGGAACACGGCTTCGTTGTTGACGTAGATGTTCTCGAACGAAGGATTGAACAAGTCGCGCAACAGTCCTACGGCGCGGCTGGTTTCTTCGTAAATCAGAGTGGGGAATTTGGTGGCTTTCTGTATTTTTACTACGGCGTCTTCCCAGTGTTTCAGCAATACTTTAAGTTCTCCGTCGAGTTCGGCTACCCGTTTTCCTTCGGCTACGGTGCGGACGATGACGCCGAAGTTTTTCGGCTTGATGCTCATCAGCAGTTGCTTGAGGCGGGCGCGTTCTTCGCTCGATTTAATTTTTTGCGATACGGAAACCTTGTCGTTGAAAGGAATCAGCACGAGGTACCTTCCGGCAAAAGACAGCTCGGAAGTCAGTCGGGGACCTTTGGTCGAAATAGGTTCCTTGACAATCTGCACCACTACTTCCTGGCCTACCTTGAGTGTGTTGGCTATCGTGCCGTCTTTTTCAAGGTCGGGGAGTATGGTCGCCTTGGTGATAGGGTTGATTTTCTTCTTGTCGCTTAAAGTTTGCTTTACGTATTTCTCTAACGAGTTGAATTGCGGACCTAAGTCCAAATAGTGAAGAAAAGCGTCTTTCTCGTAACCCACGTCCACGAAGCAGGCATTCAGGCCGGGCATCAACTTCTTGACACGCCCCAAATACATGTTACCCACGGAGAAAGAAAGGTTTCTTCCTTCGCTTTGGAGTTCCACCAGTTGCTTGTCCTCAAGCAGGGCGATGGAGACTTCTTTGGGTTGTACGTCCACAACGAGTTCGCTGGTCACAATCGTTACTTTTGTTTTGGTTTGATAATACGTTAATTCGGGAAACAAGCTGGCAGGAGGTAAAAAAGGAAAAATCGAATCTCCCTGTTCGGGCTCTTGTCGGCTTGTTATTAGAACAATTCATTACTTAAACAAAGAACAAACCCGCGAGACATATTGTTTCACAAGTTTGTTCTTTTGTCTTGTCTTTCAGACTAAGATTTACTTTTTGCTTTTATGTCTGTTCTTTCTTAGTCTTTTTTTACGCTTGTGCGTTGACATTTTATGTCTTTTTTTCTTTTTACCGCTTGGCATAGCTTTAAAAATTTTATGGGTTAATACTATTGTTTATTATTTTTTCACTGAAAGAGTGAATGTCTTTGCAGGCTTGAATGCCGGAATATTGTGCTCCGGAATGATAATCGTTGTGTTCTTGGAGATGTTGCGAGCTGTTTTTTGTGCTCTCTTCTTTACAACAAAACTACCAAATCCGCGGAGGTAAACATTTTCCTCTCTTGACAAGGATGCCTTTACTGCTTCCATGAATGCTTCAACGGTTGTAAGTACGGTGGTCTTATCAACTCCGGTGTTTTTTGCAATTTCGTTTACAATGTCAGCTTTAGTCATTTTTTCTACAAATATGGTTATTACTGTTTCTTAATTTTTTGGACTGCAAATATATAGCTTTTCCGCGTCTCTGAAAAATATATTTCGGACTATTTTTAGAAAAAGTCGCTTCTGCAGGCTCTTCTGGTTCGGAAATATACTATTTTTGCGTCATGAATATTTTTAGTGAAACATTGCTTAAGTGGTATGCGGACAATGCACGCGATTTGCCATGGAGAAATACGAGAGATCCTTATCTGATTTGGGTTTCAGAAATTATTTTGCAACAGACCCGGGTGTCGCAGGGATATGATTATTTTTTGCGTTTTGTGCAACGTTTTCCCGACGTTCGTTCTTTGGCTTCGGCTTCCGAGGACGAAGTGATGAAGTATTGGCAAGGTTTAGGCTATTATTCGCGGGCGCGCAATCTGCACGAGGCGGCACGCAGCATGAACGGTGTGTTCCCCGATACGTACGAGGAAGTGCGTGCCCTGAAAGGGGTGGGCGACTATACAGCCGCAGCCATCTGTTCGCTTGCCTACGACATGCCTTATGCGGTGGTCGATGGGAATGTCTATCGCGTCCTGTCGCGCTATTGGGGCATCGATGTGCCGATAGACTCGACCGAAGGCAAGAAGACATTTGCTGCTCTGGCTCAGGAGATGCTTCCCGTTAACCGTCCGGCTGCTTACAATCAGGCCATCATGGACTTCGGTGCCATTCAGTGTACGCCGCAATCGCCCTTGTGCATGTATTGCCCTTTGTGCGACAGTTGCATGGCATTGGCGCAGGGCAGGGTGGCGCAATTGCCGGTGAAGCAGCACAAGACGAAAACGACCGACCGCTTTTTCAATTATATATATGTACGTGCAGGCGCGTACACATATATTAATAAACGTACGGGAGACGATATTTGGAAGAACCTGTTTGAGTTGCCCCTGATCGAAACGGACCGTGAATTGTCTGAAGCAGAGTTTCTCGGGTTGCCACAGTTTCGTGAACTGTTTGTCGAAGGTGAGGTGCCGCAGGTGCGCACATTATGCAGGGGAGTGAAGCATGTGTTATCCCATCGTGTGATCTATGCCAATTTTTACGAGGTGGCATTACCTGAAGATTCACATTCGTTCGCGTCCTATCTTCGGGTCCCTTCGGCAGACCTTGGGCAATACGCGGTTCCTAAGCTGATACATGCATTCCTCGAAAAATATGAGTGAAAAGTAGCGGGCTATTCTTGCATTGCGTAATAATTCTTGTTATTTTTGGCGTCGAATTGATAAATAGGGAATTTTATGTCGGTAAATAAAGTAATATTGCTGGGTAATGTCGGGCAAGATCCGAAGGTGACTTACTATGACGGTGGTACATGTGTGGCACAGGTCCCTTTTGCCACTTCCGAAAAGGGATATACGCTGCAAAACGGTACACAGATTCCCGACCGTACCGAGTGGCACAACTTGGTGTTCCGCAATCGTCTGGCCGAAATTGTTGACCAGTATGTTCACAAGGGCGACAAGCTCTACGTGGAGGGGAAGATTCGCACCCGTTCCTACGATGATCAGGCCGGAATCAAACGTTATGTGACCGAGATTTTTGTGGACAACATGGAGATGCTTTCTCCTCGCAACCCTTCGGCTGCCCCTGCGCAACCGTCACAGCCCGCTCAGCCATCCC
Source organism: uncultured Bacteroides sp. (assembly GCA_905201685.1). Lineage (GTDB taxonomy): Bacteria > Bacteroidota > Bacteroidia > Bacteroidales > Bacteroidaceae > Bacteroides. The sequence goes on along the minus strand of CAJKOW010000027.1, from coordinate 12,704 downwards.
AACAGGCTGCTTCATCACCGGCAGCTTCCGCGCCTACTAACCAGACGGACGATTTGCCGTTCTAATTGTTTAACTAAAACCAGATTCTTTGGACCCAGACGCTTTTTTATGCCAATTGGCAGATGTATTTAACGGTATTTCCGTACATACCCCTTCTGTTTCGGCCATTATAGCCATTGTATTGGCTGGATTGCTCCTGCTTGTATCCGGATTTGCATCCGCATCCGAGATTGCTTTCTTCTCGCTTTCGCCCGCCGATCTGAGTGTCATCGCAGAGAAGAAAAATCCTTCCGATGAGAAAATCAGCCGCTTGCTGGACGACACTGAGCGGTTGCTGGCTACGATTCTGATTACAAACAATTTTGTGAATGTAACCATTATCATGCTGTGCAATTTCTTCTTTATGACCGTATTCGAGTTCCATTCTGCCATTGCCGAGTTTTTGGTGCTGACGGTCATCCTGACTTTCCTGTTGTTGCTCTTCGGCGAGATTATGCCTAAGATATATTCGGCTCAGAAGTCGCTGGCATTTTGTCGTTTTGCCGCTCCGGGCATTACGATGTTCCGTTCGTTTTTCTATCCGCTGTCATCCGTATTGGTACATTCGACGGCTTTTCTGAACAAGCATTTCACCCGCAAGAACCACAACATCTCTGTCGATGAATTATCGCATGCTTTGGAGCTGACCGACAAAGCCGAACTGAAGGATGAAAGCAACATATTGGAAGGCATCATTCGTTTTGGAGGTGAGACCGTTAAGGAAGTAATGACTTCCCGCCTCGATGTGGTCGATCTTGAAATACGTACTCCGTTTAAGGATGTGCTGAAGTGTATTGTCGAAAACGTCTATTCGCGTATCCCCGTTTATGCCGAGACGCGCGATAACATCAAGGGAATACTCTATATCAAGGACCTGCTTCCACATCTGAATAAGGGCGACAATTTCCGCTGGCAGTCGCTGATTCGTCCGGCCTATTTTGTGCCCGAGACAAAGATGATTGACGACCTGTTGCGAGATTTTCAGGCCAATAAAATACACATTGCTATTGTGGTGGACGAGTTTGGCGGAACGTCGGGCATTGTGACCATGGAAGATATCATCGAAGAAATTGTCGGTGAAATTCGCGACGAGTATGACGACGAAGAGCGTACTTACACCATTCTGAACGATCATACGTGGGTGTTCGAAGCCAAGACGCAGCTGACCGACTTTTACAAAGTGACGCAACTGGACGATACGACGTTCGACGACGTTGCCGGTGACGCCGATACGGTGGCCGGACTTTTGCTGGAACTGAAGGGAGAGTTTCCGGCATTACACGAAAAGGTAGTCTATGACCGTTATGAGTTTGAGGTACTCGAGATGGATAATCGTCGCATTCTGAAAGTGAAGTTTACCATCAACCCTCCTGTTGAGAAGCCGGAGGAGAGCGAATAAACGGAGAGCCAGGTTTGAGTCTTTTCATACGACATAAGGAAGCCCGTTTTCTGTTGGGAGTATGGCGGATGGATGAGTCCCCCGAGGAGTTGTCCCGATTGTTGGACGGCACAGATTTGTGCCGCCAGGCAGAAGAGCGTTTCCATGCACTTCAGCGCAGGCGTGAATGGTTGTCGGTCAGGCTTTTGTTACGCTGTCTGTTGGGAACAGACAAAGAGATTGTTTACCTTCCTTCCGGAAAACCTTGTCTGGCAGATGGCAGTTTTCATATCAGCATATCACATACGCGTGACTATGTAGCTCTGATACTGGGGGAGACGGAGGTCGGCATCGATATTGAGCATTATGCGACCCGGGTTCGTCGGATTGTTTCGAGATTTATGCGTGCAGACGAACATCCTGTGGCCTATCAGGGGGATGATACCTGGAGCCTGTTGCTTCACTGGTCGGCCAAGGAAGTGATGTTCAAGTGCATCGACCGTTCCGAAGTGGATTTTTGTACCCATTTGCAGGTATTCCCTTTTGTTCCTCAAGAACGGGGCGAGTTTCGTGCCCGTGAATACAGGACGGAGCAGCAGCGTATGTTTCTCATCCGCTATCTGCTCCATCCCGATTTCGTTTTGACGTGGACCGTCGCCTGATGTCTGTTTACAGTCTTTCCAATTGCACGGTGAAGTGCCTCATCAGCGGTGCTTCCCAGGCAATTCGAACTCCTCTTGTCACGCTTTCGCGCCGGTCATAGACGTTCTTCAGGGCGGCTGCCACTACGTTCATGTGGTTGTCAGTATAGACTCTGCGCGGTATGGCCAGGCGAAGCAGATCCAGTCCGGTAAAGCGGTTTTCGCGTGTAACGGGGTCACGATCGGCAAGTAGGTAGCCTATTTCGCATCCACGTATGCCAGCTTCCAGGTATAATTCGATGGTGAGCGTCTGTGCCGGAAATTCTTCTTTGGGTACGTGAGTCAACACCTTGGGTGCATCGATGAAGATCGCGTGTCCGCCTGCCGGACGCTGGTAAGGGATGCCGTATTCGTCCAGTTTGCCGGCTAAATATTGTACTTGCCGGATGCGTGTTTCCAGATTGTCGAATTCGGTATTTTCGTCCAGACCGATGGCCAGGGCATTCATGTCGCGTCCGTTCATGCCTCCGTAAGTCAGGTAACCTTCGAACTGTACGCAGAAGCCTTTGGCACCTTCGTACCAATCCTTTCGATTGGTGGCGATGAAGCCGCCCATGTTGACAATGCCGTCTTTTTTGGCGCTCATGGTCATGCCGTCGGCTAGGCTGAACATTTCACGGGTGATCTGTTTGATGGTTTTGTCCTGATAGCCTGCTTCGCGTGTCTTGATGAAATAGGCGTTTTCGGCAAACCGGGCTGAGTCGAACAGAACCGGTTTTCCATATTTGTCGGCTATGGCACGCACTTCACGCAGGTTCTGCATGGATACGGGTTGTCCTCCTGCCGTGTTGTTGGTGATGGTGACGATGATGAAAGGAATGCGGTCGGCATGTTCCTGCAAAGCCTTCTCTAACTTTACCGGATCGACGTTGCCTTTGAAAGGTACTTCGAGTTGTGTCTGCCTGGCTGCGTCAACGGTGCAGTCCAGTGCAAAAGCCTTGCGTCCCTCGATGTGTCCCTTGGTCGTGTCGAAGTGAGAGTTTCCGGGTACGATATCTCCTTCGTGCACCAGATAAGAGAAGAGAACGTTTTCGGCGGCGCGTCCCTGATGGGTGGGGATGATGTATTCGAATCCTGTCAGCCGGGTGATGGTGTCTTTAAGTTTGAAGAACGAAGAAGCACCGGCATAGCTTTCATCTCCCAACATCATTCCTGCCCATTGGCGGTCGCTCATGGCGCCGGTGCCCGAGTCGGTGATCAGGTCGATATAGACTTGTTCCGATTTTAGTTGGAATACATTGTAGTGGGCTTCTTTCAGCCATTGTTCGCGTTCTTGGCGGGTACTTTTACGGATGGGTTCTACCATTTTTATTTTCCACGATTCGGCAAAGGGTAATTCCATAGTTGATTGTGTCTTTTTTTACGGGTTTGACATTTGGTTAACGGAATAAGTCATCGACTTATTTGCATGAGCCGAAGATAATGTATTTTCTTTGGATTTACAAATGTTTGCTGACTTTTTGTAAAGCAAATGTCCGGGCGAAATCACTTCGACCGGACATCTTCAATAAACTTGGCAGAGTTTATTTACCTTTTACTTTCTTTGAATCAGTCGGAATGAGATGTTTTGGACGGAAGGTGATTGTCCGGTTCTTCAAACTCAACGCTTTTTCCTCGAAAGCAATGATAAAGTATGGTGCATGGCAGGTCTTCTGACTCGTTTCTGCGGCAGGCGCCTTCCCGGACGTCAATCCAGTGGCTAAAGAGGTCTGTGTGCCTGTCGCACTTTACGAAACTTACAGCAGCGGGACTGTTCAGGATTCTCACCTGATTCCCTTTTAATTGCTTTCCTGTAGGAGGATTGCAAACCAATGCAGTGCAAAGATAAGAAAAAGCCGGGGATTTACAAGGGAATCTCCGGCAAATTAGCATGAAGTTACAAAGTTAATATCCTATTTTTCCTTAGCCAGTGTGAATACGAACTCCAGTCCTCCGCCCTGTCTGTTTTTGGCCGAGATGGTTCCTCCGTGTATCAGAACGGCGTTTTTTACAATGGCCAGTCCAAGTCCTGTCCCGCCCAGCTTGCGCGAACGCCCTTTGTCCACCCGGTAGAACCGTTCGAACAGCCGGTTCAGGTGTTCGGGAGCTACACCTACTCCCGTATCTGCGAAACTAAAGTAATAGAAGTTTTCATCTTCGCGGAAACAACCTATGTGGATATGGATATTTGTTCCGGCATAGGCGATGGCGTTGTCCATCAGATTGCGGAAGATGGAGTAGAGCAGCGAATAGTTGCCTTTCAGCTGTATCTTCGGTTGCAGTGAGTTGACCACCGTAATGTGTTTCTCCTCCAGTTCCAAGGCTACTTCATTGACAATATTAGCAACCAATACACTGATATCCACTTTTTCCATGTCGATCATGTTGGCGGCTTCATCCATCCGTGTCAGTACGGAGATGTCGCGCAGCAATCGGCTCAGGCGATTACTTTGGGCGTAGCAGCGTTCCAGGAAGACCTGCATTTTCTCGCGTGGAATGCTGTCGTTGCTGACGATGGTTTCCAGATAGCCTTGTATGCTGCTTACGGGTGTTTTCAGTTCGTGGGCGATGTTTTGTGTCAGTTGTCTTTTAAGCCTGATTTGTTCTTCCTCCTGCGTAATGTCGTTGATCGAAATTTCGAAACTGCGGTCTTGGAAGATGATACATTCCACAATAAAGATTCGTCCGTTTTTGTTGATGTTGAGCGACATGCGCTTTTCTTCGGTCGTATTGGCCGGTCGTTGCTGCGATTTGTTGATGAAGTCTGTTATTTTCTGGAACTCGCAGATGGAGAAGATCTCCTCGGTGGTTTGCAAGTTTTGGTCCGAGATCAGGTTACCATATTGTGTGAAAAGGTTGTTGACAAGTATTTCTTTCTTGTCCTTGTTGAATACGCCTAACCCTTCGCGCGATGTCTGCAGGTGGGTAATCAGTTTCTCCCTTTCGATGTAGAGGGCTTCCTTCGTTTCCCTGAGCCGACGGTATATCTGGATAATGTGTTGCGATATTTCTCCCAGTTCGTTGTGAGGGAATGCTGCCTGGATGTCCATATCAATGGGCTCGTTTTTATCGGCCCGTTGGGCAAATTCGCGCAGATTGGTGATGGCTTTCCCCAATTTCGAAGTGAATTTGTAGAAAGTAAATATCAGCAATAGGGTGATGATGACCGTAAACCAGATGTAGTGCGGATCGGCAGACAGGTTATGGATCAGGTTCAGGTTGTAGGGGAGTGCCGAACGTATGATATAACTGTCCTGCAAGGTTGCTGAGTAGAAGTAGGGCATACCGGTTGTTTCCGACGTACGCCGCAGGTCATAGCCCTTTCCATGTTGCAGTGCCTGTTGTATTTCCGGGCGTCCCAAGTGGTTGCCCGGTTCGTGCATATGTCCTTGATAGCTGTCAAAAATGACTTTCCCGTCCAGACTGATCAGGGTGACACGCAGGTTGTTGTTGGCTCTTTTGATGTAATTCTCCAGTGTTTGGGTCCACAGGCTGTCGGGGACGAGGCGGAGTTCGAACGAAAGGCGCTCGTTGTAGTCTTGCAGTTGTGTGTTGAGCAGTTCTATTTTGTAGCTTTTCTCACGCTGGTACTGATAGGCGATGAAACAGGCTGCGAATACGATGAATAGTGAGATAACCGAAAGAAACAGCTTACGGCTGAACGAAAGGAAGTGTCTTTCGTTTTTATTCGGCTTCAAAGCAGTATCCATATCCCAGACGAGTTACAATGCATTTTCCGTAAATTCCGATTTTTTTGCGCAGACGGGTGATGTTGACGTCTATGGTACGGTCGAGCACATAGACTTCTTCGCTCCAGATGCGTCCCAGAATGTCTTCGCGTGAGAAGACGCGTCCTTTGTTTTGCAGCAGTAGCAGCAGGATCTCAAATTCCTTTTTGGTCAGTGGGGCTTCCTGTCCGTCAATGGAGACTTTCTTCTTCACGATGTCGAGGACCAGTGTTTTGTAAACCAGCTGTTCAGGCATCCGTTCGCCCTCTCCCTGTCCGGTGCGTCTCAGTACGGCTTTTACCCTTGCCGCCACTTCGCGTAGCGAGAAAGGTTTGGATATGTAGTCGTCGGCTCCAAGGTTGAATCCTGTCACCGTGTCATTTTCCGTATCTTTGGCCGTGATGAAGATGATGGGGACTTGTGCCGTCTTTTTGTCTTTTTTCAGCATGCTTGCCATTTTGAATCCCGAGATTTCTCCCATCATCACGTCGAGCAGCAGCAGGTTGTAGCTGCTGATATCCATCTTCAGGGCTTCTTCGGCCGAGTTTGCGGTATCTACTTCATATCCTTCGTTCTCAAGGTTGAACTTCAGGATTTCGCACAAATCTTCTTCATCATCCACTACTAAGATCCGGTAATTGTTCATAGTTTCCTGTTTTTAAGTTGTAACCGGGAAGCTCTTTTCCGCTTGTTGCAGTGTGTCATCTTCCTGTTACAAAGTTATACTTTATTTCTTTTCACTGGCAAAAGTGAGGCATTTTTGTTACGGACGGATGAAACAAGTGTTACGATTCTGTTACACTTTCCGCATGAGGAGGCTTATTTTGGTGGCAGGAGTCAGGGTTAGCAGTGTTGAAACGAACACACACACACCGATGATATTGCCTTTTTCGACAGTGTCATCGGTGTGCAGTGACCGGGTATCTGTAGTGATATCACGCCGTCTGGTGGTTGATGCAGATACCTTGTTTGTACCATTCGTACAAGCGGTGTATCCCTTCGTCAATCTCTACTTTGTGGTGCCAGCCCAACTGGTGCAGTTTGGTTACGTCGGTCAGCTTTCGCATGGTGCCGTCTGGCTTGGTGGCATCCCACTTCAGTTCGCCCTTGAATCCGATTTCGGCAACAATCTTCTCGGCTACTTCGCGAATGCTCAGTTCTTTTCCGGTTCCAACGTTGATGTGGCAGTTGCGTATCTCTTTTTCACCTTCACGGTAAGTGTCCTTGAAGTCCACGTTCAGCAGTACGTGTACACTGGCGTCGGCCATTTCTTCGCTCCACAGGAATTCGCGCATAGGCTTTCCGGTTCCCCACAGGGTGACAGCTTCGGCGGTGATGCCGTATTTGGCAAGAATCTGTCTGATTTCCTCTTCTGTCCGGCTGCCGTCCACTCCCTCTACCGGGCGCAGGTTGATGTCTTTTCTGACAGCCTCCCAGTTCCCTTCGTTCAGGCATTTGGCCAGATACACTTTTCTCATCATGGCGGGCAGGACATGACTGTTTTCCAGGTGGAAGTTGTCGTTCGGTCCATACAGGTTGGTCGGCATCACGGCAATGTAGTTGGTACCGTATTGCAGGTTGAAGCTTTCGCACATTTTCAGTCCGGCAATTTTAGCGATGGCGTACGGTTCGTTGGTATATTCCAACGGCGATGTCAGCAGGCATTCTTCTTTCATGGGTTGCGGTGCCTCTCTGGGGTAGATGCAGGTGCTTCCTAAGAACAGCAGCTTTTTCACTCCGTGGCGGAAACTTTCGCCTATGACGTTCTGTTGGATTTGCAGATTTTCATAGATAAAGTCTGCTCTGTATTGCAGGTTGGCCATTATGCCTCCTACGTGTGCGGCTGCCAGCACTACGGCTTCCGGCTGTTCTTCGTCGAAGAATTTCTTGACGGCCACTCCGTCCAGCAGGTTCAGTTCCTTGTGTGTACGTCCTACTAAGTTATGGTATCCTCTTTCCTGCAGATTGTTCCAAATGGCCGATCCTACCAGTCCTCTGTGACCGGCTACATAAATTTTTGTATCTTTATCCATTTTTATTCTTACTTATTTAAGTTTCGCAAGTTTATTAATAGTTGTAGTTAAGAAGTTAAGGAGTTAAGAAGTTAAGCCAATACCTTTGTGAAGTATGCCGATCCTATACTCGAACTATCGGCTTTTAACTTCTAAGCCCACATTGGTGGGCGATAACTTCTTTTAACTCCTTTAACTCCTGCAAGTTTTGCACTTGCAAAACTTGAGTTACTTATTTCCCGTTTACTTCACGATGCCTTTTTCCAAATATTCTGCCAGATTGGTTCTCACCTTCTGTGCTGCATGGTCGGCAGCTACTTTGGCCATGTCCGCTTCCACCATGATGCGTACCAGTTCTTCGAAGCTGGTGCTGTTGGGATTCCAGCCTAATTTGGCCTTTGCCTTCGTCGGGTCTCCCCACAGGTTCACCACGTCGGTCGGACGGTAGAAGTCTTCGCTTACCTCTACCAAACATTTGCCCGTGGCTTTGTCGTAACCTTTCTCGTCAATGCCCTTACCCTTGAATTCCAGTTCGATGCCTGCGTGTTTGAAGGCTAAATAGCAAAACTCTCTGACCGAATGTTGCACGCCGGTAGCGATTACGAAGTCTTCCGGCTTTTCCTGTTGCAGAATCAGCCACATGCACTCCACATAGTCTTTGGCGTATCCCCAGTCGCGCAGCGAATCTAAGTTGCCCAAGTACAGACGGTCCTGTTTGCCTTGTGCGATGCGCGCCGCTGCCAGCGTGATTTTCCGCGTTACGAAGGTTTCGCCCCGGCGTTCGCTTTCGTGGTTGAACAGGATGCCCGAACAGCAGTACATGTTGTATGCCTCGCGATACTCTTTCACGATCCAGTAACCGTACAGTTTGGCAACAGCGTAGGGCGAGTAGGGGTGGAAAGGTGTATTCTCATTCTGCGGTACCTCTTCCACTTTGCCGTACAGTTCCGAGGTCGATGCCTGATAAATGCGGCACGTATCAGTCAGTCCGGCCAAGCGTACGGCTTCCAGCACACGCAGCACACCTGTGGCATCCACATTGGCTGTAAACTCGGGAGAATCGAAACTAACCTGCACATGACTTTGTGCGGCGAGGTTGTATATTTCGGTCGGCTTCACTTTTCCTACGACTTGCAAGATGCTCATCGAGTCGCTCAGGTCGGCATAGTGCAGGTGAAAATTGGGCTTTCCTTCCAGATGCGCGATGCGTTCACGATAATCGACAGACGATCGTCTGATGGTTCCGTGTACATCATATCCCTTACTCAGCAGCAGTTCGGCCAGAAACGACCCGTCTTGTCCGGTGATACCGGTAATCAAAGCTACATTTCTCTTTTCCATTGTTTTTGTTATGGTTGCACTTTATTAAAGTTGATAATTCAGTATAGATATAGTGATTCTTAAATACTATACGGCGTCTTCGTCAGGATTGAAATGGTTGAAGAAGTTTCTCCGTTTTTCTTTTAAACATGCAGTTTCTTGATGCAGAAACTTACACCCATAATCATATAATGATATGGCAGTTCCATGTTCATTTGTATTTTTGAATCCAAGATAGGTTTTATAATAGTTTACCAGATATTCGTCTGGAGTCATATCGGCGGCAAACAGGAATAGATATTCACATCCTATATGTTTCATTACTTCTGAAACGATAGGCACGATAAAATACCAGAATACTACTACTCCTAACTTTTGTCCGATATGTAGTTCTTCCCATTCTTTTCTGCAATTTTCATTAGTGCAGAAGTGTACAATTTCGATACCGGCAAATGTTTTGCCTACCCTTTTCAAATCATCTTCAGATTCTTTCTCCAATTCTTTGATGATCTGGTTTTTCTTGGCAAAAGAAATTTGCGCCAAGTCATTCTTTATAAGTCCTTTTCCTGTTCTGATACGTTCGATAATTGATTCAATGGATTGTTTTTCGTCCGCATTCAGTTCCGGATCATTTTTCAGTTCAACAATGTAATTGTATAGTTCACGGACTCTGGTTAAAGAATCCATCCCCTTGATGCTTTCGTATAAAGAACCACATTTCAGGGAAAAGTAAAAAAGAATATTGCCATTAGGATGTTTTACCACATAATAGGCAATGTTCCCTTCAGCATCTTCTTGAAAGGCAGTATCTTTTAATGTTTCTGCCAGATTTTCATTTCGCCAGTTGCTAAAGGACTCTACCGCCCGAAGGTTGTTGTTATTCTCTGACAACCGTTCACAAGTAAGTGAATTAAGAATGCTTTCTTGTTCTTTGGTTATTTTCATACTTGCAGAGTTTGGCAGTTGGATTTATCAAACAGAAGGCGACGTATTTTTATCCTTTCGGCATCAACTTTTATGTCATTTGTATCGATAAGCCGATTGCTGTTTTCATTTTCCGAAATACCTTTTCTTGCTGTTTCCCAGCAGTATTCTCCATGTGTCAGACTGCTTAAACTCCACGAAGCTTTGGGGGCGTACGTTTCAAATACTTTATCAAATACTTGCTTGTATTTTTGGGCAGTGGTCTGCGATATGGTTTCGGTCAGGCATCCGTTTTTGTACAGGCGTCTGATTTCCGGCATTACGGGGCCGTATTGCCATGCCTCGAATCGTTCATTGAAGATGGGGGCTCCGGTTTGAATAAAAGATTCACGTTGAATGAAATAAAGAAGCTTATGCAGTTTCATTTCATCGATGCATTTACCGTATTCTTGCAGATAGCGTTGGTAAATGTATGAAGCTATCGTTGATACTTTTTCCATAATCTCTTTAAAATGTCATTCAATAATGTACAAATGTACAAAAAATCATTCGTTTACAATAACAATTTTCTGAAAAACATGTAACAGTGAACTTTGAAAAGCGAGGGGGCGAGGGCATATTACATATTCCTGTTTCCTTGTCTTTTTCTCAGTCTCTTCGGAAAATATCCCGAGTATAGACTTTCTCTTTTACATCGTCTAAACAGCTGTCGTAGCGGTTGGCAATGATGGCGTCGGATTGTTGTTTGAAGTTCTCCAAGTTGTTTACGACTACCGATCCGAAGAAGGTACTGCCGTCTTCCAGTGTGGGTTCGTAGATGATGACGCTGGCGCCTTTGGCCTTGATGCGTTTCATGACGCCCTGAATGGAACTTTGGCGGAAGTTGTCGCTGTTCGACTTCATGGTCAGGCGATAGACTCCGATGACACATTTCTTTTCGTTCGACGGGTCGAATGCCCCCCGGTTGTAATAGTCGTAATATCCTGCCTTGTGAAGCACCTGGTCGGCGATGAAGTCCTTTCGGGTGCGGTTGCTTTCCACAATGGCATGGATCAGATTTTCGGGTACATCCTGATAGTTTGCCAACAGCTGTTTCGTGTCTTTGGGCAGGCAGTAGCCGCCGTAGCCGAAGGAGGGGTTATTGTAGTGTGTCCCGATACGCGGATCCAGACAGATGCCGTCGATGATGGCTTTCGTGTCGAGGCCTTTCACTTCGGCATAGGTGTCGAGTTCGTTGAAGTAGCTTACCCGCAGCGCCAGATAAGTATTGGCAAACAGTTTCACGGCTTCTGCTTCTTTCAGTCCCATGAACAGGGTAGGGATGTTTTCTTTCAGAGCCCCTTCCTGCAGCAGTGCGGCAAATTCGTGAGCCTTTTCTTCCAACCGCTCTCCGGCGATGGCCCGGATGGCTTTGTTCTCTTCCTCTCGTCCTTCTATCATCTTGGGGTATCCCACAATGATGCGGCTGGGGTAGAGGTTGTCGTACAGTGCCTTGCTTTCGCGCAGAAACTCGGGCGAGAACAGCAGATTCAACCGCTTGCCCTGAAGGGCGGGCGACGATTGGAAACGTTCGGCATACTTTACGTACAGACTTCGGCAATAGCCCACGGGGATGGTACTTTTAATCACCATGACGGCATCTGGATTCACTTCCAGTACCAGATCGATGACTTCTTCCACATGGCTTGTGTCGAAGTAGTTCTTCATCGGGTCATAGTTGGTCGGTGCGGCAATCACGATGAAGTCGGCCTTGCGGTAGGCTTCCCGTCCGTCGAGGGTGGCTGTCAGTCTCAGTGGCTTTTCAGCCAAATACTTTTCGATGTACTCGTCTTGTATGGGGCTGATGCGTTGGTTTATCTTTTCCACCTTTTCGGGTATTACATCTACTGCTGTCACCTGATGGTGTTGCGACAGCAAGGTAGCTATCGAAAGTCCTACATAGCCGGTTCCGGCTACAGCAATTCTGTAATCTTTCATGACGTTATTTCCCTTCCTTATTATCGTTTTTTGCTTTTTCAGATTCAGCTTGCACTTTTTGTACTCCTTCCATTTATCAAACAATTCAATCCTTTTGTTCATTCAAATGCTGAACGCAGTTTTCAATTGGTAACTTACTGTTTGTCGCCAATCGGAAACAGGTCTGAATTTATATAAGAATATGACAAAAAGTCCTTACATATTCTGCCTGCAAAGATAGATAAACGAATGTAGTTAAAGAAAGTAAATGGAACTTATTTACATTTATTTCACATATGGAGGCCGATTGTTTTTATGATTTTATTCCCGCTCCGTTTCCTCCTCTCCTTGGGAGAGGGACCGGGGGCGAGCTTCCACCCAATACCCGTTCCCGTACTTCGTATGCACCCTGCGCCCCAATTGTGCCAACAGCCGTGCGAACGACGTACACGAACAGTCCTTCAGCGCAGCAGGATTCTTCTTCTTCACCGTGGCATAGATTTCGGCAGCGGACATCAGGCGGGCACCCTGCTCGCCCGGCTCGGCAAAGCGGAAGCAGGAGCTGACCAACTCTTCGGCGGGCGTGACGCGGTAGAACGGGCGGTTGGCCTGCTGAATCTCGGCTTCCTCTTCCTTGCTGAACCAGCAGCGTTCGCCATTCTCTAAT
>CAJKOW010000026.1 GCA_905201685.1 uncultured Bacteroides sp. | reverse complement strand
CACGTCCAGTCCGCGTGCAGCCACGTCGGTAGCTACCAGCAGTTGCAGGTTGCGGATGCGGAACTTCTGCATCACGGCGTCGCGCTGTGCCTGCGACAGTTCGCCGTGCAGCGAGTCGGCGTTGTAGCCTTCCTGCATCAGCTTGTCGGCTATTTCCTGCGTCTCCTTGCGGGTGCGGCAGAAGATGATGCCGTATATCTGCGGATAGTAATCGACAATGCGTTTCAGAGTCTCGTATTTGTCCTTGGCATGCACCACGTAAACGATATGTTTTACGTTGGCGGTACCTTCGTTTTTGCGTCCGATGGTGATTTCTTTGGCGTCGTGCAGGTAGTTCTTGGCGATGCGGGCTATCTCGGGGCTCATGGTGGCCGAGAAGAGCAGTGTGTTGCGTTCCTGCGGCACGTCGGCCAGGATAGCGTTGATGCTGTCGGTGAAGCCCATGTTAAGCATTTCGTCGGCTTCGTCCATGACGACGTTCTGTATGGTGGCCAGCGATACGGTTTTGCGCTCCATCAGGTCAATCAGTCGTCCGGGTGTGGCCACAATGATGTGCACTCCCTGCTTCAGGGCGCGTATCTGGCTTTCGATGGACGAGCCGCCATAGACGGGCAGCACGCGCAAGCCTTCGATGTATTTGCTGTAATCAGTCAGGTCGCCTGCAATCTGCAGACACAGTTCGCGTGTGGGGCATAGGATTAGCGACTGTGGAATGCGCCGTGTCACATCGACCTTCTGTATCAGCGGCAGGCCGAAAGCGGCCGTTTTGCCCGTTCCGGTCTGTGCCAGGGCCACGACGTCGTTGTTTTCTCCTAAAAGGTAAGGAATCACTTCTTCTTGTACCGGCATGGGATTCTCATATCCCATCTCTTCGATGGCGCGGCGTATCTCCGGCGACACACCGAGCTCTTCAAATGTCTTCATTCAATATCCTGTATAATAATTCGGTGCAAAGATAAGGCTTTTAGGCGAAGAATGCGGTATGATGAGGCTGATTTGTAGCCCGATGCGCAGCAAATAGGGCGAAGCAGCTTATTTTTTTACCAAAAGAATGCTTTGCAGTTTCTTTATCTCTTCTTTGGTTAGTCCGATGCCTTTCTTCAGGTAGGTATCTACGTCGCCGTACCGTTTCTCTATCTCGTCCTTGGCGGCGTTCAGGAAGTTCTCGCGGGCCGAGTAGATGGCAGTGATGGCTTCCTGCGAACGTACAGGCAGGTCGTAGGCGTATTGCGTGGCAGAAGGTATGTTGAAGAAGTAGTTGCTGAGGCGGTAGTCTTCCATGATGATGTCGTCGTCCACCCCCAAAGCGTTCAGGATAAGAGCGGCGGCAATGCCGGTACGTCCCTTGCCCGACGAGCATTGGATGACTGCCGGGTAGTTGTCCTTGTCCAGCAGGATGTCGAACATCTGGCGGAATTCATGCATGTACTTGCTTACCACTTCGCGATTGGCTTGTTCTACTATTTGTTGTACGGAGTCGTTTCTGAGCTGATGTTTTTCCACTTCGGCCAGTACCAGCTCGAGGTCGTTCACCGGAATGGGTATATGTACTAATTTGAAGTTCTTCTGTAAGCTTGTCTGCGGACCTGTTTCCGATTGGCTTCGCAGGTCGATGATGGTCTTGATGCCGATGTTCTTCAGCTTCCTGACGGCAAAACAGTCCAGGCTGTCTATCCGTGCCGAGCGGTAAATCATTCCCCAGCGGACCCGTTTCTTCGTGCTGTACGAAGCATATCCTCCCAAATCGCGGAAGTTCTGTACACCGGGGATGTTGACGTTGCGGGCGGCAATTCTGACCCGATATTTGTCGTTGAACACCAAGGTGTAGTAGTAACGCCGTGAAGGATCGCTGTTGACAAGGGTTGTGGTCTGGTCGGCAATGTTGGCGGTGGCAATGGGATTGCTTTCGGGACTGGCTTCGGGATCGGTCGAAGCATAGACTTTGACGTTCCCTTCGATGCTGGGAACCGTTTCCCATTTCACGATGCAATTGCCCACATTGTTTTCTTCGCATACGGCGGATATGTGAGGCGTCAGACCGCTGCACGAGGGCAACAGTACAGACAAAGTAAGACAAATCAAAAGGTTCCTGTACATAAATTGTATTGTCTCTAAGCGTTTCCACAAATATATGTAATTTCGTTGCAGACGATACTCGCCGGTTAGCTGATTTAGGTTTCTTTTTTGAACTTTAAGCAAATGACGGGAGAGCGTAAAGAGTTTGATGAGGTCGGCAAGTCGGTTTGCCATGCGGTCGGTTCACTTGCTGATGGCTGGCGGCCAGCCGCGGAGGTGACAGATAAAAAACAATCCTTGAAACAGAATGAACTTCTGAATCAAGGATCACTAAACTGTTAATGTATAATCTCTGCAATTTATTAAATAACCGGATGAGGATAGGCAGATTACCATTCAAGCCAAAAGTAATCTGGAGTACGCAAAGTATCCCATAATAGAATACCGACATCACGATCACATGAAATAACAATACTGGGTATATTGTCGATCCGATACCGGAATGTGCTATCTATAGTTCTTTCCCCGCAATATAACACCGTGTCTAAAGACGTGATACGTATTTTTATTTTTATGCTGTCATATCCTTTCTTGTTAAAACCGGCTATTTCCATTCCGAGCCAATCATCATAATATATCAGTTTTTGATCATCCGTCATGTTTACATACAGACCGTCAAAAACAAGTGTGTCGTTTATCCAGCACTGGATGGAGTCTTTGCCGGTACGTTCTTTATAACCTGTAAATACTCGAATGATGAAATCATTTGGGGGAATAGAACGGTCAAAACATTCCACAAGCAAAGCAAGCAGACTTAGAAAAATAAATATACGTGTTTTCATCTTATTCCCAATTTAAGTTTCGTATGTAATACTTTCTTGGAAGTTAAGAAGTTACAGAAGTTATCACTCCGCTTTTCTTTGTTATAAGTTAAAGCCGATAGTCTTGCAAAGGGGGAAATTGGCAGTAACGAGTCTATTAGTTTTTAATTCCTAAGCCCGCCTTGGTGGGCGATAACTTCTTCTAACTCCTTTAACTCCTGCAAGTTTGACTTCGTCGATTTTTAATTCGCGCTTACAAAACTTGAGCTACTTATTTATTCACTTAAGTTTCGCAAGTGCTCAACTTATTAGTTGACAAGGCTTCAGTTAACAAGTCTATTAGGCTGGAACTCCCTGTTTGATAAAGTGCTGCTTGAAACGGCTCGCTACAAACGCCTTGTTAACTCGTCAACTTGTTGCTTGTCAACTGCAACTTGAGCTTGCGAAAGTTGAGTTTATTCATTATTTCATTTTTAATTATTTGTTTCCAATCTGATATATGTCGGTTCAACTTGTTATGGATATAGTTATCCCGAATGGCTCAAATTTGGGAATGAACCAGCTGAGTTGCCTTGAGGTAATTTCCTTCTACTTTCTGAATAACTTTTTTCTATGTCATCAAATAGAGTAAGGTATTTGGTTTCTGTCAGTAGCAACTTCTACACACCGTTTTATAGATCACGTTGCCAAGAGGAAGTTTCATGTTTTTTTAATATCGTGTGGCATTCTACAAAGAATCGTTATAATGCCGCGGGGAATACTCTGTGAAACTCGGTGTCCCCTGTTGTGCAAGCCGCTTTTTCGGGGCGCGGAGTCACACAGGTCTCCGCTGTCCTTCGGCAAACTCCTTCGAAACCGAGTTGCTGAAACTGCGGCACACGTCGGCGGCAAACTCGATGCCACACCGGATGATCTTGTCCCACGTGGCTTCGTCCACCGTGGCAAGGTCGTCGTAGCGCACGTTGTACTTCAGCAGGCCGAAGATGATGCCAGCGTTGAAGTTGTCGCCCGCGCCGATGGTGCTGACTGCCTCAATCGGGGGGATGGGGTAATTCTTGGAACAGGTGTCCGTGCGCAGCGATACCTGCTGTGCGCCCCCCGTGCAGAGGAAGTTGCGGCAGTAGAACTTCACCTTGTCGCGGTAGATCTTGTCGGCTTCTTTCAGGCCCCACATGTAGAAGAAATCTTCCTGCGAGCCGCGTACGATGTCGGCATACTCTAAGTTCTCGATGATGGTGGGAGCTAGCTTGATGGCCTCTTCCTTGTGCGAGGAGCGGAAGTTGGGGTCGTAATAGACGATGGCGTGCATGTCGTGCGCGCGTTCCAGCAGTTCCACTACCTTGTCGCGCAAGACGGGGTTCAGGGCGTAGTACGAGCCTATCATCACGATGTCGTCTTCCTGAATCTGCGGATACTCCACGTCGAGTCGCTGTTTGGGGTAGTCCTTGTAGAAGATGTATTCGGCATCGCTGTTTTCGTTGAGGAAAGCGAGCGATACGGGCGACTTCCCGTCGGGGAAGACGTTGACGTGGTCGGTAGGGATGTTGTTGTCGCGCATGAAGCGGAGGATGATGTCGCCTACATGGTCGTTGCCCGTCTCGCTGATGAAACAGATGGGCACGCCGGCACGTCCCAAAGAGACGATGCCGTTGAATACGGAACCGCCGGGCACGGCCGCTGTGGGCTGTCCGTCGCGGAAAATGATGTCGAGGATGGTCTCGCCGATACCTATTACTTTACGCATAATGATCTTGATTTTTCTCCGAGATATCCGCCGTGGTGGCGTTTGGAATAGTCTTCAATGGTGAATCCGGTCAGTTTCATGGTCTGCACCACCAAGATGTCGCCGATGACGGTCATGACGGTGGTCGAGGTCGTAGGTGTCATGCCCAGAGCGCATACTTCCTTGGGGCTGCCGGTACTGAGGCAGACGGTGGCTTCACGGGCCAGGGGACTGTCGGGGTTGCCGGTGATAACGATAAACTTCAGGTTAGGGTCTAAGTTATGGGCCAGTTGGGTGAGCTCTACAATCTCGCGCGTCTTTCCGGAGTTGGAGATGAGCAGCAGCAGGTCGTTTTCCTGCAAGATGCCCAAGTCGCCGTGTTGGGCTTCGCTGGGATGCAGGAAGACGGCAGGTATGCCTGTCGAACAGAAGGTAGTGGCAATGTTCATGGCAATCTGTCCTGCCTTTCCCATGCCCGAGGTCACCAGTTTGCCCTTGCGGCGATGTACGTGCTCCACGATGAGCGACACGGCTTTTTCGTAAGCGTCCGTCACAGGGATGTTCAGCACGGCCTGTGCTTCTTTCTGCAAAAGCTCTTGAATGGATGCTATCATTTCTTTCGGTTTTGGTTATCTGGTTTTGCAAATATCTATAATTTCCCATAAACCGCAATAAGTTTTATTGTATTTTTGCGCCAGCAATCAGTTTGAAACGTCAGAATGGAGCATTTGAACGAAACCAACGGGAAATATAGCACCTATACACTGGCCAACGGCCTGCGCATCATTCACGAGCCGCTGACCTCGCGGGTGGCTTATTGTGGATTTGCCGTCGATGCCGGCACGCGCGACGAGATGCCCGACGAGCAGGGCATGGCCCACTTTGTGGAGCACCTCATCTTCAAGGGCACCCACAAGCGGCGGGCCTGGCACATCCTGAACCGCATGGAGAACGTGGGCGGCGACCTCAATGCCTACACTAACAAGGAAGAGACGGTGATCTACTCGGCCTTCCTGGTCGAGCACTTCAGCCGGGCTTTCGAATTGCTGGCCGATATTGTCTTTCACTCCACTTTTCCGCAGCATGAGATTGAAAAGGAGACAGAGGTGATTATCGACGAGATACAGTCGTACGAAGACAATCCTGCCGAGCTGATCTTCGACGATTTCGAAGACCTCATCTTCCGCGGCCATCCGCTGGGGCGCAACATCTTAGGCAACCCCGAACAGCTCCGTACCTTCCGCACCGAGAATGCCGTGGCCTTTACTCGCCGTTACTACCGGCCGGAGAATGCTGTCTTCTTTGTATTGGGCGATGTCGATTTCCGCCGGGTTGTCCGCTTAGCCGAGAAGTTGGTGGGCGACGTGGCAGGGGAGACGGTTGCCGATACCCTTTCCGGAAACCGACGGATGCCTCCTTTGCCTTATGTGCCCGACCGTCTGGTAGTGAAAAAAGGCACGAACCAGGCACACGTGATGATAGGTGCCCGTGGCTACAATGCTTACGACGAGAAGCGTACGGCCCTGTATCTGCTGAACAACCTGCTGGGTGGCCCCGGCATGAACAGCCGCCTGAACGTGGCGCTGCGCGAGCGTCGCGGGCTGGTGTATAACGTCGAGTCCAATCTGACAGCTTATACCGACACCGGCACCTTCTGCATCTATTTCGGTTGCGACCCTGACGACGTGGACCTTTGCATGCGTCTGGTGTATAAAGAGCTGAAGCGCTTGCGCGACACCCGTCTGACGGTTTCGCAACTGGCTGCCGCGCAGAAGCAACTGATAGGTCAGATAGGCGTGGCGTCGGACAACAACGAGAACAACGCCTTGGGCATGGCCAAGACTTTCCTCCACTACAACCGCTACGAGTCGCAGGAAGCCATCTGCCGCCGCATCAGCGGGCTTACTTCCGACCGTCTGCTCGAAGTGGCCAACGAGATGTTGGGCGAGGATTATCTGTCGGAACTGGTTTATCTGTAATTTTACTTCATTCAAGTTTCGCAAATGCAAAACTTGCAGGAGTGAAAGGCCAACAGACCTGTTATGGCTAATTGCTATTTTGCAATGGCTATCGGCTATAACTTCCTTCCCCAAAAATACGAAATCCGAAACATGAATAAACTAAAAGCCTGCGTATTTTGTTTATAATGTTATAATGGTTTAACTAAAAAGAAAGAGTATGAAAAGAATTGCATTATTTCTGTTTGTGGTGATGGTGGCTTTGGCTGCGAAATCGCAAGTTTATGTAGGTGGAAATATCAGTCTGTGGCATAACGACGATGCCGATGCTACAAGTTTTACGTTGGCTCCTGAAGTGGGTTATGAGTTCTCCGACCGCTGGTCGGTGGGTGCCCAGTTGATTCTGTCGCATTCCAAATACAAGATGAGTGAGCATGAGAAGTCCAAATGGACGGGTTTTGCCTTTGCGCCGTATGCGCGTTATTCTTTTTTCGAGAACAAAGCAGTCCGTTTCTTCGTGGACGGTTGTCTCGGTGTGTCGTCGCAGAAGTATAAGGGAGGTGATTCAGAAGCCGGTTTTGAACTGGGACTGAAACCCGGTCTGGCTTTAAAGGTGACCAATCATTTTGACCTGATTGCTCGGTATGGTTTCCTGGGCTATCGGGATGATTACATGCTGGACACTTCCGATGGTTATGGTTTCAACTTCAGCAGCGAAGACCTTTCGATAGGTTTCCTCTATACCTTCTGACAGGAAGCCGCTTTTACCCTTTGATGTAAGTTGACAGGCTGTTTTCGGGTTGACTCGATGGTGTCACCCGAAGGCAGCCTGTATGTTTTTGTCTGTCAGGTGCCTCATGCTGAATTCGCACCCGCAATATTGCTGGTTGTAGAAGTCGTATTCGCGCAGCAGCTGGTTGCGGCGTTCCTGCAGGCCGCCCTTTCGCCAGTTCTGTTCCCAGAAGATGGTACCGGGATAGCGTGCGGCGGCACGTCGTCCGGCCTCATTGATTTGCTCTAAGCTCTTCCAGCGCGACGAGGCAAGGGTAGTGGTGAACAGGGTGAAGCCGTGCGAGGCGGCATAGCGTGCCGTTTCGGTGAGGCGCAGGGTGAAGCAGCGCAGGCAGCGTGCACCGCGTTCGGGCTCGTCCTCTAATCCCTGCATCAGACTTTTCCAGTGCTCGTAGTCATAGTCGGCATCGACGAAGTCGAGCCCTTGCGCCGTGACGAAGCGTATGGCTTCATTTTTGCGCACTTCGTATTCTTCCCGGGGATAGATGTTGGGATTGCAGTAGAATACGGTAGGACGTATGCCGTTGGCCAGCATGCACTCGATGATGGCCGACGAGCAGGGGGCGCAGCAGGAGTGCAGCAGCACTCGGCTTTCGCCGTTGGGGGGGAGGAGTTGGAGCATAAGTGTGAATAAAGTTTTGCGGATTTCGTGCTGGCAAATATAGTTAAAATCAAATTACTTCAACTCTTCCAACAGTTTTTTTCTGTCTTTAGATGAGCTTGCATAATACAGTTCGGCAAACTCTTGCATTTTGCCGAGTTTTTCTGCCAGTGTCTGGGTTGAAGCCTGTAGATTTCTGACGGCCGATTCGTATTGTGGTGGTGCTTCCTGCACATTGCTTAACAGGCTGTCGGCCCGGTTTGCCAGTAGCAGTGCGTCATGCAGCCATCCTTTGACGGTCTCCTCGTTTTTTTCTGTTCTGAACTTTTGTCGTCTGAGACGAATAAATTCGTTGTGAAGGTCGGTGCTTTGATTGTAAAGCTTCATGGCTTTCAGATAGATTTCATAGACTTGTTTTTGTTTATAGACATTAATATTGGACTGTGTTAATTGCAGGTAGTAATCTACCAGGGGATTGGCTGTTCCGTTGTGTCGGGCGCGTAGATACGAAGATGTGAGTTGCTGGATGCGTGGTTGTTGGACATATACCAGGATGGAGTCGTTGAAGTCATATTTGTTTTTGGCAGTATGCGATGGATTGTATGTGTTTTTATCGAATTCGTCGTATGTACAGGGTGAAGGCAGGAGTTGCCAAATAGGGTCATAGGGCATGTGTGTACGGATCATCTTCTCCGGGCTTACCTGGCAGTATTTCATCGTTGGGCGGTGGACAAACTGGTAATTGTTCGTGACGTATCCCATTCCGAATGTTGGGTCATAGAAGAACCATTGCCCGTCAACTTTGGCTGCACACCATTCGTGAGGGGTGGGTAACAGAGTACCGTTGCTTTTGTTGTATCCGCTGACAACGAATGCCGGGATGCCTACGTTTTCGGCTAAAGTGCGGAAAAGTAGTGCAAACTGTTTGCAAATTCCTTTTCGGCTTTGCAGTGTACGTTGCAAATCCCGTTCTTCGCTATAGACTTCGTTACGCGAAGTGAAGGTGGTGTAAACGTTGTATGTCAGGTTATTGGTAATCCAAGCATAGATGGTTTCGGCTTTCTGTCTGTCAGTGTCGCAATGAGCATCAATGTACCAGGAGAGCGAATCGACAGAATGGGTATAGGCCTCGGGAATATTGTCCGAAGCTGTCGGGCGAGCCTGATTCTGTGAGAAACAGTATGAAACATTGCATGTAGTGGCAATAATGGCCAACAGGCAGTATGTTATTCTTCTCATGGCAGTATTGTTTAAATTTTGGGACGGTTATAGATCTGGAACCATATGATGCCGTAGCCAATGTATTTCTGAAGCGATTCCAGTTCTCGTGTTTTGAAGTTGAGGCGTTTTCCTTGACCTCTGTTCAGGATGGTTACCATTTGTCCGTCTTTCAAGATTAGCATATAAGCTCTTTCGGGCATGAATATTTTTTTTAGTGGACCGTACATTATCCGTCCGTCCTCTTTCATGGCGTTGAGGTAGAGCATGACGCTCTCGTAAGTGTCCAATGAGAGGAGGTCGTTGATGATATTGAGATGTTCCTCAGGTATGCTGTCCATCAATTGTTTTGTTGGAGAATCTGAGATGTTGGTCGAGGGAGCTTGCGTTGAGTTGCTTGTTTCGGCAATTGTCTGTTGGTTCTCAGCAGGAGTATATGCCTTCTGATGTTTGGAGCCGGACATGGAAAGCATTTCCATGACTAATGCTGCTGTGCTGGCATCTACATTGAATGTGCTTTCGGTTGGCATATTGGGATCTACGGATGGTAGTGCAGCACTATCCCGGTCTGTTGTTAGGATGTTGGGCGGTAACGTAGCAGGTACCGGTAACGAGTCTTTTTCACTTTCAACAGTTACTGTTGCAATGGCTGCTTGTGGCGTGGTGACAGTTGGTTGCTCCGTGTTTTTATCATTGGCCTGAGCTGGTTGGATAATGGTTATCAGTTTGTCCTTGGGTATATATGCAAAAACTTTGAATAGATTTCCATGATTATATTCCAGTACTTGCTGCTGGCTATCAATAACGTTCAGCTTCTTCTTTATGACCTCTTTCTGTTGATTATCTTCGGCCATGAGGCTGACGGCGCAGGTTTTTAATTTGTCGATAGCTACTTGTCTGGCGGCAGTAAGATTGTCCAAACTGCTGGCTTCGGCATATATGTACTTTTCGCTCAGCTTGATGTCGCGTATTTTTTTCTTGATGTCTTCGTCGGGTGTGTTTTGGGCAAAGGTAGTACTGGCAAATGCCAATAACAGGATGTATATAAACTTATTCATGTTTTGATTGTTTTGAGGGTTATTTGATGTCGAAATCTTCGCAAGTAAATATTTCCTCTTCCGGAAGTTTGGTGTTGGCATTGAGCATCTCGGGTTGCCAAGTGCGTACGTGGATTTGTGGCATTTCGGGGTTGGTAAAATCCCATAGCAGGAACAGGTAACCGATATCGCTATAGTTGTCGGATGAATACCCTTGCTTCAGGGTTACTCCATAGAACTTCTCTTTTGACGGATGCCTCATCACTTTGATATCATCGAAGATGACATGGATACGTTTGTTGTTGCGGAATATCCGTGACAGGTTGGAAAGATATTCTTTTTTGTTCTGGCGTGAGTAGATGATTTTTTCTGATGGAGCAAAGTTGTTGATATCAGACGGAGCCGATTTAATGACTTTTCCGGTAATGATAAGTGCATCATCACTGTAGATTTGTTGTAAGAAAGGAATGTCTTTCGTGTTGTAGGCTGTACGGAACTGCTCTACGTAGTCCAGTATCATCTGTCGGTAGCGCAGATCAGTCACGTCGTATCCCTTCTTCAGAACTTTTATGTAAAGATTGTTGGCGAGTGCAAGGTTGAAATCAACAATATCACCTTTAGCATTGAATCCGATAACGGCTTCCTGGTATTCTTCTTCTCCATCAGCGTTTTTCAAGTAAATAGGAATATTGCGTACCTGATAATTGCGGTCGGCTGTCTTGAGGCAGTTTTGGATAACTTCTGTGTCGCCGCAACGGAATGGAGTGTTTTTCCATAGTTCGTTCAGTTTCTTTTGGGCATATTCGTTAATGCTTATATTCGTGAAGTCGAGTTCAAGCATATCAGCGTTGGCCACATTACACTGCGTCAGCAGTTTGGTGATGTTCTGCTGTACATTTTCTTTTTGTACTCCATCCGGACAGTCGGTTACGATCATTTCTGTCATATACTGTGCGTGGACTCCGCACGTCATTACGAGGAGGATTACGGCCAGTAGGCTTTTCTTGATGAAATTTTTCTTCATATTCATATCTTTATTTGTTCTTTTTCTTGTCTGAATATAAATCGGCTATGTTATGTGTAGGTACGTATGTGTAAAGTTCAATATTTATCTTGTAGTGCTTGGGATATTGCAGAATACGCAAATCTGTATCGAAATAGAGCAGATGATTGTAGCCCATGGACCGATTCAGCATGATAGCCATACCTTTCGCATGTCCTTTTTCGATGGACTCTATTCCTACAAAGATTTCGCAGCCGTTTTGTCGGCCAAAGTTTAAAAGCTGACTTAGGGAGACGGTGAATTCTTCTTTTTTCAAACCGTATTTTCGTTGTACGATTGCAGCCTTGATCTGCCAGTCAGCATCGAATGTGAAGAGGTTGCGAATGGACATTTCGGGATGGTTGATGTCGTGCAAGGGTACGTAATGTTGGCCTTCTTTGCGGTAATATTTGTTTGAGTTCATACTTTCTATAGCATACGTTTCGCCTTCGCTGACTAAGCATGAGTCACTGATGCCGGAGAATGTTTTGGCTACTTCGGCAGTCAGTTGTTCCGATTGACGAGGCTGCCCCTTAAACTGACAGAGTCTTGGGTAAAACAGGTTTTCAATTTCTTTTTTATTCATTCCCCAAAACAGTTCGTACTGGATGGGAAAGCGCAGGAACAGTAAATTTTTCCCTTCATTGTTCCATGCCATGGTGTAGCAGGTGTTGTCTGTCGTGACAAACAGCGACGGGCAGTTGATAAGGCTGGGCAGTATGCCGGATAGGTTGTCTTTGCCGACGTTTCTTGTCTTGTCGTTTCCGATATATAGCGTCACCTTGTCTTCTTTGAGTTTCTTTTGTAACTCGGCATCGTTTTCGGTCAGGCAAAGTTCCAGCAGGTAACGTTCAGCAAAATGGTAGGTGGGTGAGGGGTTACTTTCTATCAACTGTCGGCTAAAAAGTTTGAAGCCTATGTGGCAGATTTGATTCATGCTGTTGCGTTGGATGATTAGCGAACAGCCGGAGACGTTGCCTGGAAGCGCAGCCGTACAGTCTATCCCATAGCGTTCCTTGAGCAGGCATGAGATTTCTTGTAGCTTTTTGCTTTGAAAGTTGCCGTACATATCCTGTGCTCCAATTTTGCCGGATAGACAAAGTTGGAGCACAAGGAATATACTGAAAGTTAAGTACAAAGCTGACCGCTGTTTCATGTGTTCAACAGATTACAGATCATTTTTCTGTGGTATTTTGCCTACTGCCTTTTGAGCAGAACGTGTGGCGGCATCATCGCTACTTAGAGGAAAGTAGGTCTTGGTAGCTGTATTCGTTTTGATATAACACTCGAAAGGACGGATATTGCGGTCGGAAACAAAAACGCTGCCTGCTGGGTAGATGTTCTCGTATGGGTCTGTCCATTGTTTTTCGTTCAGGCTCAAATAATCGGCGCGTTCTTCGATGGGATTGTAATTGGGGTACAGCGTATATTGAGGGCCTGCCGACGGAGCCGGTTCTGTCGTTACGTCAAAGGTAACATTCTCACCCATAAACAATACTTCGGTGTCGATATTGTACTCTGGCAGATAGTTTTTGTTGTAGGGCATTGCGATGATGTATGCTTTATCCTTTTCTGGCCAAGTGACATCTTTGAATCCGGTAGCTGTCAGTTCGCGAAGCCAGAATGGGTAAGCATCTTTTCCAGCGTCGAATGGAGCCAGATCTTTGGAAAAATCTCCGTTGATTTTGGCTTTTATAGAGCTTGGAGTAAAGGGCAGAGAGATAGATTGCCAGCGGGCAGCCTTTCCCGTGCCGGTTTCGACGTTTGAGTCATAGCCAAATGCCTTGGAACTGAAGTCGCGTACAAAAGTTACCTTGGTGGCAATGAAGGGTTGCGGGCAATGGAATTTGCCGTTCCCGGTCAGGATGATATTGTCTGTCCGGTTATTGATAATGAAGTTGATGTTACCTTTATTGGCAACACCTGCCGGAGCATATATCAGCATATTGCTGTCATCGCTTCTCAATATTGGTACTTCGCATTGTGTGGACTGCCAAAAGACAGAAGTCAGGCTTGCGCAACCGTTGACCATGTTCTCTCCACCTTTAGTGAGGGAAGCGGGAATTTCCAATGTTTCCAGTCCTGTATATGCAAAGGCATTATTGTCTATTGTTTTTGTATTTGCGGGTAGTTGGACATTTTTGAATGAGGTGCAACCGTAAAATGCAGATTCACCAATGGTGGTCAGGCTTTCAGGGAGGCTGACTGCCTCCAGTGCGCTACAGTTCTGAACGAATTCTTGTGGGATCTTTGTAACACCTTCTGCAAGCTGGATACTTTTCAGGCTCTTACATCCGGAAAGCATTCCTTGGGCATTCGGGAGGTTGTAAGGAACCGTGTATTCTGTAATGCCTGTATTGGCAAATGCATATTTATCGATACTTTCTAAGCTTTCTGGCAGAACGAGCGAAGTGATAGCTGTACAACCGTCGAAAGCTTCTAATCCAATTTTTTTCAAAGAGTTAGGAAATACAGGCTTAAGATTTTCACACCATTTAAATGCCTCGGAACCTATTTCAATTAAGGTTTCGGGTAAAATAAGCTCTTCAAGAGCATGGCAAGCAACGAAGGCACCCTTATTAATGTGAGTTACACTGGGCATATCAATACGTTTTAGAGCATAGCAGGAGTGAAACATTCCCTCTGAGATAGTTTGCCTGTTTTTAGGAAGTCGTGCATATTCCAGGCTATGGCAATCTCTGAATGCCCATAAATCAATGGAAGTCACATTATCCGGTATGATAATTGATTTGAGGTTTTCGCAATGGTCAAAAGCCCGGAAAGCAATGGCGGTCACATTGTCGGGTATTGTAACGGCTGTGATTGAGGTGAATGCTAATGCGGCATAACCTATCTTGGTGATGGATTTGGGTAAGGATATTCCCGCTTTACTTTTGAACTCACTAAGTCCGGTAAATTCTTGGGTCTGATTATCGTTTTTGTCAATGAGTATCACTCCTTCAATGTTCAATGAATCCAAGTTTTCTATCAGGCCAATGGCTTTCAGGTCTGTCTCATTGAGGGGACCGGATATGTATAAATCGGTGACAGTTTCCCGGTTGCCTTTTGCAGTCAGGATAGAGTCCAGCTTTCCTGCTCCGGTTTCTGTTGTGTTGATTTCCCAAATTACTTTGTTGTTCTCGCTTCGCGAGATTGCAGGTCCGTCCAATGGGCTGTTTAAGTATTCTTCTTGCTGGCAAGAAGTGAATCCGAAAAGAGTTGCAAAAACAACTCCGATTATTTGGATGTATAAATTGTTCTTCTTCATAACGTAGGGTGTTTAGGGTTGGTCAGGTGAGGGTTGGTCGTCCTTATCGGGGATGTATTTAGTGAGTACGCTACAGCTGTTGCTGAAGTGAATCCCTTCATCGTTCACGGCATAAGCATAAACGTAATAAGTCGTTTTAGGCTTCATTTGGGTAAATGTATGGCTAAATCTGTATTGGTCATCCGGAGCTATCGCAATTTTTTGTGCAATGTTTTCTGGACTAGTTTGAGGATCGGTCGTCCATACAAAGCCCGTTTCTGTGATGTCGGTATTGCCGGTGTCGGTGATACGTGAGCTGACGGTGAAAGAGTTTTGCGTGACGTTGGCCATGGTGGGCGTAGAGAATTTCACTTTCTTCATAGCGGTGGTACTCATTTCTACTACATCGCCGTATCCATAGACTTCACGACCGTTGATGAGACTTACGGCATAAGCACGAACCTGATAAGTAGTTTCGGCTGTCAGTCCGGTGATTTCGACGGTAAATAGTCCGGGAATTTCGGTGGGTAGTGCATCTGCGTCGCGGAAATTACCTTGTCCGGGCACGGCTGTAGGGATTCCGTTGGTACTCCAGCAGATGCCACAGCGTTGCAACTGACCGGGATGATCGTCTGTTCCTCCAGTTTTAAGTACCGTTCCGTTTACTTTCATCCGGTTGGCTTGTGCGGTGTACGACCGTTCCGTTCGGACAGTAGGTGAAACCGGTGCTTCGGTTGTGATTTCCAGTTCGTTGCTGTATCCGATACCTTCTTCTGATCTGTTGACGGCCATGGCACGGAAGATGTAAGTGGTGTTTGGCTCCAGACGGTCAATGGTCAGACTGAATGTTTTTGAATATTCGTCATCGTATTTATCTACTGTAAGCGTATTGAAGTTGGCGTTAGCTTTGGTCTTATATTGGAAAGCAATTTGCGTGATTTCCGTTCCACCATCATCGGTGATGCGGCATTGCAGGGTTACATGTTCTTCACCGGTCTCGATTGCTTCCAAATCGCCTAAGGTGGGAGCTTCGGAACTCAGGGTGGTGAATTGAAGTATGTTGCTTTGTATAACCGTAATGTTTGCATCTTTCCCGATTTCAGCAGCCAGACAAACATAGTAGGTTGTACCAGGAGTCAGTTCTGTTAATTTTCTAGTTACATAATTCCCGGATACTTCTGTGGGCCAAATGCTAACGTTCTCATCTTTTTCAGTAATAGAGCTTCGGCTGGTAGAGCACATTAAATAGTATGTGCTTGCAGATTTGATGTTGCCTTCTACCGTTCCGTTTACCCAAGCAGTAGTTCGTTCTATGGAACTTACTTTTTCTAAACGGAGTATAGGGGCGCTGTTTTCTGGTGCATCTTCATTGCTGCACCCATGCATGATAAAAGCTATGATGAGTGTTATCAAAGCATAGCCGATGTGGTGTAAAATGTGAGGGTGTATCATATTGTATTCTTTTGTTTTATTGTTTTTCGTTAAAACATGATGCCTATGCCTGCCGTGGCTTCCCAGTACTTGAATGAGTTTGCCTGTACGCCAGCCGATAGAGCAATATTCATGAAGCGCAGGATACAGCCCACTTCAGCTTCTACGCCTTCGTAACTATAATCTTTGCATTCTGCCATTTGGTCATTGGGCATTTCCCATCCCATGATGCGGTTGCCATATCCGACACCAGCGTATAGGTAGAATGGGAGGGCAATGCGTTGCAACAGACCACCGGTGATGGCCAAGCGACTACTCTCCTCGTTTCCTGTAAACCAGGAGGGGGTATCGTTGCCTTCAATGATTCCATCAGCATTGCAGATATAATCCGAATTGATGTTTTTGAAATTGTATTTTATTTTCAGGTATCCTCCTGTTTTCTTCACTACACCAATCATAACTCCATAGGAGAAAGTTTTTCCGACACCAACTACAGGCATAACTAATGTGCGTACTTTCTGGTCTTCGCTTAAGATCAGTTTGAGGTCAAGGCTATATACGACTTGTTTTTCCAGCCGTTCGGGAAAGTCGAATCTCAGTGTGCCGTATTGTTCGCTACGTATGGTGATGTTACGTGATCGACTGGCCATATAGACAATGGCTTCGCCTGGTTTGTAGATGACATCTCCTACGATGTTTCCTTCGAAAGAAAAGTCTTTTGTCTGGGGAACCGACACTCTTACAATAGCACATGGTTCTTCGTTCAAGTCAAGCCGCTCTTGGGTGCGTGCCAGTAAATCACGGTCTTTTCGCAGAAATGATTTAACTGTTATTTCTTGCGCGTGCAATACTCCTCCCGACAGGAAGAGGATTGCTGTTAGTAGAAGGAGAACTTTTCTGCTCATGAATAGATATTTTCATTAAGTATATTCGTTAACTCCTTACAAAGATATTTAATGTAAATGTATATAAAAAACGTAAAATCCGGTTATTGTCCTAAAAAGTCTATAGCAATGACTAAATGGTAATAATAAGAGATTATTAGGATAAATATTTATTAGAATTTTTATTTGAGAAAGACTTTTGACAGGGGTATCTTTTATAAATAAAGTGTTTCAGCTTTTGA
Organism: uncultured Bacteroides sp.; assembly: GCA_905201685.1. Classification (GTDB taxonomy): domain Bacteria; phylum Bacteroidota; class Bacteroidia; order Bacteroidales; family Bacteroidaceae; genus Bacteroides. The sequence continues at coordinate 10,658 of CAJKOW010000026.1, read as the reverse complement.
TTGGTATGGTTGGAAAGATTCGGAAGTTAAAAAGTCAGGAGCCAAGTTGCTTACCATTTTATGTAGGAATATCAAAATAAAGAAGATTAATGTTTTATTATTAATGCCTCTTAGACCTTTTAGAGATAATTTATATAAAGGTATATACATTTTTCCCCGTTTATCAGGAGGGGAATTATGCTTGGGATGGTATTATGTTTTCTTGCTTTTGATATATCTTTTTCTTAACTCCTGACTTTTTTTATTTAATTATACAGCGTCTTTGCAATGCCCATTTCCAGTCCGCGCAGTTCGGCCAGTCCGCGCAGGCGGCCGATGCACGAGTAGCCGGGGTTGGTCTTCTTGCGCAGGTCGTCCACCATCTGGTGTCCGTGGTCGGGGCGCATGGGGATGGAGACGCCGCGGCGCTGTTGCATTTCGAGGAAGGCTTTCATCACGCCGTACATATCGACATCGCCTTCCAGATGATTGGCTTCGTAGAAGTTGCCTTCGGCATCGCGCTTGGTGGAGCGCAGGTGTACGAAGTTGATGCGGTCGGCAAAGCGGGTCATCATGGCGGCGCAGTCGTTGGCACTGCTCACACCTAAGGAACCGGTGCACAGGCAGAGTCCGTTGCTGGGATTGGGCACGGCGTCGATGAGTGCCTGGAAGTCTTCGGCACAGCTCATGATGCGTGGCAGGCCCAAGATGGACATGGGCGGATCGTCGGGGTGGATGACTAACTTGACGCCTACTTCGTCGGCTACGGGGCAGATTTCGCTCAGGAAGTAGATGAGGTTCTGACGGAGGCGTTCGGGCGTGATGTCCTTGTAACGGTCCAGTTCGTGTTGGAACTGCTCCAGTGTGAAGCTCTCTTCCGAGCCGGGCAGACCGGCTATCATGTTGCGGACGAGTTTCTGCTTATCTTCTTCGGTCATCTGTTCGAAGCGGGCACGGGCTTTGGCTTTCTCTTCGTCGGTGTATTCGGATTCGGCACCGGGACGGCGCAGCAGGAAAAGGTCGAAAGCGATGAAGGCTGCACGTTCGAAGCGCAGGGCACGGCTGCCGTCGGGCAGTTCGTAGGCCAGGTCGGTGCGTGTCCAATCCAGTACGGGCATAAAGTTGTAGGTGACGATGTTCACGCCGCATCGGGCCAGGTTGCGCAGGCTCTCCTTGTAGTTGTCGATGTAGCGTTGGAAGTTGCCCGTCTGCGTCTTGATGTGCTCATGCACGGGCACGCTTTCGACGACGGACCACGTGAGGCCTACTTCCTCGATCAACTGTTTTCGTTTCATGATTTCTTCTACCGTCCACACTTCACCGTTGGGGATGTGGTGCAGGGCATTGACAATGCCGGTGGCTCCGGCCTGTTTGATGTCCCACAGGCTGATGGGGTCGTTGGGCCCGTACCAGCGCCAGGTTTGTTCACAAAGTATCATAAGTTGAGTTTTTAAGTTTTTGAGTTTTTAAGTTTTTGAGTTTCTGAGTTTTCAGGTTTTTGAGTGTTACGGCTTGGCGTCAGCTTAGATTATCTCGCAGCATTATAAACTTAAAAACTCAAAAACTTAAAAACTCAAAAACTTACTTTTACATGGCAAACACATTGAATCCGCCATCTACTACGGCTACGGTACCTGTCACGAAGCTGGAGGCGTCGCTGATGAGGTACTGGATGGTGCCGCACAGTTCTTCGGGGCGTCCCATGCGGCCAAAGGGAGTCTGACGGATGACGTCTTGTCCGCGTTGGGTCCATGAGCCATCGGGGTTAGTCAGCAGGGTGCGGTTCTGTTCGGTCAGGAAGAAGCCCGGGGCGATGGCGTTCACGCGGATGCCTTCGCCGAACTTCTTGGCCACTTCGGTAGCCATGAAGGCGGTGTAATTGGAGATACCGGCTTTGGCGGCGGCGTAGCCTGCCACGCGGGTCATGGGGCGGAAGGCGGCCATGCTCGAGAAGTTGACGATGGCTCCCTTCTTCTGTTCTACCATCGGTTTCAGGAATACCTGTGTGGGCAGTACGGTACCGGTCAGGTTCAGTTCGAGGACGCGCTGAAACTCTTCAATCTTCAGGTCGAAGAAAGTGCCGTCGGGGGCGATGGTGGCTCCCGGCATGTTGCCTCCGGCAGCGTTCAGCAGGGCGTCGATTCGTCCGTAGGCTTTCAGAATGTCGGCTAAGTTTTGCTCTAATATTTCGCGGTTCATGACGTCGGTGGTCAGGAACATGGCTTCTCCACCGTTGGCTTTGATGCCTTCTACGATGGCTTTTCCTACTTCGGCTTTGCGTCCGAGGATGACTACCTTAGCACCTTCTTCGGCCAAATGGGCGGCGATGGCTCTGCCCAGAATGCCGGTTCCACCGGTGATGACTACTACTCTGTCTTTGATGTCGAATAAGTTTTTCATGATGAATTATGTTTTTAATTAGTTAGTTAGAATCTGTTTTCTTGTTCGGATATCCTACTTCAACAACAAAGTTACACATTAATTTCTTACAAGTGTTGCACGTCTGTCTCAATTTCTTTCTTCCTGGTTTCATTCATACATGTTTTCAGCTGTTTTTATTCCTGTAAACAACTTTTTTGGAGTACCAACAGACTTTCGGGACCCATGTTGAACAGCAGATCAACGATGCTGAGGTTGGGCAGGAATCCTAACTTCTCCTGGAATACCTGATAGTAGGGACAGGGACAGAAGTCAGGGTCTTCCGTACGGAAATCTTTCTTGGGATGGATGCGTTCGCGGAAGTCGTCCTCATCGGGGCCGAACGAAGTGCGGTATTCGGAGGTGCGCTCCAGATGGGGCTGCAGATCGATGAGTGAGCAGATGAGGCTGCACAGGGCCTCGTTGAAGTCGGTGAGAAACTCGTATTTCTTTTCGTAGAAGGGGCGGAAATCGTCCTTGTAGTATTCGAAGAAGGGTGTGTGGTTGTAGGCCGATTCCAAGGCATTCCAGTGCAGGTGGCGCCAGTTGCCGTGGTCGGAGATGCGGATGTCGCGCATGGGGCACTTCAGCGTATCGGGTTTCACGGTGGGGACGGTGAGTGCCAGCGGCCCGTCGGGAGCGGCAATGGTGCAGCGGTTGCGGTAGGTCTGCTTCGTATAATGGTCGTGCTGCTCGATGAAGACTTTGTCATACGTCAGAAGTTTGACGTAATACTCTACGGGTGCCAGGTAGGCGGAGGACAGGAAGATTGTTTTCATGTTCTTGAAAAATGCTTTTAGTCATGCGGGGCGGTATGCGCAGGCGTCAGTGAATCCGGTGCCCGATGCGGTTCCATCGGTAACCGCTGAAGGGACCGCTGCCGTCGCGTTTGGAGAACCATATCAGCGAGGCTTTGCCTATGATGTGGTCTTTGGGTACGAAGCCGAAGAGGCGCGAGTCGGACAGGTTGACGGGATTGTTGGATACCACCCAGTAATAGTCCTTGGTGAAGTAGCAGTGCTGTGTGGGCTTGCCGTCGATGAAGAGGGTGTCGTTTCGGATTTCGGCCTGCCGGTGTTCGTGCAGTACCAGCGTGTTGCACAGCAGGGTGCGGTTCCAGGGATATACGCGCAGCACTTTGCCCTTGCCGGGTATTATCAGCGGTTTCAGGGTGCGGGCAGAGTCGGTCTGGTCCAGCGGCTCTATCCACGGACAGATGTTGAGCGACTGTTCCAGCAGGTAGGCTTCGTAGCGGCTGAAGCTGCGTATGTTTCGCACAGAGTCTTGACCCAGTATCGGGCCGGGCTTGATGTTGAGCAGGGGCAGCAGTGAGTCGAGCTGCTTCTCGCGATTGCGCGGATAGGCATAGAGGAACTTCTGGTCGGGGGCATCCTGTTCGGACGATACGACGGAGAACAGGGAGTCGATCAGCAAGGTGTCGCCCGGCGTACCGATGCAACGGTTGATGAACACTTCGCGACGGTCGGTTACGGGTTCCTTCAGATTGGCGGGGTTGTTGAAGACGATGATGTCGTTCTTTTGCACAGGCTTGTCGGCCCAGCGGTGATAGCCCAACCAGGCCATGAAAGGCAGGCGGAGGCCGTAGCTCCATTTGTTCACTAATATGCGTTCGCCCCTGTACAGCGAATTTTCCATGCCCGACGAAGGTATCAAGTAGGGAACGGCCACACAGCCCCGGAGCAACACTACAATGAGTATTGTTCCTGCTATCAGGCCGATGGTTTTCCATACTTTCATGCTGCGGATGGGTTGCTTTAGGGTTGGAAGGGATGAAGGGGCAGAAGGGGCTTTTCCGCCCTTTCATCCCTTTCTGTATCATTCATCTTTCACGACCTTGAACAGTCTGTTCCAGCGGATTTTACCGTCGAACCAGCCGCGGTCCTTGTCTAACGACAGCCAGACAACGATGGGGCGGCCTACTACGTGGTCTTCGGGTACGAAGCCCCAGTAGCGGGAGTCGAGCGAGTTGTGGCGGTTGTCGCCCATCATCCAGTAGTAGTCCATCCGGAAGGTATATGTATCCGTCTTCTGTCCGTTGATGTAGATGCCGTCGGCTCGGCGCTCCAGCTTGTTGCCTTCGTAGGCTTCGATGCACCGTTCGTACAGGGGCAGGTTGTCGTCGGTCAGGGTGATGGTGGCGCCTTTGGCTGGAATCCAGATGGGGCCGTAGTTGTCGCGGTCCCACTTCGTATAGAGGTTCAGCGGGAACATGTCGCCCGAGTAGATGGCGGGTTCCTTGACGATGCGGCTGATCAGCTTGGTGTTTCCGGACAGTGTGTCGTACATGGCCTGGGTGAGCGGCAGGTGATAGACGGGTGTCAGGTGGCCTTGTGCGTCGCGGCGGTCCAAGCCCATTTCCATCAGTCCCATTTCCCAGTTCAGGTCGTCGGTCATCAGCATCTGGTCGTCCTTGCTGATGCCCAAGTCGCGGAACATTTCATCGGGGATGTACGGACCAGTGGTCTGTACGAAGTAGTTGAACTGCATGTCCTTGGGGTTCTTGATGGCTTGGCCGTTGATGCAGACTTGTCCGTCCACGATTTGCAGGGTGTCGCCGGGCAGGCCTACACAACGCTTCACGTAGTTTTCGCGTCGATCGACGGGACGTACTACGACTTTGCCGTACAGTTGCGGGTTGGAGAGGATCTTGTTGCGTCCGGCGCTATAGTACAGGTCGTAAACGGCGCGCTGTTGCTGGCGTGTCAGGCTGTCCATTTCCACTTGTTTGGGATACAGGCTCTTGCCCTCGCGGTAGGCCAGGGCGTAGAAGTCTTCCATCTGGTGGTTGAGTGCGACGGTGTCGCCGGCGGGGAAGTTGAAGACAACGATGTCGTTCAGTTTCACCTTGCCGAATCCCGGCACGCGCTTGTACTTCCATTGCGGCCATTCGATGTACGACTTGCAGTTGAAGATGGGCATCGTGTGTTGTGCCAGCGGCATGGAGAGCGGCGTATTGGGTACACGGGGTCCGTAGCTCATCTTGCTGACGTAGAGGAAGTCGCCCACGAGCAGCGATTTCTCGAGTGAGGACGACGGTATCTGGTAGTTCTGGAAGACGTAGAGGTTGACGAAGTAAACGGCCACCAAGGCGAAGACGATGGCGTCCACCCAGCTCATGACGGTGCGTACGGTGGAGTTCTTCGACTTCTTCCACCACCCCCAGGGAATCTTTTTGCTGATGTAAACGTCGAAGATGAAGGGTACGACTATCAGCCCCCACCAGCTTCTTACCCATATCAGGAAGGCCAGATAGAGCAGGGTGACAATACTGAATTTAATCCATTGTGAACGTGTAGCTTTTCTCATGACGATAGTTCTTGTTTATTTCAGAAACGGAAATAAGTCGCTCATCCCCAGAAAGCCTTCGTGTGTGGCGGTGTATTCGGCAGCCAGCACGGCGCCCAGGGCGAAGCCGCTGCGGTTTTTGGCGTCGTGGGTGATGGTGATGCTGTCGGCTTCGGAGTCGTAGCGGATGCTGTGGATGCCCGGCACTTCGCCTTCGCGGATGGAGCTGATGGGCAGTTCGTCGGCGGCGCAGGCGGTGGTGCCTGTCACGGTGCCGTCGGGGGCCTGAAGCGTTCCTTTCACCCAACGCGTCTTGCGGTCAAGGTTCTCGAGGATACCTTCGGCCAGGGTGATGGCGGTGCCACTGGGGGCATCGAGCTTGTGGACGTGGTGCGTCTCGGTCATGCTGACGTCATAGCCGGGGAACTGGTTCATGATTCGGGCCAGATACTTGTTGACGGCCGAGAAGATGGCTACGCCCAGACTGAAGTTGCTCGACCAGAACAGTGTTTTGCCTCCTTCGGTGCAGAGGCGGCGTACTTCTTCGCCGTGTTCTTCGAGCCAGCCGGTACTGCCCGACACTAATTTTACACCTGCCTCAAAAGCCTTCATGTAGTTGCCATAAGCAGCTTTGGGGTTGGTGAACTCGATGGCCACGTCGGCCGAGCGGAAGGCTTCGGACCCGAAGTCCTCCTGGTTGTCGATGTCGATGATGCAGACGATTTCGTGTCCGCGGCCGAGGGCAATCTTCTCAATCTCCTTGCCCATTTTTCCATAACCGATAAGTGCTATTTTCATTGTTTTTGCTCTTTTGTTTAGTGTATGTCTCTCTAATTCCCGACAAACATTATTATTAAATGTCGCAAAGATAGGATTTTTCTTACACAAATTGTTGCAATTAACTTCTTGTTAACAATGCCGGTGCGGAAGCCGTTGTACGGAGCCGTTTGCCGGCAGGTATGCTGCCGGTTGCACTGTCAAGGAAGGTTTGCAGGACATTTGCCTGCGTTCTCCTTTCGTCTCATAAGGGGAGAACAGTTTTCTCACAGGCATGAGAAGATTATTCTCATATCGATGAGAACGGTCTTCTCATAGGCATGAGAATTGTTTTCTCATATCGATGAGAATATTGCTGTCCTATGGGGAAACCGTGCAGGGGCTTTCTGTAGTTTGTGCTTCGTCCTTATATCGTATGCTTACTTCGCGTAATTACGTCGGATGACGGTGCCTTCGAAAGCTTTTCCTCCGGCTTGGTAGAGGTCTTCGTCGTCGAAGGGACGAAGTTTCCAGTAGAGCATCACGTCGCCTACAGAACAGGCCAGGCTGAAGATGCCGAAGGCATAGACCGTTTTGTTGCCCGTGCAGAAACCGTGCAGGAAGGGCAGAATGCCCAGTATGATGCCCGGAAACAACAGGAACAGACGGTACCACTTCAAAGGGAGGGGGCGGGTGGAGTAGTAGCCTACTCCTGACCAGCTGGAGTCGAAACGGATGGTCTTTGTCTGCCGTCTGTTGTAGAAGTAGAGGAACAGATAACCGGTCAGGATGTTGGCGGCAAAGGCGAGTAAAAGCATTTGCCAGATATAGCCTCTCCAGAAGCTGCCGATGAAATAGCCTACGTTATAGGCCGAGAACTCTTCCCACACGTAGCAGTAGAGCAGGGAGCCGGAGTAGATAAGCAGGAAAAAGATTATTATCGTCCACAGGTTGGCTCTTTTCATGTTGAGTTTTACCTCGATGCCACCGGTTTGCGAGATGGGCTCTGGCTTCAGTTGGGTTGCAGTTTTCATAAAGCGTATATCTTTTAGTTATTGTTTCTGGTTGACGTTGCAAAGATAAGTCCTCCTTGGTAAACGGAAGGTTAACGTTACGTTATCTTTACGTTAACAGTTGGAAGGAAAGGAAAAAGAAACTACTTTTGTCAATGGTTAATGATGAATGGTTAATGATCAATAAGCGAGGCTGTATCAAGTATGGCCTGTCGTTTACCGCTAACCATTTATCATTAACCATTCATCATTAACCATTAAAAAAGATGTCCAAGTCCTTCTACATCCTCCTCACCCTTGTTGCCGCTGCCGTAGCCGTCTTCTTTCTCGGCCGCTGGACGGGTATGAGCTTAGGACTCAACAGCCAGCGTGTGATACGCACCGTTCACGAAGCCTGGTGCCGTGCCGACGACCGTCACGCCCTTTGCCCCGAGGCCGGACTGGACTCTCTTTTCCATCAGCAACTGCGTGAAGACGGATTGCGTCGCCTCCGTTTCCGAATAGACACGGTGGCGCTGGCGGGCGACTCGACCGTGGTGTTTCGCTCTGCCTTGCATTACTTCGAAGACTACGAACGGGAGTTGGAATACCGGCGCACGTTCGTCATTCCGATAGACAGCCTGCACGGGGTGCGTGCGCAGCTTCTTAACCTTCGTGCCGAGACCGTCGGGGCACAGCTCTATTATCTGTTGGGTACGGTGGTGGGCTTCTTGCTGTTGGCTTATGGCATTGCCAAACAGGTAGACACCATCCGTCGTCAGGACAAGCTGTCGCAGATGCGCGAGGACTTCTCCTACGCCATGGTGCACGACATGAAGACACCCATCAGCACCATTCTGATGGCGGCGAGGAACCTGCGCAGCGGTCGCCTGGACGCCAAGCCCGAACGCAAGCGCGAACACTTCGAACTTTTAGAGAAAGAGGGGCTGCACCTGCTCGACCTGACCAATCGCGTACTGACCCTCTCGAAGATGGAGCATCACCAGCTGTTGCTCGACAAGGACTGGCATCCCCTGCGCCCCGTGGTGGACGAACTGATACAGGTGTTCGAGGCAAAGGCGGCGAAGCCCGTCACCTTCAGCACCGACCTTCAGGCCGAGGCGGTCTATGCCGACATGGAGTTTCTGAAGGAAGCCCTTTCCAACCTGATAGACAACGCCCTGAAATACTCCAAAGACACGGTAGAAGTGCGCATTGCCTCGCGTCAGGAGGCTGGTTACATTCGCATCAGTGTCCGCGACAACGGCATTGGCATCCCTCTTTCGGCCCAGCGCACTATTTTCGACAAGTTCGAGCGGGTGTTGCCCCGCGACGGCAGTCAGCAAAAAGTTTCCGGCTTCGGCCTGGGTCTGAACTATGTGATGAACGTGGCCCGCGAGCACGACGGATATGTCAGTGTGGAGAGCGTACAGGGGAGGTTCAGCGAGTTTACGATTTCGTTGCCCGGGCAGCCTCACCCCCGGCCCCTCTCCCAAGGAGAGGGGGGAAGAATGGAGTCGGAATAGAGAATGATATAAAAGATATAAATATATAAAGATAAATAAGACTGAATATTAACTTAAATCACCACCCCCTTCCTCCCCTCTCCTTGGGAGAGGGGCCGGGGGTGAGGTCTTTACTTATGGAACATCTTTTACACTACCTTTGGAAACACAAAATCTTCCCCTTGCAGGAACTGCGCACCACCGACGGACAACGGGTGGAAGTCATCGATACGGGCTTGCCCAATGCCGATGCGGGTCCCGACTTCTTCAACGCCAAACTGAAGCTGGACGGCGTGCTGTGGGTGGGCAATGTGGAGATTCACGACCAGGCTTCGCAATGGATGAAGCATGGCCATCAGACAGATGAGGCTTACGACAACGTCATTCTGCACGTGGTGTCCCAAGCCGACTGCACCGTGTGCCGGCGCGACGGAAGCCCTATTCCCCAGCTCGTACTGACTTGTCCCGACGACGTGGCCCGTCGCTACGACGAGTTGCGCCGCACCGATGTCTATCCGCCCTGCTACACCATCCTTTCTTCGCTGCCCCGCCTGACGGTGCACTCCTGGCTTTCGGCCTTGCAGGTAGAGCGTTTCGAACGGAAGGCGCGCGACATCCGTGCCCGCCTCGATGCCTGTCAGAACCATTGGGAGGACGTTTTCTTCATCACCCTGGCACGCAACTTCGGCTTTGGCCTGAACAGCGACGCTTTCGAAGCGTGGGCCAAGCGTTTGCCCTTCCGTGCCGTGGACAAGCATCGCGACGACCTTTTTCAGGTAGAAGCCTTCTTCTTCGGGCAAGCCGGTCTGCTGGATGAAGAACCGGCAGACGCCGACGACTATTACCTGCGGCTTCAGAAGGAGTTCCGCTACCTGCAGCGCAAGTTCGAACTGCCGCCGTCGTTGCCCGCCGGTCAGTGGCGTTTCCTCCGGCTCCGCCCGGGCAACTTCCCCCATGTGCGGCTGGCTCAACTGGCATGCCTGTATCATACGCACCGGTCGCTCTTCTCGCAAGTGATGGAAGCCGAGACGCCCGAAGCCGCCAAAAAGCTCCTTTCCACCGCAACTTCCGCTTACTGGGAGCAGCATTTCACCTTCCGCCGGACGTCGCCCAAGAAGGAGAAGCGGGTAGGCGGGAATGCCCTCAACCTGATGCTCATCAATACGGTCATTCCTTTCCTATATGCTTACGGTCTGCACAAGGCCGACGACGTGTTGTGCGACCGCGCCACCCGTTTCCTCGAGTCGCTTCGTGCCGAAAACAACTACATCACCCGCATGTGGGAGGGGGCGGGCCTGCCCGTTTCGACGGCAGCCGACTCGCAAGCCCTCATCCAGCTTCAGAAGGAGTATTGCGACCGGAAAGACTGCCTGCGCTGCCGTTTCGGCTATGAGTTTCTGAAAGGGAAGAAAACCGCTCGTCCTTCGTCCGATGCTATCGACTGAAATACAGTGAGATACGTTGACGGCTTTTCCCCGTTTGAGCCGTGCAAGTGTCGCTCGCGAGCCGTGCAAGTGTTTCTCGCGAGCCACACAAGTGTCTCTCGTGAGCCGTACAAGTGTCTCTCACGAGCCATACTTGTATCGTCTGAAAAGGGTATGTCGAAAGGATACTCTCTTGAATGGAAGAGAGAGGCTGCGTCGAAATAAAAGTATCTGAAACTCTCCTCCTTCTGGAAGGAGGAGTACCCGAAGGGGGAGGT
>CAJKOW010000025.1 GCA_905201685.1 uncultured Bacteroides sp. | reverse complement strand
CAAATTTTAAGGAGACTGTAACATTATTCTTGAATCAATTCAAAACAGTTTCTTATTCTTTCTTAATTTTGCTTTCTGCGATAAGTTCGGAAAGGGCACGAGCAAGAGATGGTCGTGTAACACCCAAGCGCTGGGCAAGTTCTCGCTGGTTATGTATATCCTGATTTTTCTCAAGGTATGCCAATATACGGGTTTTGAGATTTTGCAATGCGAATTCATTTACCTTCTTACTTAAAAATACTCCCCGATCAGAAATATCTCTGAGGAAGTTTTCAAGCATAACCGGATGTTTGTGCATAAATTCGAGAAAACGAGCCTTATCGATGACATACAATTCACATGGCACCAACGCTTCCACATTTACGGGGAAACGGTTTTCTGTGGCAAAGATAAATGCTGATGCAAGAATGCACGGTGCAGTCATTTCATCGACAGTTATCTCTTTACCATTGTCTCCACTCATACTGCACCTGACGCGTCCAGAAACGAGAATATAGACACCACGACATAAATCCCCCTGACGTACCACAGAGTCGCCTACATTATAGCGTTTCAAATTATTCGATGCTCCGTACAGAAACTCTACAACATCGATTTCATTCATTCCTTTAAAAAGAGATATCTTTAGTAATTCAGTCAACAACATATCTTTTTTTATACTTTAATTAAATCGAAGTATGACATATGGCACACATTTACTGAAAACAACCAAGTGTTATGTAAATTAGAGATATCGCTACGACCTTGATCATTAAAAACGACCTGCACACATCCACCACATACTACTTTGATCATTAAATCTTTAATTTTCCCCAAATCAAATTAACCATCTTATGATAACATTTTCTCCCAAGGCAGTTCTCTTTAAGCTACAATGAACGGAACAATAGGCTCAGGCTTATGTTAAAGGCTTCTTGCCACATGTACAAAGATAATTATTTATAGTGAAATAAATGAAGATTTAAAGAATACATCTGTGAATATAAAGTATAAAGCTTCGACAACCCGTACTGAACAGATCATTTTTTTAGGACGTTTGAAAAACTATGTAATGATGTTGACTTAGTATATTCCTACCTTACACAATACTCAATGAATTCTGATTGATGGAGAATTAATCTATTCTGCCGACTTTTTTGTTTAGCTGCTCCCCCCCTAAAACAACATTTTTAAGATTTGTTATAGAGGAGTGTAACATATGGTACAATTTAAGCCAAGGGCAACTTCTACCTTTGCCGCACAATTAACAAGAGTAACCTAACTATTTTTATAATGTATGAGTAATATGTTTTGTTTTCAGTGTCAGGAAGCCGCAAAAGGCACCGGCTGTACTTTGAAAGGTGTTTGTGGAAAGGACGCTACTACTGCACGCGCAATGGACCTGTTGCTTTTCACCGTACGTGGAATCTCGATTGTTGCTACTGAACTCCGCAAGAATGGCAAACAGCCCTGCGACAAACTCAATGCTTTCGTAACCGATGCATTGTTCTCGACCATCACTAATGCCAACTTTGACGACAATAGCATCTATACGCGTGTGGATGAAGGTTTTATCAAACGTAATAAACTCATAGGGAAAGCTACGGAGATGGGCATTACCCTGCCTGAAATCGATGAGCTGAAATGGAATGGTACTCGTGAACAATACGACGAGAAGGCTGCCAAAGTAGGCGTAATGCGTGAAACAAACGAGGATGTACGTTCATTAAAGGAACTTATTGTCTATGGCCTAAAGGGCATGGCTGCTTACCTTGAGCATGCAAACCGTCTCGGACATAACGACGTATCCCTGCATGCATTTATTCAGAGCACATTGGCTACTATCACCGTGGACAATCTCTCGACTGAAGAACTTACTGCCTTAGCACTTAAAACAGGCGAGATGGGTGTACAGACAATGGCGCTACTTGATACAGCAAACACGTCGAGCTATGGTCACCCTGAAATTACAAGTGTGAATATTGGCGTTCGCAATAACCCCGGCATTCTTATCAGTGGCCACGATCTGCACGACCTGGAACAGCTACTCGAGCAGACAAAAGATAGTGGCGTGGATGTTTATACCCACGGCGAGATGCTTCCTGCCCACTACTATCCTGCATTCAAAAAATACCCTCATTTTGCCGGAAACTATGGTAACGCATGGTGGAAACAACGTGAAGAGTTCGCAGCCTTCAACGGGCCAATCATTTTCACTACCAATTGTATAGTTCCACCACTGCCAGGCGCAAGCTATACCGAACGTATGTTCACTTCAAACTCGACAGGCTTCCCCGGTTGCAAACACATTTCAACGGATGAGAACGGCCACAAGGACTATAGCGAAGTGATTGCTATCGCCAAAAATTGCGCTGCTCCTACCGAAATTGAACATGGAGAAATTGTTGGAGGTTTCGCCCACAACCAGGTGATGCAACTGGCCGATAAGGTGGTAGATGCAGTAAAGAGCGGTGCTATCCGCAAATTCATAGTAATGGCTGGTTGCGACGGACGTATGCGTAGTCGCGAATACTACACCTCATTCGCTGAGCAATTGCCCAAAGATACCGTTATCCTTACAGCCGGTTGTGCCAAGTATCGCTACAACAAATTGCCTCTTGGCGACATCAACGGAATTCCCCGTGTACTCGATGCCGGTCAGTGCAACGACAGCTATTCATTGGCAGTTATCGCCTTAAAGCTCAAAGAAGTGTTCCAGTTAAACGACATCAACGAGTTGCCTATCATCTACAATATCGCCTGGTACGAACAAAAAGCCGTTATCGTACTTTTAGCTCTCCTCTATCTCGGCGTGAAGGAAATTCATCTTGGTCCGACGTTGCCGGCTTTCCTTTCGTCCAATGTGGCTAAGGTTCTTGTTGAAAACTTCGGCATCAGTGGCATTGGAACGGTAGAAAGAGATTTGCAGAAATTTGGTCTGAACAAATAAGAATCAAATCTTACGACAAAAAGGATGATAACTCATATAGAAGGTACGTCGGAACTTAGTTATAGTATCCGACTCCCTTCCTTCAATACCCACCCAGGTATTCGGCCGCTATCACATCGACTTCTGCTGTCAAGGCAATGTGCCCTTCGTAAAGACTTGCGCAAACAGCTGTATAAAAGCCTGATAAGGTAGCAAGAGGACTCGATGAATTCCTTGTCTCAGCCTTTTCTCATAGCTGTGAGAAGGGTGTTCTCATAACTATGAGAATAGTATTCTCACAACTATGAGAATGTTATTCTCACTGCTATGAGAAACAAACGAAAACATTATCAAAGAATATCTGATCTTTGCCAGAATTAGGAGGAAAACATGTTTATACCTTGAAACTTCATCCAGTCGGTTTATAAATTTCTATAGACAACTATTTACAATCCACTTATTCACATTCAGCATCTTAATTATTTTCCCAATATTTCCACTTCGATTTACCAAGCATTTTTTATTCACTATTCGCTTTAATTCCAAACAAACTCATATCTTTGGGAAAACATGTGCGATAAGAAAGGCTATTGCATAGTGATAAACCATAGGAAATAAAGGAATAAATATGGAAATAAAGAAATTACATTCTTGCCCCGAGTTGATTGACTACATCAATCGCATCGGATTTCTGCCCTTGCTACACATGGGCATTCATGGATGGTCGGCCGAAGAAGTGACGGATGAGGATTGTCAATATACGTGTCTGCCCGATGGTGGATGGGAATGGCCACTCTGGGAATGGAAAGGTGCAATTCTACAGGAAAGCGGTTGCGCATACGGCAAGTTTTTCGACCGCAAAGCAGCATTTATCAGCCGCGAATGGTGGCCCGACTTCTGCAACTACCGCCGAAGCATTTTCCCTTCTCCCGAAGAAGGAAGCATCGAAGAAGCCATTCTTGATGTTTTAAAAACAGAAGGAAGCCTCATCACTCGCGAACTGCGTGCCGCATGCGGCTTCACTGGAGCTAAAATGCGGAGTCGATTCGATGCTTACATTACCCGTCTGGAGATGGGTGGATACATCGTCACACAAGACTTCATTTACCCCCACGACCGCCACGGACGAGAATACGGATGGGGATGGTCGCTTCTCACTACCCCTGAAACACTCTTTGGACGTAAAGCTTGCCACCCTGAACGCACCCCACAGGAGTCACGCCAGCGGATGCTTGTTCAGTTCCAGAAGATTCTGCCTGAAGCCTCTGCAAAAGTGTATGATTTCTTACTGAAATAAACTTCTAAGGACAAATGATCCAAAAATGCCTGCGACTACAAAAACAATGTCAGCAACGGAATGCTCAACACCGAGAGCAACGTCGTGATAAAAGTTCCCTCGGCCATGATTACCTCACCCTTGGCATATTGAATACAAAACAATGTTCCATACGAAGCAACAGGCATGGCTGCCAGTACCACATTGATATCGGCAATTGTCTTATCGACTCCGCACAAGCGGGACAGATATAAGATAAATAGCGGTATCAGCATCAGACGTAAGGCCGACATAAGATAAATTGCTACATTGCCAAACATCCGACGCACTGGTACACGCGCTATCGACGATCCTATAATGAGCAAAGCGGCAGGCACAGTGACATTGCCCAATAAGACAAAAGGTGTACTGACAACACGAGGCGGTACCCACCCCGTCACTACAATCAGAATAGAGAGGTATGACGCTATCATGGCTGGACAATAAAGGGTACGCCAGTCGAAACGCATATTACCCTGTTCGCCCGAAATAAAGAGAGTACCAAAAACAAAAATCAGTAACGTACTCGGGAAATTAAGGATACTGGCATAAAACACAGCACTCGATCCGAAAATTGAAGCGACAATGGGATAACCGATAAAACCTACATTACCGAAAGCCAACATAAAGCTATAAATGCCACGGTCGGTCACCCTGACGGGCAAATAACGGGGAAGCAGGAAAGCCGCACCAATCAATACTACATAGGTAGCAAAGCCCACGAGAAGCAAGGGAACAATGAGCGTTTTGTCGGGAAGCGTATCTCCCATCACCGATGAAAGTATCAGGCAGGGGCATGCGACATTAATAACCAACCCCGAAAGTTTGCGGTCAAAATCCGCATCCATCATCTTCTTTTTACTCAGATAATAGCCGACGACTACCAGTACGAACAGGATAATCATCTGCGTTACTATTGCATCCATAAATCTTTTTACCTCCTCAAAAAACAGGCGCAAAGATACGGATTATAGAATTTGGATATACCCCACTCGGTCGAAAAAATGAAACCGTATATTACTTACACTCCGTCTGCCGAAAAGTCATTGAACACCAGTCTATCCGTATCGTAACCACGTTGACGGAGTTTATCAAGAAGACTTTGGAGTACGTCATCCGGTAAGGTTGCTTCACGGCTCATAATCCAGAGATACTTGTCACTACTGCTCCCTATCAACACGTATCGATAGTCAGGATCAATGTCGAGCACGTAGTAGTCGGAATAAAACCATAAAAAGAACGAAACTTTCAATTTGCCCGGATCATTTGGATCGGGTTGTTTTGCCTTTCCGTTGATTTCCTTGTACTTACCATCCTTATAACCGGCATTCAGCACTTTGATGCGTCCGTTATCAAGCAGGGTATAAGTAGCAGTCACACGGTTCATTCCTTCCTCAAAGCGATGATCATAGCGTGCTATCTCGTACCACTTTCCCATAAAACGAGCCACGTCAAAAGTCTGTACCGTACGGTTATCGATACCTGCGCCCACAGTATTTGAGGCACAACCACTCAACCCTAAGATCGAGCATAAAAGAATCAGAATGTTTTTCATAAGCCTCCATATTTTTTGTTCACTTCCAATCAAGAACCGCCATACCGTCTGTCTGTCATCACCAACCATACGGTTTCCGGCAAACCAATCCATATTCACATCAGTCTTCTTACTGGCAAAGATAAAACATTGCATACAGACCACCAAGCAAGCAGCCCTTGAATATTCCACAAAGTTTCCGTATTTTTGCCAAAATCTTTATTTTTCAGAAAAAGGACATCAGTACATGGAATTGTTAGTATATAAAGCATCTGCCGGTTCAGGAAAGACATTCACACTGGCAGTCGAATATATCAAGCATCTGATAGCAAACCCAAGAGCCTATCGGCAGATTCTGGCCGTAACCTTCACCAACAAGGCTACTACCGAAATGAAGGAGCGCATCTTACAACAACTGTACGGCATCTGGCAAACCGATCCCGCATCCGACGTCTATCTGAAACGCATCGAAGAAGACCTTGCGCACCTACATTCCGACAGTCAACAGGCCGGCATGGCTGTATCATATACCACCAGCGAACTGAGGCAACGCGCCGGCATGGCTTTGCAATACATTCTGCACGACTATAGCCGCTTCCGTGTAGAAACCATTGACTCCTTCTTTCAATCAGTCATGCGCAATCTGGCACGCGAACTTGAATTAAGCCCCAACCTGAACATCGAGCTGAACAACAACGAAGTACTGAGCGATGCCGTCGATGCCCTAATCGACCAGCTTACTCCCACCTCGCCCGTATTGACATGGTTGCTGGCCTACATTGACGAACGCATTGCCGATGACAAGCGTTGGAATGTTTCCGATGAAATCAAACGCTTCGGACGATATATCTTCGACGAAAGCTACATCGAACGAGGTGAATTGCTTCGCCAAAAGCTGCGTGATCCGCAAGCCGTCAGACTCTACCGCGACGTACTGCGCGAGATGCAAACCGATGCCCTCGAGCAGATGAAAGCTTTCTACGACCAATTTATCGGCGAACTCGAGGCCCATGCCCTTTCCCCCGACGACTTGAAGGGAGGCACACGAAGCATAAGCAGCTATTTCCGCAAATTACGCGATGGGAAATTGAGTGATAAAGATGTACTGAACGCCACCCTGAAAAACTGCCTTGATGACCCGCAAAGCTGGGTAGCGAAAACATCAACACGAAGAAAAGACATCATCCGCCTGGCTCAAAATGACCTGATGCCCCTCTTGCACGACGCCGAAAAGATGCGTACACAA
Source organism: uncultured Bacteroides sp. (assembly GCA_905201685.1). Taxonomy (GTDB): domain Bacteria; phylum Bacteroidota; class Bacteroidia; order Bacteroidales; family Bacteroidaceae; genus Bacteroides. Next base: position 20,995 of record CAJKOW010000025.1, on the reverse strand, counting down.
CGCAACCTGACTGTGAATAGTTGCCGTCTCTCGCTGCAACATCTTGACAAGTTACAGTTACTCAACTACATTGACGAACAGGTTCGCACACTCAACAAAGAACAAAACCGTTTCCTTCTGTCCGATACCAATGCCCTGTTGCACCGCTTGCTGGGAGAAGGCGACTCGTCGTTCGTCTTCGAAAAAATAGGAGCCAGCATACGCAACGTCATGATCGATGAATTTCAAGACACCAGCCGGATGCAATGGGACAATTTCCGCATGCTGTTGCTCGAAGGCCTTGCACAAGGTGCCGACAGCCTCATCGTAGGCGACGTCAAGCAATCCATCTACCGCTGGCGCAACGGCGACTGGAGCATATTGAACAACCTCGGAAGCTCTGACAATGCCCATAAAAATCCATTGGGAACTAACCATTTCCCTATTCGCGTGGAAACGCTAAAGACAAACCGCCGAAGCGAAACCAACATCATCCGCTTCAACAACCATTTCTTTACACAAGCTGTCAACTACTTGAATACGATGCACTTGGACGATCTGCATGAAGAATGTTACCCACTGAAAAACGCCTATGCTGATGTCGTCCAGGAATCGCCGCGCAGTCAATCACTCGGATATGTAAAAGCCCGTTTCCTGGAGCCCGATACGGAACATAACTACACCGAACAGACATTGATTGCTCTAAGCGACGAAGTACGTCATTTACTTGATAACGGCATACAGCTGAACGACATCACCATATTGGTACGCAAAAACAAAAACATTCCTCTGATAGCCGATTACTTTGACCAAGAGCTCCATTTGCCCGTCGTTTCTGACGAAGCCTTCCGACTCGATGCATCCGTAGCCGTCAATATGCTGATAGATGCCCTGCGCATCCTGCTCGATCCCGATGATAAAATATCGCAAGCCGCACTCGTGACAAACTACTCACAACACGTTATCTCCTCCTCGGCCCAATGGCATCAAATGTTCAGCAAGCCAGCCTCCGACATACTGCCTGAAGCGTTCTGCGCGCACACATCCGAACTTCGGCTCATGCCCCTCTACGAATTGCTCGAAGAACTGTTTGTCATCCTTCGCCTCGACCTCGTTGCAAAGCAAGATGCCTACTTGTTCTCCTTCTTCGATGCAGTGACGCAATACCTGCAAGACAACCCTTCGGACATCGGCCACTTCATCCGCTACTGGGACGACACACTATGTGCCCAGACCATCCCCAGCGGCGAAGTGGACGGCATACGCATCCTCTCCATCCACAAATCGAAAGGACTCGAGTTTCACACGGTGCTCATCCCCTTCTGCGATTGGAAACTGGAAAATGAAACCAACAACCAGCTTGTCTGGTGTCATGCCCCCACTACTCCATACAATGCCCTCGATCTGGTACCAGTCACCTACAGTCCTGTTATGGCCGAATCGGTTTATCGCTCCGACTACCTGAATGAGCGTCTCCAGCTATGGGTCGATAATCTAAACTTGCTATACGTTGCCTTTACCCGCCCCGAAAAAAATCTTATCATATGGAGTAAAAAAGACCAGCGCGGCACCGTCGCCGAACTTCTGGGCAACACTCTACCTTTAGTAGCCCAGGCTATTGAAGGAAGTCTGTGGGACGAAGAATTTGCCACGTTTGTAAGCGGTTCTTTGTACCCTTCAACCATAACCGAACAGAGGAGAAAAACTTCTGTCAACAAATTGACATTCACTCCCTGCAAACAATCTGTATGCATGAAAAGCCTGAAGCACGAAATCGAATTCAGACAATCCAACCGTTCGGCCGATTTCATTGCCGGCATCGACGAAGAAGAATCAGCACAACGATTCATCAACCGTGGACGTCTGCTTCACACCCTTTTCTCGAGCATCGAAACCGAAGCCGACATTGACGATGCCGTTACACGCCTCGTTGCCGAAGGCATCATCGGTCACAAGACCTCCGAAGAAGAAATCAGATCATTCACCCGACGTGCCTTCTCCCTGCCCGAAGTCCGGCAATGGTACTCGGGAGAATGGCACCTGTTCAACGAATGCGACATCATTTGGATTGAAAATGGGAAACTGCTCAACCGACGTCCCGACCGTGTGATGATGAAAGACAATGATATTGTTGTCGTTGACTTTAAATTCGGTAAACCCAACAAACGATATAATCGCCAGGTACACGACTACATGCGTCTGTTGGCACGCATGGGATACGACGCTTCCCACATCAGTGGTTATTTGTGGTATGTAGATATGCAACAGGTAGAAAAAGTAGATAATTGAGAAACAAGAAGAACAAAAACGAATCAAAATAAAGAATTAACAAGATGCAAACTTTCCTCCAACTGGTAGCTCACGACCTTTATCATAAGATAGGCAACGACCTGTCGCGCACGGCCATTGTCTTCCCCAACAAGCGCGCCAGCCTCTTCTTCAACGAATATCTGGCTTCCGAAACCGAACGACCCATATGGTCGCCCTCGTATGTCAGCATCAGCGACCTGTTCGGCCAGTTATCATCCCTAAAGCCGGGCGACTCCATCCGCCTGGTGTGCGAACTCTACAATGTATTCGTTCAGGAGACTCATAGCAATGAAACTCTTGACGACTTCTACTTCTGGGGCGAACTACTGATCAGCGACTTCGACGATATCGATAAAAACCTGGTAGATGCCGACCGTCTTTTCACCAACCTACAAGATTTGAAAAACCTGATGGATGACTATACCTTCCTCGAACCCGAACAAGAAGAAGCCATCCGCCAATTCTTCCAAAACTTCTCTATCGAGAAACGTACGTTACTCAAAGAACGTTTCATCTCCCTTTGGGATAAACTGAACGACATCTATCACCACTATCGTGATAATCTGGCCCATCAAGGCATTGCGTACGAAGGTATGATGTACCGCCATGTCCTCGAACAACTTACAACCGATTTTAATGCCGGCACTCCCCTGCTTCCCCGCTACGACCGCTACGTGTTCGTGGGATTCAACGTATTAAATAAGGTAGAAAAAGCCTTCTTCTCCCTCTTGCAGAAAGCGAACAAAGCTCTCTTCTATTGGGATTATGACATCTTCTACACCCGTCTGCCCCACGAGCAACAGCCCCCCTATGCACACGAAGCAGGAGAATTCATCCTGCAAAACCTGAAGGACTTTCCTAACCAATTACCCGAATCAGCCTTTGACACCTTGCGAAACAGCAAAAAGATACAATACATCTCCTCACCTACCGAAAATGCACAGGCACGCTTCATCCCCGAGTGGAGCCAAAGCATTGACAACACAAAGAGCCTGAAAGAAAACGCCATTGTGCTTTGTAATGAAGCCCTCCTCCTACCGGTGCTTCATTCCCTTCCGGCAAACGTCAAGGACGTCAATGTCACTATGGGATTTCCGTTGGCACAAACACCGGTGTACAACTTTATCAACTCACTCATCGAATTGCAAACTTCAGGCTATCGTTCCGACACTGGTCGCTATACCTACGATGCCGTACTCAGCGTGTTGAAGCATCCCTACACCCGTCAGCTGTCTCCGATGGCTCCGTCACTCGAATTGTCGCTTACACGCAACAATCGCTTTTTTCCACTACCGTCCGAACTTCAACAGGACGAATTCCTGGAGAAAATATTCACTCCACAAAACGGCATACAGGCTTTATGCACCTACCTCATCAACATGATACAGGAAGTAGCCGCACTCTACCGCCACGAAGACAATCCGGGTGATTTGTACAACCAGCTTTACCGCGAATCGCTATTCAAAGGCTATACCCTCGTCAACCGTCTGCTCAACCTGATAGAAGACGGAATGCTGACCTTGCGCCCCGACACCTTTAAACGCCTGCTCAACCGCCTGCTGGTATCGGCCAACATTCCTTTTCATGGTGAACCAGCCATCGGCCTTCAGGTCATGGGAGTGCTCGAGACACGAAATCTTGATTTCAAGAACTTGCTCATTCTCTCACTGAACGAAGGCAAGCTGCCCAAAGCTGAAGGTGAATCTTCCTTCATCCCCTACAATCTGCGTAAAGCTTTTGGCATGACCACCATCGAACACAAAAATGCAGTTTATGCCTATTACTTCTATCGCCTCATCCAACGTGCCGAAAACATTACCTTGATCTACAATACCTCTTCTGACGGATTGAACCGTGGAGAAATGTCACGTTTTATGCTTCAGTTTCTCATCGAATCACCTCACACCGTCGCTCATAGTTATCTTGAGGCTGCTCAATCTCCCAAACAAGGTCGTACCATCCAGATTGACAAAACCGATGAAGTACTGCGCACTATGTACGACACCTATAACATCCATCTCCACCCCGAACGCCTGCTATCACCCTCGGCTCTGAATGCCTATTTGGACTGCCGGCTGAAGTTTTACTTCCGCTACGTAGCCGGACTCAAAGCACCAGACGAGGTCAGTGCCGAAATCAACTCGGCTCTTTTTGGCACCATCTTCCACCGCTCGGCCGAATTGGTGTACACCGATCTTACCAATAACCAAAAAGAAATACGAAAAACCGATCTCGAACAATTATTAAAAGAAGAGGTACGACTGCAGGAGTACGTCAATCGGGCCTTCAAAGAAGAATTCTTCCATGTATCCCAGGAGGAGAAGCCTGAATACAACGGAAGTCAGCTGATCCATGCCCGGGTAATAACCTCCTATCTGAAGCAATTGCTCAGAAACGACCTTCAATACGCTCCATTCTGTATGGAAGCCATGGAAAAGACAGTAAAGGAATATATTGAAATAGATACACCCAAAGGAAAACTGGCAGTCAACATCGGTGGAACAATCGACCGTATGGACAGCAAAGAAGGTACCTTGCGCATAGTAGATTACAAAACAGGAGGTCTGCCCAAAACACCTGAGAACATCGAACAACTCTTCACCCCTTCTGAAAATCGTCCGGGATATATATTCCAGACATTTCTGTATGCTGCCATCATGTGCCGAAAGCAACCTCTGAAAGTCGCACCTGCACTCCTATACATACATAAGGCAGCTTCTGATACTTACTCGCCTGTCATTGAAATGGGAGCACCCCGCCAACCTAAAGTACCCGTACTCAACTTTGCACTCTACGAGAACGACTTCCGCGATCATTTGAAAACCTTACTAACAGAAATATTCAATCCTCAAGAGCCATTTAACCAAACTAATGACACGAAGAAGTGTGAATATTGTGACTTTTATAAATTATGCTGGGGATAAATGACATTTTGCTATCGTAACTTCTCGATTAGCCATATCATAAATCTACCTAATCACTTTTTTCTTTAAAAAAATGATAGATAAAATTAAAAGATAATAGCATAAAGACAATAAAAAAATAATGCGATAAAAGCAAAATAACAATATAAAACATTAATAAATAAAATAGCTTTCAATTTATTACTAAACACACATAAATATTACGTTATTGTAAGCAACCGTATAAATACATGCATTTTAAGAAAGACAATCAACAGAATGGCATACCATTTTGAAATTAAATACTTATATTTGCAGAACATTTTGACACAAATAATAGGTATTACAGGAAATAAAGTTAATCAAGATGGTGAAACAAGAACTTTTTAACAACGAAACAAAGGAAATGAGAGGTCTCTACGATCCAGCTTATGAACACGATGCATGTGGAGTGGGAATGATTGTAAACATCCACGGAAACAAAAGTCACGAATTAGTAGAGTCAGCTCTGAAAGTACTGGAAAACATGCGCCACCGCGGTGCGGAAGGCGCTGACAACAAAACAGGTGACGGGGCAGGCATCTTGCTACAGATTCCCCATGAGTTCATCTTACTTCAGGGAATTCCCGTTCCTGAAAAAGGGAAATACGGAACAGGACTCTTATTCCTGCCTAAAAACAAAAGCGATCAGGAAGCCATTCTTAGCATCATTATCGAGGAAATCGAAAAAGACGGACTCACCTTGATGCATCTAAGAAATGTGCCTACTTGTCCCGAAATTTTAGGCGAATCTGCATTGGCTTCCGAACCGGATATCAAACAGATTTTTATTACAGGATTTACAGATAGTCAGACAGCCGAAAGGAAGCTGTATCTGATAAGAAAAAGAATAGAAAATCGCATAAGACGGTCGAATATTCCCACACGAGACAGCTTCTACGTGTGCTCATTATCGACGAAAAACATTGTTTATAAAGGCATGTTGTCGTCCATGCAATTAAGAGGTTATTATCCCGACCTGACCAACAGTTACTTCACAAGTGGACTTGCGTTGGTACATAGCAGGTTCAGTACCAACACCTTCCCGACATGGGGGTTGGCTCAACCTTTCCGTTTGCTGGCACACAACGGCGAAATCAATACTATCCGTGGAAACCGCGGATGGATGGAAGCGCGCGAATCGGTATTATCTACCCCCACATTAGGTGACATCCGCGAGATTCGCCCCATCATACAACCCGGTATGAGTGACTCGGCTTCATTGGACAATGTGCTTGAATTCCTGGTTATGTCAGGCATGAGCCTTCCTCATGCCATGGCCATGCTTGTGCCCGAATCATTCAACGAAAAGAATCCTATCAGCGAAGATCTGAAGGCCTTCTACGAATATCACTCTATTTTGATGGAGCCATGGGATGGTCCTGCAGCTTTACTGTTCAGCGACGGTAGATATGCGGGGGGTATGCTCGATAGAAACGGACTCCGTCCGGCACGCTACCTTATCACCAAAAATGATACGATGGTAGTAGCCAGTGAAGTCGGAGTAATGGACTTCGAACCAGGCGACATCAAGGAAAAAGGACGCTTACAACCGGGAAAAATTTTGTTGGTTGACACCCAGGAAGGTCGCATCTATTACGACGACGAACTAAAGCGCCAATTGGCCGAGGCCAAACCTTATCGCGCTTGGCTTGCAAGCAACCGCATCGAGCTGGACGAACTCAAAAGCGGAAGAAAAGTTGCACATAGCGTTCCCCATTATAACGATATGCTTCACTTGTTCGGATACACTCGCGAAGATGTAGAAAAAGTCATCCAGCCGATGGCTGAAAACGGCGCCGAACCTGTAAGCGCCATGGGTAATGATACACCACTGGCTGTGTTGAGCGACCGTCCGCAATTGTTGTTCAACTATTTCCGTCAACAATTTGCCCAAGTCACGAATCCGCCTATCGACCCCATTCGCGAAGAGCTGGTCATGTCTCTCACGGAGTATATTGGTGCCGTGGGTATGAACATTCTGACACCCAATGCCGACCATTGTAAAATGGTAAGACTGAATCACCCTATTTTAACCAACACGCAACTTGACCTGCTTTGCAACATCCGCTACAAAGGATTCAAGACAGTAAAGATTCCTATGCTCTACGATACATCCAAGGGAAGAAACGGTTTACAGGAAGCCCTTGCTTCCTTATGCAAACAAGCAGAAGAAAGCGTAAACGAAGGTGTCAACTATATTGTCCTCACCGACCGTGATGCTACCGATGCAAATGCCCCCATTCCTTCATTGCTGGCAGTCAGCGCAGTACATCATTATCTGATATCGGTAGGAAAACGAGTACAAACTGCCCTCGTAGTTGAAAGTGGTGAAATACGCGAGGTGATGCATGCAGCTCTGTTGCTCGGATTTGGTGCCAGTGCCCTGAATCCCTATATGGCCTTTGCCATTCTCGACCAATTAGTAGCCAATAAAGATATTCAATTGGATTATGCTACAGCCGAGAAGAACTATATCAAAGCTGTCTGCAAAGGTTTGTTCAAGGTAATGAGTAAAATGGGTATCAGTACCATCCGTTCTTACCGTGGAGCAAAGATATTCGAAGCCGTAGGCTTAAGTCAGGAACTGAGCGATGCCTACTTTGGCGGACTGAAATCATGTATTGGAGGTATTGGGCTGGAAGAAATTGTCAAGTTCAGATTCAGAAATACACATTCAAATTCGGCAGCGAAACAAACTGAAAACGAAACAACAAATGCTGGTAAGGAAATTCTGCCCAACATCGGCATCTACGCTTTCCGCAAAGATGGCGAGAAGCATGCTTGGAATCCTGAGACCATTGCTACCTTACAATTGGCTACACGAACGGGGAGCTACAAGAAATTCAAAGAATTTACCCATCTGGTCGATGATAAAGAGCAACCGATCTTCTTACGCGATTTTCTGGATTTCCGACGCAACCCCATAGATATAAACCGAGTTGAACCGGTTGAATCCATCGTACGAAGATTTGTGACTGGAGCCATGTCATTTGGTGCCATCAGCCAGGAAGCTCACGAAGCCATCGCCATTGCCATGAACCGTCTGCACGGACGCAGCAACACTGGCGAAGGAGGTGAAGATAGTTCACGTTTCGGCAACGAAACCAGAAGTGCTATCAAGCAAGTTGCCTCCGGACGGTTTGGCGTGACAACCGAATACTTGGTTAATGCCGACGAAATACAGATTAAAGTAGCTCAAGGAGCCAAGCCTGGTGAAGGCGGTCAATTACCGGGATTCAAGGTTGACGAAGTGATTGCACGCACCCGTCACTCCATTCCTGGCATCTCGCTTATCTCGCCTCCCCCTCATCATGACATCTACTCCATCGAGGACCTTGCCCAACTGATCTTCGACCTGAAAAACGTGAATCCTCACGCCAAAATCAGTGTCAAATTGGTAGCTGAAAGTGGAGTTGGAACAATCGCTGCAGGTGTAGCAAAAGCTAAAGCCGATCTGATTGTCATCTCCGGAGCCGAAGGAGGTACGGGAGCATCACCGGCATCCAGTATCCGATATGCAGGTATATCTCCTGAACTTGGATTAAGTGAAACGCAGCAAACCTTGGTGTTGAACGGACTTCGCGGACAAGTTCTTTTGCAGGTGGACGGACAACTGAAAACAGGACGTGACGTCGTATTGATGGCAATGTTAGGTGCAGAAGAATACGGATTTGCAACTGCTGCTTTGATTGTATTGGGTTGCGTAATGATGCGAAAATGTAATCAAAACACGTGTCCCGTAGGTGTAGCTACTCAAGATGCCGAACTCCGTAAGCACTTCAGAGGTAGAAGTGAATACCTGATAAACTATTTCACATTCCTGGCACAAGAGGTACGCGAGTATCTGGCTGAAATCGGTGTGGAAAGATTGGACGACATCATCGGACGTACGGATCTCATCATCCGAAGCAAACGAGACTACAAGAATCCGAAGCATGCTTTGCTTGACTTCTCGCAATTGCTTACGCGCGTAAATAATGAAGCAGCTATACGTCACGTCACCGACCAGCAGCATGGCATCGATCACGTGAAAGATGTGGAAATCCTCCACGCTGCAGCCGATACATTGGAAAATCAGAAGGAAATCTCCTTGGAATATACGATTGCCAACACCGACCGTGCCTGCGGCGCCATGTTATCGGGAGCTATCGCTCAAAAGTATGGCACTAAAGGACTTCCTGAACACACATTGAATGTGAAGTTCAAAGGATCGGCCGGCCAAAGTTTTGGAGCCTTCTTGGTTCCCGGCGTCAACTTCAAACTCGAAGGAGAAGCCAATGACTATCTGGGCAAAGGACTTAGCGGAGGACGTATCGCTGTGCTACCTCCTGTGCGGAGCAACTTCGAAGCTGAAAAGAATACAATCGCAGGAAATACACTGCTATACGGAGCTACCAGCGGAGAGGTTTACATCAATGGATGCGTAGGCGAACGCTTCGCCGTGCGCAACTCCGGAGCCATTGCCGTAGTTGAAGGTGTAGGCGACCATTGTTGTGAATACATGACCGGCGGACGTGTCGTAGTACTGGGTAAAACCGGACGCAACTTCGCTGCAGGTATGAGTGGTGGAGTAGCCTACGTATGGAATAAGGACGGAAACTTCGACTATTTCTGCAATATGGAAATGGTAGAACTATCGTTAATAGAAGAAGCATCATACAGAAAAGAGTTGCACGAACTCATCCGGCAACATTATCTGTACACAGGTTCGAAGCTGGCGCGTGTCATGCTCGACGACTGGACACACTATGTTGACCAGTTCATTCAAGTTGTACCTATCGAATACAAGAAGGTATTGCAGGAAGAGCAAATGCGCAAGCTGCAACAAAAGATTGCCGACATGCAAAGAGACTATTAACATCCGACTTATTCATTACTAAATTCTTCATTCTTAAAAGATATGGGAACCCAAAAAGCATTTTTAAATATACCCCGTCAGGAAGCGGGATACAGACCAATAGAAGAACGAATCACCGACTTCAGCCAGGTGGAACAGACCCTGAACAGCCACGACCGCAAACTTCAGGCCAGTCGGTGTATGGATTGTGGCGTGCCCTTCTGCCATTGGGCATGTCCACTGGGTAATAAAGATCCTGAATTCCAAGCTGCTCTGAGCAAAGGAAAATGGGAAATGGCTTATAAAATATTGTCACAAACCAATGACTTCCCCGAATTTACGGGAAGAATATGTCCCGCATTATGCGAAAAGTCGTGTGTACTGAAATTATCATTTGACGCACCTGTCACTATCCGCGAAAATGAAGCAGCCATAGCCGAGGCTGCCTTCCGCGAAGGATATATTCACCCCATAAAACCCGTTAGAAACGGGAAAAAGGTGGCTGTCATCGGTGCCGGACCTACAGGGTTAAGCACAGCAGTCAGACTCAATGCCCAAGGATTCGAAGTCACCATTTTCGACAAGAATCCCATGCCGGGAGGACTTTTACGTTACGGCATCCCCAACTTCAAGCTTCCCAAGGAAATTATCGATCGACGCATGAAAATACTGAAGGAAGAAGGAATACACATGGAGATGGGAATAACCATTGATACACAAAAGCTACCGGAAGGATTTGATGCCTATGCCTTATGTACAGGTACACCCGACGCTCGTGACCTCAATATTCCTGGACGCGAACTGAAAGGTATCTACTTTGCGCTTGACATGCTGGCACAACAAAACCGAATATTAGACGGAGAAAGTTTCCCGAAAGACCAGCTTGTGAATGCACATGGTAAAAAAGTACTTGTTATTGGTGGTGGAGATACCGGAAGCGACTGCATTGGTACCAGTATCCGACAGGGGGCTGTGAGTGTTACTCAGATTGAAATCATGCCTAAGCCACCTGTAGGTTACAATCCGGCGACTCCGTGGCCACAATGGCCTATCGTGCTGAAAACAACTTCCAGCCACGAAGAAGGTTGTACACGCCGATGGAGTTTGAACTCGAATAAGTTTATCGGACGCAACGGTCGCGTAGTCGGTGTCGAAGTAGAAGAAGTAGAATGGATCCCGGCTGCAGACGGCGGACGCCCAGTAATGAAACCCACAGGCAAAAAAGAAATTATCGAAGCTGATATGGTATTATTGGCCATGGGATTCTTGAAACCCAAACACCCGGAAGTAGCTGACAACGTAATCATTGCTGGAGATGCTGCTACAGGTGCTTCACTCGTTGTGAAATGTCTTGCTGCCGGACGCCGCGCTGCTAAAGACATCGAACAGATGTTATCCGAAAAGAACAAATGAATGAATCACTAACCTACAACAAAAAAACGTAACTATTATGTGTGGAATAGCATGCATCTTCAATATCAAGCAACAAACGCCAGAATTGAGACAAAAAGCTCTTACCATGGCGAAACGCATACGCCACAGAGGTCCTGATTGGAGCGGGATCTATTGCGGTGGATCAGCCATATTGGCACATGAACGGCTCTCCATCGTCGATCCACAGAGCGGAGGACAACCCCTCTTCTCTCCCGATCGTAAGCAAATCCTTGCCGTGAATGGCGAAATTTACAATCACCGTGATATCCGTCGCGACTTCAATGGTGAATATGAATTTCAGACAGGTAGCGATTGTGAAGTCATCTTAGCTCTTTACCGTCGTTACGGAAAAGATTTCATCGAACGGCTCAGTGGTATTTTCGCTTTTGCCCTCTACGATGAAGAACGAGACGAGTTTCTTATAGCACGCGATCCCATCGGCGTCATACCTCTTTATATAGGAAAAGACAAAGATGGCACTGTATATTGTGCCAGCGAGTTAAAAGCACTGGAAGGGATGTGCGATGAATACGAACCTTTCCTGCCTGGCCATTACTATTGGAGTCGCGAAGGAGAAATGCGTCCGTGGTACAAGCGTGAATGGACAGAATACGAAGCTGTCAAAGACAACTATACCAATAAAGCCGAAAACGAGACACGCACATCGGCCGCATCGGCATGCGATCCCGAAGCATACCGCATGCAAGTATCCGCCGTACGTACGGCACTCGAAGACGCCGTTCGCCGCCAACTGATGAGCGATGTTCCTTACGGAGTTTTACTTTCAGGTGGACTTGACTCATCAGTCATCTCTGCAGTAGCCAAGCTTTATGCCGCCAAACGTGTAGAGACGGACAGTACGCAAGCTGCGTGGTGGCCGCAGTTGCACTCATTTGCCGTAGGGCTGAAAGGAGCTCCCGACTTGGAGAAGGCACGCTTAGTGGCCGAGCATATAGGAACTGTACATCACGAGATAAACTATACCATCCAGGAAGGATTGGATGCCATTCGAGATGTGATCTATTTCATCGAGACATATGATGTGACCACCGTACGTGCTTCTACTCCCATGTATCTGCTGGCACGGGTCATCAAATCAATGGGCATCAAAATGGTGCTGAGCGGTGAAGGTGCCGATGAAGTATTCGGAGGTTACCTCTACTTCCATAAGGCCCCTACTCCACAAGCCTTTCACGAAGAGACTGTCCGCAAACTTTCCAAACTCTACATGTATGACTGTTTGCGTGCCAACAAATCACTGGCTGCATGGGGAGTTGAAGGCCGCGTTCCTTTCCTCGACAAAGAATTTCTGGATGTTGCCATGAGGATTAACCCGGCTGTGAAGATGTGTCCCGGACGAACCATCGAAAAGAAGGTGGTTCGTGATGCATTCGCTTCCCTGCTGCCCGAAAGTGTAGCTTGGCGTCAAAAAGAACAATTCTCTGACGGTGTGGGTTATTCATGGATCGATACATTAAAAGCTATGACTGCTGCTGCCGTTACCGACGAACAAATGGCACATGCCGCCGAACGTTTCCCCATCAATCCTCCACAAAACAAAGAGGAATATTATTACCGCAGCATTTTCGAGGAGCATTTCCCCAGTGAATCTGCCGCCCGATCGGTACCGAGTGTCCCCAGCGTAGCGTGCTCCACAGCCGAGGCATTGAAATGGGATGCCAGCTTCCAGAACCTGAACGACCCGAGTGGACGTGCGGTTGCCGGAGTGCACGAACAGGCATATTGAACGTCCTGTCGGAACAACACAACATTTGCATAGAAATAACCATCAGAACATTTCGTAAATGTTCAATCCATAAGAGGAAGATTTGATTGCTCATCGGATCTTCCTCTTGTCATTTTCATCTCTTAAACCAGTTAAAACGTCATACTTTTATATCTATATCAGTACCAAGCAAGAACGGATATTTCGATGTACAAACGACAGCCCAGCCTGCCACACAGAATAACAATACATATAGAAAGCAAAATAGCAAATATGCTTTCAAATAGAAAACCAAACAACTAATTCTAAGAATTTAAGGAAGAGAATGAAGGATAATGCAAACATTTTATCCATAAGCCAAACAAGGCATTCAACGACAAAATAATAAATCGATCATATTAAGCCACTGTAAGTTTCAATTTGAAAGTATTAATATAATAAATGATTAACTTCTGAAAGATTAGCATAAAAATTTTAGAAAATAGTCAGCAATATTAATATAAGATAATACAAAACGTCGTATATTTGCATCGTAATAAAACAAAAGGATATACCAACTAATCAACAAAAGACAAAATGACAAGAACTGTAAAATTCACCAAGATGCATGGCGCGGGCAATGATTACATCTATGTAGATACCACCCGCTACCCCATCGAACATCCGGAAGCACTTGCCATAGAATGGAGTGCCCCACATACGGGAATAGGCAGCGACGGTCTGGTACTGATAGGTCATTCGGATAAAGGCGATTTCAGTATGCGCATTTTCAATGCCGACGGTTCAGAAGCAAAAATGTGCGGAAATGCAAGCCGATGCATAGGTAAATACCTGTACGAACATGGTTTGACAAAGAAACATGAAATTGCACTCGAAACACTGTCGGGCATTAAAATGTTACAATTGCACATAAAAGACGGAATTGTAAATACGGTAACGGTAGATATGGGCATACCGGCCGACGAACCGGTCGATTACGATGGCAATGGTCCCAAACCAATGAAAGAAAAGCCAGTGACAGCCGACGGAAAAGAATGGATAGGAACAACCGTATCAATGGGAAATCCGCATCTGGTAATTTTCGTAAATAACCTAAACGAAATTAATATAGCAGAAGTAGGCCCAAAATTGGAAAACCACCCCCTATTCCCCGGACGAATCAATGTAGAATTTGCCCAAGTGCTGGAGGAAGGAAAAATCAGGATGAGAGTATGGGAACGTGGTTCGGGCATTACCCAAGCCTGTGGCACCGGTGCTTGTGCTACCGCTGTAGCAGCTAACCTGACAGGACGATGCGGACGGAAGTCTGACATTATCATGGATGGAGGAACTCTCACAATCGAATGGGACAATCAAACTCAACACGTGCTGATGACAGGAGAAGCGACCCAGGTATTCGAAGGTGAAATCAATATAAATCAATGAAGTAAGAGGTAATACTTCATCTTTTCAAAAGAACATGTATAGAAACTTAAATCAACGATCAAAATAAAAGAATATGGCTTTAATTAATGAACATTTTTTAAAACTCCGTGGCAGTTATTTATTTTCAGATATAGCTAAAAAGGTAAATACATTCAGGATAACACATCCTAAACAAGATGTCATCCGTTTGGGTATCGGTGACGTTACCCGCCCACTGCCGCAGGCTTGTATCGAAGCCATGCACAAGGCAGTGGACGAGATGGCAAACGAAAAAACATTTCACGGCTACGGATCGGAACAGGGATATGACTTTTTGATTGATGCAATTATCAAAAACGACTATGCTCCAAGAGGCATACACCTGACACCGACAGAAGTATTTGTAAACGACGGAGCCAAGAGCGACACAGGCAATATAGGCGACATACTGCGACACGACAATAGCGTAGGAGTAACCGACCCCATTTACCCCGTATATATTGACAGTAACGTCATGTGCGGAAGGGCCGGAGTATTGGAGGAAGATGGGAAATGGAGCAACGTGACTTACATGCCCTGCACCGAAGAGAATAATTTCATCCCCCAGATTCCCAATAAAAGGATAGACATTATCTATCTGTGCTACCCCAATAACCCGACAGGAACCACGCTGACAAAAGCCGAACTGAAGAAATGGGTTGACTACGCATTGGAGAACGATACACTCATCTTATTTGATGCAGCTTATGAAGCATTTATCCGGGAAGATGACGTACCACATTCGATCTACGAAATAAAAGGTGCAAAAAAATGCGCTATTGAGTTTCGAAGCTTTTCAAAAACAGCCGGATTTACCGGAGTAAGATGTGGATACACCATCGTACCGAAGGAATTAACAGCTGCCACACTGACCGGAGAGCGAATTCCGCTGAACAGGTTATGGAACCGACGCCAGTGCACCAAATTCAATGGCACAAGCTACATTACCCAACGCGGAGCAGAAGCCATCTATACTCCCGAAGGCAAACAACAGGTGAAGGCAAACATCGACTATTACATGGAGAATGCCCGAAACATGAAGGAAGGCCTTGAAGCAGCAGGATTGAAAGTGTATGGTGGCGTAAACGCACCCTACATCTGGCTGAAAACACCTCAGGGAATCAACTCCTGGAGATTTTTCGAACAAATGCTGTACGAAGCCAATGTAGTAGGAACACCGGGCGTAGGATTTGGGCCAAGCGGAGAAGGATATATACGATTGACAGCCTTTGGCAAACACGAAGACTGTGCAGAAGCGATGAGACGAATCAGGAAGTGGCTGGCATAAAGAGAAGAGATATTCTTTTTTTACTCACTTTTAAATAGTTTTATAGGTATGAAAACAGGATTGAAATCAGGAGTAATAGCCATCGCGCTATTAACTGCAGCTTTCGGAGCAAAAGCGCAAGACAAAGTAGAAGCATCAGTAGGTGCCGATCTCGTAAGTAGCTACATCTGGCGTGGACAGGATTTAGGAGGCGTCAGCATTCAACCCAGTGTAACACTGTCCTATAAGGGATTTTCATTGGGTGCATGGGGCTCGGTTGGATTGGAAAGCTCCGATACCAAGGAAATGGACCTTACGTTAGGGTATTCTACAGGAGGTTTCAGCGTATCGGTTACAGACTATTGGTTCAATAGTGGAAATGGTTATCTGCACTATGGCGCACACAGCACAGCACATGTGTTCGAAGCTCAGGTAGGATATGATTTCGGTCCGCTGGCCGTGAATTGGTACACCAATTTCGCAGGTGCCGACTACACGAAATACAATGGTGACCGCGCCTATTCTTCTTATATCTCGGTAGCTGCCCCCTTCAAACTTGGCGGACTTGACTGGACGGCTGAAATCGGTGCCACTCCATGGGAGACAGCCTTCTACAATGCAACAGACAATTGTCCGGGATCCAACGGCTTCACCGTATGCAACGTCAGCCTGGAGGCAAGCAAAGAAATCCGAATCACCGACAGTTTTTCGCTTCCATTGTTTGCCAAAGCCATTTGGAATCCGCGTACTGAAGGAGCATACTTCGTGGCAGGAATAAGTTTCTAACGCAATCATAAATAGTTTAAGGTATGAAAAAGATTGAAGCTATCATCCGCAAGACAAAATTCGAGGATGTGAAGGACGCACTGCTCGAAGCGGATATCGAATGGTTCTCCTACTATGATGTCAGGGGAATAGGAAAGTCCAGAGAAGCTCGTATTTATCGTGGAGTTATGTATGACACGAGTTCTATCGAACGTATTCTTATCTCAATCGTAGTGCGTGACAAAAATGCAGAGAAAACAGTACAGGCAATCCTGAAAGCAGCACGAACAGGAGAAATCGGTGATGGCCGTATCTTCGTCATTCCCATCGAGGATGCCATACGAATACGTACTGCTGAGCGTGGCGACATCGCCCTTTATAACGCCGAACAGGAAAAGTAGCACGCAACTCAAACCACAAAAAGAGTAAATATAACAAATACAACTAAAAGTAAAGAGATTATGGATACAACAACTGATACACTGGCGCAATTAGTTTCGGGCGTCAACACCGTATGGATGCTATTGGCAGCCATGTTGGTATTCTTTATGCAACCAGGTTTTGCATTGGTAGAGGCCGGCTTTACACGTACCAAAAACACGGCCAACATCCTGATGAAGAACTTTGTGGACTTCATGGTAGGCTCACTGCTCTATTGGCTCGTAGGTTTCGGCATCATGTTCGGATTGGGCGATTTCTTTGGTACACCGCACTTCATGAGCCTGCTGTTCGACAGCAATGCGATCCCCGATCCGTCATCACTTCCTACCGAAGGCTTCCTGGTATTCCAGACCGTATTCTGTGCCACTTCGGCAACCATCGTTTCGGGTGCCATGGCCGAACGTACTAAATTCTCCATGTATTTGGTTTATACAATCTTCATCAGTGTACTGATCTACCCGGTTTCCGGTCACTGGACATGGGGAGGCGGCTGGCTGATGAACGGCGACGAAGGTTCGTTCATGATGAATACATTTGGAACTACCTTCCACGATTTTGCTGGATCAACCATCGTTCACTCTGTAGGCGGCTGGATTGCTTTAGTCGGAGCTGCCATCCTTGGCCCTCGCCTCGGCAAATATGGTAAAGACGGAAAATCGAAGGCTATCCCCGGTCATAACCTGACAATCGCAGCGCTGGGCGTATTCATCCTCTGGTTCGGATGGTTCGGATTCAACCCCGGTTCACAGTTGGCTGCTGCCACTACCGATGATCAGGTAGCCATCTCACTGGTATTCCTCAACACGAACCTGGCTGCATGTGCCGGTGGTTTCATGGCACTGATCGTAAGCTGGTTCAAATATGGCAAACCGTCACTCTCACTTACACTCAACGGCATCTTGGCCGGCTTGGTAGGTGTAACTGCCGGATGTGATGCAGTATCGCCACTGGGAGCCGTCATTATCGGAGTCATCTGCGGAACGTTGATGATCTATTCAGTAGAATTCATCGACCGCGTACTGAAGATTGACGACCCTGTAGGTGCAAGCTCCGTACACGGAGTATGCGGCTTCACCGGAACAGTTCTGACCGGATTGCTTTCTACCAGCGAAGGTCTGTTCTACGGTGCAGGTTGGGGTTTCCTCGGAGCTCAGGTATTCGGAGCAGTCATTGTAGGTGCTTGGGCAGCCATTATGGGATACATCATCTTTAAGGTGCTCGACAAGATTCACGGTCTGCGCGTACCGGCACGTGTCGAAGAAGAAGGTCTTGACATCTACGAACACGGAGAGTCAGCCTATAACTGATAACAACATCATAATCCCGGGCGGGCTTGGCCGCCTTCCCGGGAACAAATTAAAGAAACAGAATTCTTTATTCTAACATATCATTTTTTAAACCAACAAATTAAAAGGTATTATGTCAAAACTGAGATTCAGAGTAGTTGAAACGGCGTTCAAGAAGAAACCCGTTGCAGTGGCAATTCCTAAGGAACGACCCTCGGAGTATTTTGCCAAGTATGTTTTCAACAAGGAAAAGATGTTCAGGTATCTACCCAGTAAAATTTACGCCAAGTTGATTGACGTCATTGACAACGGTGCCCCGCTGGACCGCAGCATTGCCGATGAGGTGGCTGCCGGAATGAAGAAATGGGCCCTTGAAATGGGAGCTACACACTACACACACTGGTTCCATCCGCTGACCGAAGGTACAGCCGAAAAGCACGATGCCTTCATCGAACACGATGGTAAAGGAGGCGTGATGGAAGAGTTCACCGGTAAATTGCTGGTTCAGCAGGAACCGGATGCCTCAAGTTTCCCCAATGGTGGAATCCGTAATACGTTCGAAGCACGCGGCTACTCGGCATGGGATCCGTCGTCACCCGCTTTTATCGTGGACGACACTCTCTGCATCCCGACTATTTTTATTGCCTACACAGGCGAATCGCTCGACTACAAGGCACCGTTGCTGAAAGCATTGCGTGCTGTTGACAAGGCTGCCGTAGAAGTATGCCACTACTTCAATCCCGACGTTAAAAAAGTATATGCTTATTTAGGCTGGGAACAGGAATATTTCCTGGTTGATGAAGGCTTGTATGCAGCCCGTCCCGACCTGCTGATGACCGGACGTACACTGACCGGACACGACTCGGCCAAGAACCAGCAGCTGGAAGATCACTACTTCGGCGCCATTCCGCCACGTGTAGCTGCCTTTATGAAAGAGCTCGAAATTGAAGCGCTGAAACTCGGTATCCCCGTTAAGACACGCCACAACGAAGTGGCTCCCAACCAGTTCGAGTTGGCTCCTATCTTCGAGGAATGTAACCTGGCCGTTGACCACAACATGCTGATCATGGCTCTGATGCGTAAGATTGCCCGTAATCACGGTTTCCGCGTACTGTTGCACGAAAAACCGTTCAAGGGAGTAAACGGAAGCGGCAAGCACAACAACTGGTCACTGGGTACCGACACCGGCATCCTGCTGCACGCACCCGGCAAACTGCCTGAAGACAACCTGCGTTTCATCACATTTGTTGTAAATACGCTGATGGCCGTTTACCGTCACAACGGATTGCTGAAGGCATCCATCTCGAGCGCTACCAACGCTCACCGTCTGGGAGCCAACGAAGCACCCCCCGCAATCATCTCTTCTTTCCTGGGCAAACAGCTGAGCCAAGTGCTCGAACACATCGAGGAAAGCACGAAAGATGATCTGATCAGCCTCAGCGGCAAGCAGGGCATGAAGCTGGACATCCCGCAGATTCCGGAACTGCTCATCGACAACACCGACCGTAACCGTACAAGCCCGTTCGCCTTCACCGGCAACCGCTTCGAGTTCCGTGCCGTAGGTTCTGAAGCCAACTGTGCCAGCGCCATGATTGCTCTGAATACAGCTTTGGCCGAACAGCTGACCGACTTCAAGAAAGACGTGGACGAACTGATCGAAAAAGGCGAGCCCAAAATCTCAGCCATTCTCGACGTCATCCGCAAATATATCAAGATATGCAAACCCATCCACTTCGACGGAAACGGTTACAGCGACGAATGGAAAGCCGAAGCCGCACGCCGTGGTCTGGATTGCGAGACAAGCGTTCCTGTCATCTTCGACAACTACCTGAAACCGGAAAGCATTGCCATGTTCGAATCGACTGGTGTCATGACGAAGAAGGAGCTGGAAGCCCGCAACGAAGTAAAATGGGAAACTTACACCAAGAAGATTCAGATTGAAGCCCGCGTACTGGGTGACCTGGCTATGAACCACATCATCCCTGTGGCCACACAGTATCAGACGGAACTGATAGACAACGTTTACAAGATGAAAGAACTGTTCCCGGCAGACAAAGCCGCCAAACTTTCGGCCAAGAACCTGGAACTGATTGAGGAGATTGCCGACCGCACCGCTTTCATCAAAGAACACGTCGATGCCATGATCGAAGCCCGCAAAGTGGCTAACAAGATTGAATGCGAACGTACAAAAGCCATCGCCTACCACGACACCATCGTTCCGGCTATGGAAGAGATACGTTACCACATCGACAAGTTGGAACTGATTGTTGACAATCAGATGTGGACGTTGCCGAAATACAGAGAACTTTTGTTTATCAGGTAACAAACACTGATATTATTAATATCAACATTCGCACGCTCAACGTCATGCTGAAAAGCTGGTTGAGCCTGCAAAAGTTGAATTAAAATTCTTTTGTTGGTTGTTTTAAGTTTACAAAGGGAGAGGTACCGTGAGGCAGTTCTCCCTTTATTCATATGCAGCCGGAAACAAATAAATCCAACGAGAAACGGGTCAGCGGATATTTCAGGTTGGTAATCCCTTAATATATCAAGCATATTGCG
>CAJKOW010000024.1 GCA_905201685.1 uncultured Bacteroides sp. | reverse complement strand
TATATTTATTTACATACATCATTTTAAAACATGCTTATAAGTATTATATACTCCACAAAGGAAATATTTCAGATCAGAAGCATCTATCAATATATTATCACCGCAACCGTAGATGCAGCAACGCTGCAACCATAGATGCAGAAACATCGCAGCAGTTAACCACTTCAAACTACCTATAGGTAAATATTCAATTACTTATAGGTAGTTGAAGAACTACTTATAGGTAGTTTGCCAATTACCTATAGGTAGTTTGAAATGGCATTGCAGCCTCATCGCCGACGAATCTTCCACTTATCTTTCAGGATGAACCATTATGAACTTGACAATTTTTCACAGGCTTATTACTTTTGTAACAAATTCAATTTGAGCGTATGAAAATATATCATCGACTTCTGTGTGCAACCATGCTTGCACTGTCTGTGGCAGGATGCTCGTCCGAACATTCTGAGGACATACCGGAACCCGAAGTCCGGAAAATACCCATCAACCTCAGCTGTGGCATCACGGCAACTTCTACCCGGGCTACCGATACGGGATTTGAGACCGGCGATCACATCGGCCTCTATGTAGTGAACTACGAGAATGGTACAGCCGGACCGCTGCTTACTACCGGCAACCATGTGGACAACATGCGATTCACCTACGACGGAGCGTGGACGCCGGACACACCTATCTATTGGAAGGATGAAACGACTCCGGCCGACTTCTACGGATACTATCCCTACAGCAGTTCGCCTACCGACGTCAAGGCGCTGCCTGTGAAAACGCTGACCGACCAGAGCACCGAGACGAATTACAAAGCCAGCGACTTCCTGTGGGGAAAGACGCTGAAAGTTTCGCCTACCGAAAAGGCGGTAGGCATCACGCTGAACCATCTTTTCAGCTGTGCGGTAGTCAAAGTCAGTGCGGGAAACGGATTCACCACCGAAGGGATAGAAGCCGCGGATGTACGTGTCAGGCTGAACCAGGCTGTGTGCCAGGCTACGGTGAACTTGCAAGATGGGAGTGTCAGTCCCGGCACGCAGAAAGAATCGGTATCCTTCCTGCGCGGCAAGAACAACGAGTTCAAGGCTCTGATCATTCCGCAAAGCATCGCGATGACCGACAACCTGTTCACCATAACCATCGACGGACAGGAATTCAACCTGAAAAAGGAATTCAGCTTTGTCGGCGGAAAACGGCATACGTTCACCATCACCGTCAAGAAAACCAGCAACGGCATCAATGTGGACATCGGCGACTGGACTGACGATGGTGAGGACCATGGCGGAGTAGCGGAATAAACAGAACAAACTTGAAGAGGTTAAAGGAATTAGAAGAAGTTATCGCCCACCAAGGTGGACTTAGAAGTAAAAGCCAATAGACGAGAAAATGAAGAATGATGAATAAGGTATTGGCTTAACTCCTGAACTTCTTAACTCCTGAACTACAACCTATTAATAAACTTGCGAAACTTAAATAAATTAAATAGAACTCATATATGAGAAGCAACATCATTCACAGCTTGACCATGCTGATGCTCGTCGGAGCACTGGCATCGTGCAACGATGACACCTTCGGTCCGAACGGATCGCAGGAGGAGAGCAGACGCCCCATCGTACTGTCCGGAGAGATAGAACAGGTAGCCGTGACGCGTGTCAACGACAACGGTTTCTGCGACGGCGACGTCATGGGAGTCTATATCGTGGACTATCAGGGAAGCACGCCGGGAACACTCCAAAACAGCGGCAACCGCGGCGACAACGTGAAGCATACGTTCGACGAAGCCGCCTACAAGTGGAATTCGGCTTACGACGTCTATTGGAAAGACGATCATACGCACATCGACATTTACGGATACTACCCCTTCGGCTCGCCCGAGGACGTCAATGCCTATGCTTTCGAAGTGAAAAAAGATCAGTCCACTTCTACCACCAGCAACGAAATGGGCGGCTACGAAGCCAGCGACTTCCTGTGGGGAAAGGCTGCCGACGTGGCTCCTACCGAAAGAGTGATCCGGCTGCCGATGCGCCACCGCATGAGTAGCCCGCGCATCACGCTGACCGAAGGCGAAGGTTTTGCCGAAGGTGAATGGGCCGGACTTGAAAAACAGGTATTGATAAAGAACACCAAGCAGAAAGCCGTTATCAACCTGGCCGACGGAAGCGTCAGCGCCACAGGCGAAGTAAGCCCTACCGGCATCATCCCCTACGTGAAAGATGACGTATTCCGCGGCATCGTAGTGCCACAAACCATTTCGGCAGGCACACAGCTGTTCAGCATCACCGTCAACGGTGTAGTCTATAACTTCAGCAAAGACGAAGCCTTCACCTACGTCAGCGGCAAGATGCACAACTTCACCATTCAGGTGAACAAAAAGGAATTGACGGGAGAATATACCTTCAAACTGGCAGGCGAATCCATCACCGCCTGGGAGAACGACGACGTGTCGCACGATGCCACCATGAAGGAATACATCGTCATCAACTCTACTGCGGGACATCTGAAGGACTCGATTACGGCAGCCGGAAAGGATTACAGGAAATTGCAGAATCTGAAGATTACGGGAGAGATAAACTCACAGGACTTCTACTTCATGCGTGATTCGATGGATGTTTTAAACTCACTAAATTTAAAGGAAGTAATCATTCGTGGAGGAGAACAAACTTTGACAGGAGGAAATGGTGGCAATTATCCTCACAATGATTACGAAATACCGTATGAAGCTATGCACCATAAAACCTCTTTGCTGAACTTAGTATTACCGGACAAATTGACCAAAATAGGCATTGCAGCCTTTGCCGATTGTCAGAACCTTACCGGAACCTTGAACATACCCGAAGGAGTAACCGAAATCGAAGTAGGAGCTTTCTACCAATGTAAAAATATGACAGGCAGTATTAACTTGCCAACTACTCTAAAATATATCGGCCGAGGTGAAGAACGTTGGTGGTATGGTGGTACGTTTACGCATTGCGGTTTTACCTGTCAGTTGGCCTTTCCGTCAGGGGTAGAATGTATATTGGGCAATGCATTTGAAGGATGTAAAAACCTATACGGGGAATTGCGCTTACCTGACAAACTGACAAAAATGGGAGATTTTGTATTCCGCGACTGCCACAACTTATCCGGAAGTTTAACCATTCCACAAGGTGTAACCTCTATTCCCAACAATGCTTTTGAATATTGCGGCAGCCTGGATGGTACCTTAACCCTGCACGACGGTATAATCACAATAGGAGAATACGCTTTCCGAGGAACGCATTTTAAAGGTGAAATACATCTACCCAAAGATTTAGTTGTATTAAGTAACTACGTTTTCGCCGGATGCGATTTCTCTGGCGAACTGAAATTACCAGAAAAACTACGTACCATTGGTAACAACGCTTTTGGTTCTTACGAGGATGGATCTTCATGGCGTATGATGGGTACACTGGATTTTCCACAAAATGTCATAAGCATAGGACAAGAAGCTTTTTACGGTTGCCGCAGTATTGAAGGCATAAACTTCCCTGCAGGTTTGGAAAGTGTTGGTAGCGGTGCATTTCTAGATTGTTTCGGTATCGGCAGCATTGTCTGCAAAGGAACCATACCGCCCTATGTACAGGCTGGAGCCTTCGACGGTGTAGCCAAAGACAACTTCACCCTCGAAGTACCCGAAAGTGCCATTCAGCAATATCAGGCAGCATCGGGGTGGAGCGACTTCAAGCGCATTGCCGCCCATCGCGAGCTGGTATGCCGGCCCAGCATAGCCAACGCCATCAATACCGAATGTACTCGTACACTGATTGTGGATGCGGAAGGCGACTGGATAGTAGAAAGCAAGCCGGACTGGTGCTCGCTGTCGCAGAACGAGGGCAGCAAGAAGACAGAAGTGACGCTGACCATCCATCAGATGTCATCGGGAAGCCCCATGCGTACCGGTGAAATCGTGTTCAAGCTGAAAGACCAGGACTATCGCCACAAGTGTACCGTATCGCAATACGACTACATCTATGCCGAAGACGAAATTATCAACTTGCAGGAAGCTACCAAAGGCAACCGGGGTGGCATCAATCTCGTCTTCTTAGGCGATGGATACGATGCCAAGGACATTTCGGACGGCAAGTATATGAAAGACATGCAGGATCAGGTAGAGAACTTCTTCGGCATAGAGCCGTACAAGAGCTATCGCGACTACTTCAACGTCTATACTGCCATTGCCGTATCGCCGGAAACAGGTATCGGTACGGTCAACACCATCCGCTATGCCAAATTTGAAACGACATATACCGGCGGCGTAGGATTGAGATGCGACTACGATGCTGTCTTTGACTATGCGCTGAGAATGCCTACCGTGACAAAGGACAATCTGAAGGAATCGCTCGTCATTGTGGTGCCCAACAGCACCGACTACGGTGGCATCTGCCAGATGTGGGAAGACGGATCGGCCATTGCCTTCTGCCCGCTCAGCACATATGGTTATCCACTCGACACACGCGGAGTGATTCAGCACGAAGCAGGCGGACACGGATTCGGCAAACTGGGTGACGAGTACATCTATCACAATGCGTTCATCGACTTCTGCACATGTACTTGCTGCGGACATGTTTATGAGTTCAACATGGCCAAAGCCTTAGGCTGGTACGAAAATCTGTCGCTGACCGGCAAGATGAACGAAGTGCCCTGGAGCCAGCTGATATTTGACGAGAAATACAGCGACTTTGTCGATATATTCGAAGGGGGCTATATGCACAGTCGGGGCGTGTTCCGTTCGGAGCAGAACAGCTGTATGAACAACGACATCCCCTACTACAGCACCATCAGCCGTATGGCCATCGTGAAACGCATCAAGCAATATGCAGGCGAAGAGTTTAGCTACGAAGACTTCAAAGCCAACGACGTGATAAGCAGCGAAGCCACCACACGCAGCTTCGAAACCCAACCCTACAGTGGCGGCAGTGTGCATAACTACCAGCTCCCGCCGAAGATTCACAAAGGGAGTCCGCTGAAGTAGGATTTTAAGTTTTGAGTTTTTAAGTTTTTGAGTTTTTTAGTTTTGCCAGTTTATTAAATAATTTAAGTTTCGCAAGTGCTCAACTTATCGGTTAACAAGGCTTCAGTCAATAAGTTTACAAGGTTCGGCATGACCTGTTTGATAAAGTGCCGCTTGAGACGGCTCGTTACAAACGCCTTGTCAACTCGTCAACTTGTTACTCGTCAACTGCAATTTGAGCTTGCGAAACTTAAAATAAAAGTATCATAGAATGGATAATCAAACAACTATTGGACGCTTATTTGGCGAAGATATGATAAGCTTTATTATACCAAGCTATCAAAGAGCTTATTCTTGGAGAGTAGGAAAAGACGGACGTATTGGTCAAGTTGAAATGTATTTGAATGATATTATTGACCAACCAGATAGTTCCAACTATTTCTTGGGGCACTATCTCTTTGAGAAAACCCAAAGAAACAGGTATGAGTTAATTGATGGACAGCAAAGACTGACGACAACGGTTATTTTTATGAGCTGTTTAGTTAAAGAATTACGTAAACGTGGAATTGAAAGGTTCGAGTATAATAATATACAATATGCTACTGAACAAATATACGAGCGTTACCTTCAGCCACGATATGGAAACCAGAAGTTTGAGACTGTCCCAGAAGATTCTTCTTTTTTCAACCGAGTGATTATTAAATGTGATGGTGACTACAATAAGATAGAAACCGGGAGGCGATCAGAGCAACGCATCCGTGAAGCCATATTATTCTTTGAAGAGAAAATGTCTGCACCAACAAAGGATGAAACTCTTTATAAATGGTTTTATGTAATAGACAATGCCATAATTACAACTTTTGTGTTGAGTGGTGAATCAGCAAAGCTCACAGCTACCCAGATATTTGCCTTTCAGAATGACCGAGGCTTGGGGTTGACTACATTAGAAAAGCTGAAAGCCTTTCTTATGCACCAAATATATAGGAACAATACTACTAATGTCATTAGCAACATCCACTCGATAGAAGCTAAATTTGCTTCAATTTATACCTATGTTGAAAGACTTGAAACCAAAGAGGACACAGTTTTAGGCTATCACTGTTCAGCTTTCCTTTCAAGTTATGATTCTCCATTAGAAGCAATAAAGGAGAGTTTGCTGCGCACTCATGATAAAACTAAGTGGATTAACGATTTTACAAGTGAATTGTGCCGTTCCTATTCTTTGATGTGTGAAATAGAGAATACGTGGCATCTGTTTAATAGTCCGATATCTGATGTATGCATCCTTGACAAGGCTAATTCCATGCCATTAGTGCTCAAACTATGTCATTATAATAGTAACGGGACAGATATAAAAAACAATCCGGCCATTGACAATGCGTTGAAATTGGTAGAGAAAATATTATTCAAAATGACTTATACTTTGGGTAATTATCGTACCAATAATCTAATATCCATAGCCAAAAATTATAAATCTGATGGATATGAAAACCTTATATCAGAACTCACAGACAAGTGCAATCACGGGTTTAAGTGGTACTGGGATTTTAATGGAGACTGCCTGCGTTACTTTACCGTAAATAAGTATCATTATCATAGAGAATTACGATATGTACTATATAAATATGAGAACTATTTACGTGTAAAAGCTCGTCAACCTCTACTTTCACCAGATGAATGTACGAATGTTTTTCGTGATGTGTCTGTATCAAACACGTTAGACCATATTACCCCACAAACACCTGATTTTACAGAATATTCTGAAGAGTTTTGCAATGACTATCTTAATAATATAGGTAATTTGTCTCTCCTTACATGGAGTAATAACGCTTCCAAGAAAAATCACAATCCTGCAGATAATGACGTAATGGAAATGTATAACAGTATTTTCTATTCACATAAAGAGATCTACGAAACACTTAAAAGAGAAAAACAATGGAGTGAAAGACAAATAGAAGAACGTAGAGATAAAATTGTTACATTTATTACAGAAAATTGGTTGAACTGATTTCTTGAAACTCAAAAACTTAAAAACTTAAAAACTTAAAAACTTAAAAACTTAAAAACTTAAAAACTTAAGAACTTAAGAACTCAAGAATTTAAAAACTCAAAAACTAACCAATATGCATCATAACAAGTTATACCACACATGGGAAGCCGGACTCTTGGCAGTCCTGCTGATGGTCGGATACGGGTGCAGCGACAACGAATCGCCACTACCGACGACCAAGGACAAGAATGTGATGACTTTCAACGTCGTACACCCACGGCAGGCTGTTGCCGACTCAAGGGTGACGGCTACAGCCTTTGAAAACGGCGACCGGGTTGGACTGTTCATCACCCGGGAAGATGCTCCCCTCGAAGTATCGGGCAACTACGTGAACAATGCCGCCCTGACTTTCGACGGCAGCCAATGGACAACCGAAAAACCCGTGTACTGGGACGGAGGAACTTACAACATCTATGCTTACTATCCGCAGATGAAACCGGTAACGTCGGTCGATAATCTGCCTTTCAGCGTATCTATCGACCAGTCGGCTGAAGGAGGGTACGAAGCGAGCGACTTTTTATGGGCCGGCCTGAAGAACGTCAGTGCCTCTGACGCACCTGTCAACCTCCAGTTTGCCCACCGCATGAGCCGCATGCTGATCCGGTTAGTCAAAGGTGAAGATTACGAAGGCGACATGCCGGAAGACGCCGAAGTGTATATTCACAACACGGTGCCCGAAGCTACCATCGACCTGAGTGCCGGCGTGGTGACACGCTACACATACGGTACCCGCCAAAGCATACAGGCCAAGAATCTGGGAAATCATACGTATGCTGCCATCATTGTTCCCCAACGCATAGACAACCGTCAGCCGCTGGTAGAAGTCATCATGAAGGGGGTGTCGTACCTGTACGAAAGCAAGTTTGTCTTCAAAGCCGGAATACAGCATTCGGTACAGTTGGTGGTTTCCAAGAATCCGGAACAGATAAAGATTGAAATAGGAGGAGAACTTGAGAATTGGGACGAATAACGTTGCATTAACTGGTAGGGAGATGCCATCTTCCTTTCTTCATTTTTCCGGGAGAAAGAAGGATAGGCATCTCATTTTAAGTTATCTTTGCTGTCACATAACAATTATAGACCTATGCAACAACCCGACCATACATCCCGTATCCTTTGGTTCAACCTGTTCGTCTGTATTCTTTTCCTGTCGGCCTGCCACAATCGGGAAACCGATCCCGTTGAAGCACTTCCGTTCAGCAACGACGGTGCATCATGGGGACTGATAGCAGCCGACGGTACCGTTTTGCTACCTGGCGAAAGCTTCGGCCAGCAGCCTTCAGCCCTGATAGGCGGCATGTTCAGCCTGGCGGATGAAGAAGGACGCTTCCGACTCTACACATTGAACGACCCTTCACACCCCGTCAGCCAACGCAGCTTCTCCCGCATCGGTCATTTCTTCGAGGACGTGACACTTGCGCAAGAATCGCCAGACGCACCGATTCTGCTGATTGACAAAGAGGGGAACAACGTAGCCTCCACCGCCCAATATCCGCAATACGACATTGTACGGATGCACAACTTCAGCGAGGGACGTGCCCTGTTTGCCACCGCAAACGGGAAATACGGATATATGGATACAAAGGGAAACATCGTCATTCCTCCCATTTACGACCGGGCATACGATTTCCACGAAGGGCTGGCGCTGACCGGAAACAGCAACAGCCAGGGACAGACCGGCTACCTGCTGATTGACCGAGACGGAAAGATAGAGACGGCCATCCGACTGTCCAACTCGCTGCTCGACACCGGACTGTCCGATGCCCGCCTTCTGTTTTGCGAACTGGGAGCCTGTCATTTCGGTTATCTGAACCAACAGGGAGATCCGGAACTGTACCTGCCCGACAACGTCTGTCTGGCTTTGCCATACAGCCATGGCATGGCTGTTGTGAAAACCAAGGAAGGTATGGGCGTCATTGACCGCCAGGGGCAGCCACTGGTCCCGACCGTTTACGAAAACATCCACTCGGCCGGCAACCGACTCGTGGCAGCCTGTAAAAACGGACAATGGGGCATACTCAATCCCCAAACCCCGACAACCGTCCGCTTTCAATACGATTCCATCGGACATTATTACAGGAATGACCTTGCCGTAGCACGGCTGAATGACCGGTATCTGCTGATCGATGCAGAAGGGAATCCATACAGTGAAACGACTTATGCTTTCATCGCTGAGGATCCGACAGCCAGCCGTTTGTGTCCTCAGCTTTTCCTGATAGAACGAGCGACAACAAATAGCAGCCAGAAACAGCAGAAGGATATGGCAAACCGTACGGATACCGTCGGAGAGCAGAAAACGCAGCCACAGGAAACCAATGCGACCGCAACTGGAGAAACGACCCAAACCACGAGTCACATAGCGAACCAGGACTGGAGGAAAGTGAGCAGACAGCATCCTTTCTACCAGGAGGCAATCAAAGTAGTATCGGGAAAACTGGACGAAAAAGATGCCGAAAACAGACAAATGATTCTGAACTATGTGGAGCATCTGCGCACATCGTACACGACCAAAGACATTGACTTTCTGGAACAGTTGTTCAGCGAAAATGCCCTCATAGTAGTGGGCACCGTAGTACATACTTCGCAGCAGGAGACCAGCTACCTGTCGCCTGCGCAGGTAGTCTATAACGTCAAGAGCAAACGGCAATACCTAGACCGGCTGAAACAGGTGTTCCAAGCCAACCAAAGCATCGATGTCCGGTTCAGTGATTTCCACATCATGCGCCATCCTACCATGAAAGGCATTTACGGCGTAAGCCTGAGACAGAAATACCGCTCCGACCTCTACTCCGACGACGGCTATCTGTTCCTGCTTTGGGACTTCCGCGACGAAACGGCCCCAAAAATTCATGTACGTACCTGGCAGCCCCGTATGCAAGCCGATCATACCCCACTGCCTGAGGACGAAATATTCAACATTCATAACTTCAACCTGCAATGAAACGTTTCTCATCCGCCCTGTTGTTCTGTCTGCTGACAGGCTTTCTGCTGCTTGCATCCGCAGAAAAAGTTTCAGCACAGGAGTTCACGGTACGTCGGTTCCGCATACTGCCCAATGACATCTCTGCCTACATTGACCCGGTGCGCGACCTGAACGATGAAGCCTGTGCCCTGATTAAAGTAGTGGGCGACAAGGATTTTGCATTTTCTTCTCCCTTGGGCATCGTAAAACGCAAAAACGACATCGGAGAAATCTGGCTCTATCTGCCCAAAGGCAGTGTGTTGCTCACCATCAAGCATCCGCAATGGGGAGTGTTGCGCGACTACCGCTTTCCGACACCGCTCGAATCACGCATGACTTACGAACTCATCCTGACACCTCCACTCGGGTATCAGTATCCGATAGAAATGCCAACGCTTGAAAACCGGCCCGTACAACCCGATACCTCTCTGCACCTGACCAACCATTTGCTGCCCCTTCCGCCTCAACGACTTCGACGACCACGGGAACCCTGGCGCCGACTCGTACTGCTCAATGCAGGCATACAGGCCGATGGGCCTTCGGCCGGACTGCGCCTGGCACTGATGAGACGACACGGTGCTTACCTGCTGGTGCAGAAAGATTTCCACAGGATGCCAAATACACAAGGCGAATGCGACCGCAACGGTATGCTGCCCGGAACGGACGAAGCCCCCTACTACACCGGACGAACTGAGAAAGGACGCTGGATGCTGATGGCCGGAGGTATGCACCGGCTGATAGCCGACTTCTGCATCTACGAGGGGCTGGGCTACGGACAACGGGATGTAGCCTGGGAACAAAACAACGGCACACAATTGCTGAACACCGATTTTTCCTACCGGGGTATCAGTGCCGAAGCCGGTGGCCTTTACCGCTTCCGACGGATGGTAGTATCTGCGGGCGTAATGACCATCCGTTTCCGATACTGGGAAGCCGCCGTCGGAGTGGGTATTAACTTCTAAACTTTTTCGACCAATGACCACACGTTTCCGTACATACATTTACTTATTATTAGTAGTGTTGCTGCTGATTTCCTGTAACAAGGATGAAAGACCGATGAGCCTGCCTCCATCGGTCAGCATAAACCCGGCGAAGGACATCACACGCACAAGTGCCCTGCTGTCCGGTAAGGTAGTTCCGAACGCTGAAGGTACAGTGAACAGCATTCAGTTCAGATACGGGCTTACCCCTGAAATGACAGAATCGGTCAGCATATCCGTCACCGAAGAACAGGATGTATCGACCCTGCTGAACGACCTGCAAGCGGGAAGCACTTACTATTATCGGCTGGAAGCCGGAAACAAATACAGCACCGTTAGCAGCGAGACCATGAGCTTTGAAACAGCCCCTAACATTGCACCCGTCGTGAGTGAACTGAAGATGCTTAACCAGGGGCCGCTCAGCATCACTTTAGAATATGAAATTCTGGACGATGGAGGAGAAGCCATTACTTCTACCGGATTCTACTTCCATTCTGAAGCCGATGAACAGGAACAACAGATCGTACTGGAAACTCCGACTGATGACCGCTGGAGAGCACGCATCAGCAACCTGCAATTAGGAATCACTTACTACATACAAGCCTATGCAGCTAATTCAATTGGCGAGACACGCAGCAAAGCGTATCTGTTCCAGACCGGCGAAGCCGTGGTACTGACAGAGGCCGGAACGCTGGATGAAGCAATCGGAGAACAGGAAAAATATCAGTTTACAACCCTCAACATAGCCGGTCCGCTGAACGGAACAGACATCCGTTACCTGCGCGACATTATGGGAACAGATATTAGTGGAGAGAATACCAACGGAAGACTGCAGTATCTTAACTTGAACGATGCAACCATTGTTGCAGGCGGTTCAAGCTACGACGGGCAGCGTTTCACTGCAGACAACACCGTCGGCCAGGGGATGTTTGCCAACTGCATCTGGCTACAGGAACTGACCTTGCCCGTAGGCGTAACGACTGTCGAAAGAAATGCCTTCGAAAACAGTTTGTCTTTGTCCGTCCTTCACTTTTCACCGTCTCTGGCTCAGCTTATGCCTTCGGAAGGATGTACGAAACTTTCCGTCATGGATATTCCAGCTGACAATCCGGCCTTCAAGTGCGACAATGGCATCTTATACGACCGGGAAATGACTAAGCTGATATGGTATCCGGAGGGAAAAACGGAGGAAACATTCCAAGTTCCTTCCACTGTCACAGCAATCGGAGAATATGCTTTCTTCAGCAGCCGGCTACAGCACATCGAGCTGCCCCTTTCCGTGAAAAACATCGGACAAGAGGCCTTTGCCTCTTCTGCCATAAGAAGCATGGTCTTGCCCGATAATGTCAGTCTCATTCCCCACGCATGTTTCCAGCACTGTCTGCAATTGCAGTCCCTGACATTGGGAGCAGCCACAGCCTATCTGTCTGAATACTGTTTTGAAGGCTGTTCTTCCCTTCAACACCTGTATGTCAAAGCCGCAGACTTTCCCCCTGTGTGCCAGACTGAGACATTTGCCGGAGCCGAACAACTGTTTGAGCGCTGTACCCTTTATGTGCCTTTAGGCTGCCGCTCCATCTATCGCAACCATTCGGTCTGGGGGCAGTTCAAAAGCATTGTGGAAGAAGAGATTCCAACTTCTTGACTACGGCCTTTCAATAAACTTGCGTAACGAAGTAATGGTTTCTGTTACATTGTAACCGGATACCTGCAACAAGGGCCTGTTTCCACGGGTATCTTCGTCCTTCCAACGCACACATACAACTTTCTTTTCACCCGGCATCAGGGAGAAATAATTGTCGGAATAGAAAATAGGCAAGAACTGCAATCCATCCTGATCGCCTGCCACATTCAGCCGAACCATCAGAGCCGGAGAGGCGGTCCGGTTTTCAACCATGATACGTGCGGTCCATTCACCATCATCCGCTTCTATATATTCAGGCTGCATATGCAAGGATATCTTCGGAAGCTGTTTCAGAGCCTGATAATTGTTCTCGGTCTTGCTGCGATGATAGAAATTCTCGGAAACAGTCTTTCCATCGTCTTCCAGCGTCAGCCTGATGAAATGCACCGGACTCAAAGCATCGGGAAACTGCAATCGGATGCACTTCTCGGTCGTATCTTCGCGGCTATCTACTTCGACTTCCTTCTCCCAGGCTACGGTACCGTTCATATGGAGCACCTGCGCACAAGCTTTCAGAGCAGGACGCCGACCGGCATGGTAGTTCACCACTTCTACATCGTCGGTAGCAGGATTCCACTGGATGTGCAACGGTTCGGAAGCCTTCTTGATGGCAAAGTAAGCTGCAGTAGGTTCGAAATAATAGTCATACGTCTGCCATACCATCGAAGGCCAGCACGGATGACTCATCCACATCAACAGTCCCATGCGGTTCTTGCTGCGCGACTCGAAGAGACTGCGGTGACCGTCGTAATTCACCCACTGAGCCAAATCGGCAAATTCTTTGGCACTCTGTGGTTGTCCGTACCCCAAAGCGATGATTTCGTTGAAAGACGCAGCCCCTTGCGCTCCCTCTAACGTATAGTCGTGCATACCCCACTGGTCGGACTGAGGCCAAATACCTTCGGGCGAATAGGTACGAAGGAAACTGTCATAGGTCAGTACGTTGGGCATGCCGCGTTCGCTGTGGAACTTGTCGTTGCCGGTCTCCAATGTAAAGTAGGTTTTGGCAGGCAGCATACGATATGGGCCATGTCCGCTCACTACGTCGTCAGCCGAACTGGAAATGTAATGAAGTTCCGGATGTTCTTCCTGTACGATGCGGCGCAAAGCCTTGTCGAGGACATCGGGTGGAAAGCCTTCGTTACGACCGCAATACAAAGCAAGCGAGGCATGATTGCGAATGCGCTTCACATAGTCCTTGGCATTGGCAATGAACATGTCCGGGTCGGATGGATCGGGACCGTCGGCAGGATTGGCCAGCCAGAAGTCCTGCCAGATCATGATGCCGTATCGGTCGCAGGCGTCATACAGTTCTTCATCGCCAATCATGCCTACCCAGTTGCGAAGCATGGTAAAGTTCATGTCAGCATGATAGGCTACAGCCGTCTCGTATTCACGACCCCGGTAATTCAGGTTCGATTCACTGAAGCCCCAGTTACCACCACGGCCGATGAAGCGGCGACCGTTGATGTAGAGGTTCAGTACGCCCTCCTTCTCATCGAACGTCATCTGACGGATGCCGACTTTGAAATCACGGGTATCGGATATTTCCTCTTTTACCTTGAACGTAAAGTTTGCATCGTACAGATAAGCTGTGCCATAACCGTTGGGCCACCACAGACGCGGGTGCTGCACACAGAGCTGTGAAAAACGATCGGCATCGAATACAACCGTCCGTTCCTCACAGGCCTGCAAGCTGACAGGCTGTTCAAAGTGTATATCGCCTATTTTTCCCGACAGAACTCCTGTCACCGCCTTATCATCGTGGTTTTTTACCACCACTTCGGCTCGTAGCCGGGCCTGTGTCGTATCGGGCAATGCCAATAGAGTCCGGACGTAAGGATCCTGCACAGTAACCTGTCCCGTAGTAGTCAGATACACATCGTTCCAAATGCCGATGTTTCGTCCGCGTACGGTCGGTATCCAGTCCCAGCCGATGGTGGCATGGAAAGTAGGATTGTCCGCGCCAAGGATACCGCCATTGAAGTCCGTACTCTGCTTGTTCTTCTCCTTCACGGCACCAATATGTTCATTCTTGATGATTTCTACAGCCAGAACGTTTGTCCCTTCCTTCACACAGTCCGTCACGTCGAACCTGCCTCGGATAAAGGCACCATCGATGCGTCCTACCTGTTGTCCGTTCAGGTAAACATTGGCTTTCCAGTTGATACCGTCGAAATTCAGGAAAACCCGTTCGCGCCGGAACGACTGCGGCATCCGAAACTCGTTGCGATACCAGAAGTCGGAGTTAAAGAACGACTCCGATATCATCAGCTGGTTGTCCGCATAGTTCGGATCGGCCAGGGCTCCCACATTCTTATACGAAGTCAACACCGTGCCCGGTACAGTAGCTGTCACCCAACCTTCGGGTTGATAGCCCGACAAGGATATTTCCTCGCCTCCAGCCTTCACCTCCGAAGCACGTTGCAGCTGCCATCCGCCTCCCGAAAGAATCAGTTTGCCATCTGCTGCCCGAGGCATGGCTACCGCCTGTGGCAAAAGTCCTCCCCTACCCATTACCTCCAACTCACTTAATATGTAGCGTTCTCCATCGGCAGACCGATCCATACAGATACGTACATAACGTGCTTTTCCATCAACGGCTACACGGTCCGTCAACCCTGTTCCGCCGGGCAATGAAGCAACGTCGTGCCACGTTCGGGCATCGTCCGAAGTCTGTATCTTCCCTTGAACAGCCTTGTTCACCCAATGCAAAATCACCTTGTCGAATTCAGACCGGACTCCTAAATCCACACTCACCCATTCCTTACCTGCCGTGGCACTCATCCAGACACTGGTAAAATACTGCGAGGGCTTCAAATCGACCGGCCCATCGTCATCGGTAAACTCAACTTCGTGGAAAGTCCACTCGTAAGCGCCTTTCATCCGCAGACGAATGCGATAGGAAGAATAAGCAGTGGAATTGGGAAAGCAAAAGGTTTCTTCCAACTGACGAACGGGCATAGTCACAGTACCGGTCTGCTTGTTGGGATCGTTCACCTCAACCCTACCGCTACGAGCCTTACCCGGTAATCCACTTCCGCGGTTCACCGCCAGCACCGTCCACGCAGTACCGTCGTTCGATGCTTCCCACGTCATTTCGTAACCATCTTGAGCCAACTTATCGTCATAGACCAACGTACCGGTGATAACTGCACGGCTGACAGTTTTGCTATAGTTGTGCATTCTGAACAGGAAAAAGGCATCCTCACCACGCACACTGTTGCGGGAATATGGTCCGCCATCGATTATCCACTCCCTTTCACGCTTGGGAGCACTGCCCTCGGCAGTACGAAGGTCGAAATACTGAGGAGCTTGGTCGGTCACGATGCCGTCTGTCAAAAGCTGTGATGTCAGGTTGTAATCATAAGCCGACGACTGGTAAGTAGCCCGCAAAAGGGCCAGGTTACGGTATTGGTCACCCCCGGGTAACAACTCGGGTGAAAAGTCTTCTTTCGGACTGCCCGGATAGACACCAATGCCACGAGTGTAATAATCGGAACGCAGATAGCTCCGCTCCGAAACAGTCTGTGCATCGGCGCAGCCGGACAGAAGCAACAATGCCCCTGTCTCAGCATATAGTATTAAAGTTGCAATGTCTTTCTTCTTCATAAATCATATACTCAACTTTGACTTCGTCGATTTTCAATTCGCGAGCTCAAGTTGCAGTTGACGAGTAACAAGTTAACGAGTTGACAAGGCGTTTGTAGAAAACCGTTTCAGACGGCCCCTTTATCAAACAGGGTATTCCAGACCTTATTGTCTTGTTGACTGAAGACTTGTCAACGACCAAGTTGAGCAATTGCGAAACTTGCAGGAGTTAAAGGAGTTAGAAAAAGTTATCGCCCACTAAAGTGGGCTTAGAAGTTAAAGGCCAATAGACCTGTTACGGCCAATTTTCCCTTTTGCAAGACTATCGGCTTTAACTTCTAACAGAGCAAAGCGGAGTGATAACTTCTATAACTTCTTAACTTCCAGGAAAGTATTACATGCGGAACTTAAATTAAATCATATAAACTAATAGGAACGGGGACGGTCTGCCGGAGCAGCGCCAAACTGTTCATTCGGTTTATTGCCCATCTCGAAGGTCAGCGTACCGCCTTTCATAATATCTTCGTACGTGATATAGCTTTTCGGATAAGACACCCCATTCAGTCGGACGGACTGAATGTATTTGTTGTCCTTGCTGACTGCCGGAGCCTCTATCACAAATGTCTTGCCTTCCGGAAGATTGACGGTAACTTTTTCGAAAAGCGGACTTCCGAAGACATACACTCCGTGAGACGGATTGACCTGATAGAATCCTAAAGCAGACAACACATGCCAGGCCGACATCTGACCGCAATCCTCATTGCCGATGATGCCATCGGGACGATCGGTATAAAAATTGTGCTGAATGTAACTGACTTTTTCAGCCGTCTTCCACTGCTGACCGGCATAAACATAGAGGTAAGCCACGTGATGACTGGGCTCGTTGCCGTGGGCATACATGCCTATCAGGCCACTGATGTCGGCCGAAGCCTGCTCACCCATATCACCTTCGGCCACAAAGAGCGAGTCCAACTTACTGGCGAAGCGGTCGTCGCCCCCCATCAGACTGATGAGGCCTTCGGGATGCTGAGGCACGAAGAAAGTATAATGCCAGCCATTGCCCTCACAGAAATCACCCCATCCGTGAATAGACAGGAAAGGATCGTAAGGTGCACGCCAACTGCCGTCGTTCATCTTCGGACGGATGAAGTTGATGCTCTTGTCAAAATACTGTTCGTAGTAGTGCCCACGCTTCCAAAAAGTATTATATATATCTTCTTTGCCCATCTTTTGAGCCATCATGGCCAGACCCCAGTCGCCTACGGCATATTCCATGGCAATGGAAGTGGCTTCGGGCATCTTATCACAAGGTATCCAGCCTTTCTCCATCACGTAGGGGACACCCCGCTGCTTGTTGCAAGTAGCTGAAGCGACCATATACTTCAAAGCCCGTTCGGGGTCGAAACCACGGAAACCCTTCAGATAGGCATCGGCTATTACCGGAATGGCACTGTAACCCGGCATTTGATTGGTTTCACCTCCCACTAACGGCCAGATGGGCAACTTACCCTGCTGGTCGTAAATACTCAGCATGGAATTCACCATGTCGGGCACCAACTGAGGTTGAAGAATGGTAAGCAACGGATGAAGAGTGCGGTACGTATCCCACAACGAGAAGGTAGAATAGTTAGTCCAATAGTCGGCCTTGTAGATTTTATCATCGTGCCCACGAAACTCTCCGTTCACATCGGCATACAGTGTCGGAGCAATGAACATGTGATACAAACTGGTATAAAAAATCTTCTTGCCACGTTCGTCACCGCTCTCTACGTTCACACACGAAAGCATCCTGTTCCAACGTCTTTCGGCATCCGTACGAACCTTCTCAAAATTCCATCCGGGTTGCTCAGCCTTCAGATTAGCCAAAGCGTTGGCACAACTGACGGACGAAAGAGCCATCTTGAGCTGCACATGCTTCGGATTGCTCCGAAAGGTCAGTACCCCTTTCACAGCTTCGCCCGACAGACTATCCTGCCCGGCAGGAACATCATCAGCGAATACAGCTACACTTTCAATCGGTTGATCGGACCTCAGCACAAAAAAGACCTTGTGCTGCGGACTCCATCCCTTGGAAAAGCGATATCCCTCAACCGTATATTCATCCACCCGTTTCAACGCAGTCGCAAAGGCACGATCGCCGTTGCCTTCCTTTAAGTTCACCAATAGCCGGGGTGTTCCTTCGGGGTAAGTATAACGATGAATGGCAACACGGTCGGTAGCCGTCAGCTCGGCACGTACGCCATTGTCCATCAGCAACGAATAATAACCGGGAGCGACTTCTTCATTCTCGTGGGAGTAATAGGTCGAACAGGTTCCCTCAATGTTGTCCTGCTCACCACGGGCGGTACGGACATCGCCTACATAAGGCATCAGAAGCACATCGCCCAAATCGGCACACCCAGTACCGCTAAGGTGCGTATGGCTGAAGCCGATCAGCACACTGTCCGAGTAATGATAACCGGAGCACCAGTCCCATCCTTTATGAATGTTTTGCGGTCCGACCTGCACCATGCCCAAGGGGACACTGGCTCCTACAAAGGCATGCCCGTGCCCACCCGAACCGATATAAGGATCTACGTAACGGAGGTAATCCGCACCAACCGTACTGTTTTCTTTCTGTGAAACGCATGCGGACGACATCACAGTCAACAGTCCACACAGCAACATACCTGTGGTAAATGAATGTATTTTCATGGCATTATGTTTGTTTGAAGGTTTTAATCGTTACAGACTATTCAATAAATCCAACTTCCCGTCATTGATTAACTTGATGATCAGCTCACCGAACAAGGTGTTCTGCCAGGCAAACCATTTACGGGTGAACTTTTCAGGATTGTCCTTATGGAACGATTCGTGCATGAAGCCGGTACCGGCATCGGTTGTCATCAGCATACGGAGGCACTGCCTGATTTCCTCGTCGTCCTGACTGGTAAAGGCTTTCATCATGATGCTCATGGGCCACACCATATCGTATCCGATGTGCGGTCCTCCAATGCCTTCGCCCGCCTCTCCCCTGAAGAAATAAGGATTGTCCTCGCTCCAAACAAAGCGGCGTGTATTCTGATAGACGGGATCGTTGACATCGACGTCTCCCAAATAAGGCAGAGCCAACAGGCTGGGCACGTTGGCATCGTCCATCAGTATGCGGCTGCCATAACCGTCTATCTCGTAAGCATAGATTGTACCATATTCAGGATGCTCGCAGGTGGCATATTTTTTCAGAGCCTGCTCTACTTCATTGGCCAGATCCATACATTGACGTGCCAGTTCCCCATTCTTGTTCACTTCCGTCAGAATCTCGGCCGCTTTCCGCAAAGAAGTCACGGCAAAGAAGTTGGACGGAATGAGAAAAGGCAGGGTTGTAGCGTCGTCCGACGGACGGAAAATGGAGACTATCAGACCTACCGGATTGGCAGGTGCTCCCCAACCGTCGTTGATGGTAGTATCGGTAGCACGTTCGGTTTTGCGCTGGAAACGGTAAGGCCCCCTATCCTCTTTACGCTGCTGTTCCTTGAAGGTACGAAGTACGTTACCGATAGCCTTCAGCCAGCTTTCATCGAAGATACCGGTATCGCCCGTCACTTTCCAATAGTGATAGGCAAGCCGCAACGGATAGCACAAAGAGTCTATCTCCCATTTGCGCTCGTGCAGTTCGGGCTTCATGGCTGTGCGGTCGGTTTCCCATTCACTCTCGGTTGGTCCGTCGTTGAAAGCATTGGCATACGAATCGAGATTGATGCACATAAACTGACGGCGAATGACTCCTTCGAGCATTGCTTTCAGCTGGGGATCGTCGTTGGCAAACTGTACATAAGGCCACACCTGGGCGCCGGAATCGCGCAGCCACATGGCATGAATGTCTCCCGTATAGACGAAAGTATCCGGCTTACCATCCAACATGCGGAAGTGTACGGTAGTATCTAATGTATTGGGAAAACAGTTCTCGAACATCCAGGCCAGATAAGGATTCTTCAGCAATGCCTTTATTTCAGCAATCTTCTTTTCGATGACATCAGACCGGAACAGACGCTCTTCCGGCTTGGGACGCTGACTGATGTAACGTCCCACGTTATCGTTTTGTACTGTCAAGGAGGACACTTCCGGAAGTTGTCCAACCAGATAAGACATCCCGTAACGGTCTTCGGCTGCGGCAGTGCCCGATACCAATCCCGCCAACATCAGGGCGGCAGCCAGTAGATTTTGGTTCATCATATATTCTATTTACTTATTTTACTTAAGTTTCGCAAGTCTCAACTTCTTAGTTGACGAGGCTTCAGTTAACAAGGCTACTAGGCTGGAACTCCCTATTTGATAAAGTGCTGCTTGAAACGACTCGCTACAAACGCCTTGTTAACTCGTCAACTTGTTGCTTGTCAACTGTAACTTGAGCTTGCGAAAGTTGAATTATCTTACTTGACTACAATTTCATCGGTAAACAACCAGCCCATCACCTCCCGATTCATAAATCCCTGGAAACGGACATACCGAACTTTTGCATTGCCTTCCCACCGATAATTGCGGAAGGTTAGCCGTTCCTCGGTGACAGGAACGTCGGTCACAATGCGCTTCACCTCGTCGAAGTGGAGACCATCCTCGGACAAAGAAATCACCACCTCCTTCGGGAGCCATACTTCAGGCCCCCGCAGTTGCAGAAAGTCCGCTTCCACCAGGCTGATATCCGTCAGTTTGCCCAAATCGATGGTTACGTCCACATCCTTGCACAGAAAGCCTTGCCAGCGACGGTCGCCATACGTCCAGCCTCCACGCAAACCATCAGTGAGCGTAGAATCGCCCGCTGCCGGATAAGCTGATGAGAAAGGTTGGGCATACGTCACCGGACAATGCAAAGCAAGATGTTCGACCGGCTGCAGAGACTCCGGACGCTCACCCACTTCTTTATTCAGGTCGAAAGGATGGTAGCCCTGCGACTGCAACCATTCAGTCTCCCTTAAGACGGTTTTCCGGAAACGAATCCAGTCTTTACGATCCGGCTCTGTCCACGCCACTTCGGCCAATGCCAGCAGGCGCGGATAAATCATATATTCGGCATGCTCGGCGGTAGGAATATACTCGGCCCAGACATTGGCCTGCACCCCTTTGATGAACCGACGCTGTCCGTCGGACAATTCTTCAGGAACAGGATTGTAGGAATATACTTTCTCCAAGGTCAGATAACCGCCAATCGCTTCGGGCTGCGTCACAGGAGCATCCTGATAAGCATCCAAATAGCAATACTCGCCGGGAGTCATGACAACATCGTGACCAGCCTTCGCGGCAGCAACGCCTCCCTGCTCGCCCCGCCACGACATTACAGTAGCACTCGGAGCCAGTCCACCTTCCAGAATCTCGTCCCAGCCTATCAGTTTGCGGCCGTGACTGTTGAGGAACTTTTCAATACGACGAATCAAGTAGCCCTGCAACTCCTTCTCGTCTTTCAATCCCTCCTCGCGAATACGTTTCTGACACTTCGGGCACTTCTCCCAACTGCTTTTAACCGCTTCATCTCCACCGACATGGATGTACTCCGAAGGGAAAAGTTCCATCACTTCCAACAATACGTTCTGCAGAAATGTAAATGTTTCCTCATTGCCTATGCATAATTCACCGTTCTGATAAGGCTTACCCGAGCAGGATAACTGAGGAAATACGGCCAGTACTTCTTCCGAATGACCGGGCATCTCGATTTCAGGAATGACAGTGATATGCAGCTTACGGGCGTGTTCCACGATTTCACGCACATCGTCTTGCGTATAATATCCGCCTTCGGCACCTGCTTCATCCCGGCGACAATACTTACGGCCTCCCCTCCACCAGGCTTTCCAGTTGGGATAAGGACGATAGGCGGTCTGCTCCGTCAGTTGAGGGTAACGTTTGATTTCCAGCCGCCAGCCCGCACCGTCGGTCAGATGCCAATGGAAACGGTTCAGCTTGTAACGGGCCATGGCATCAAGCTGCTTCATCACAAACTCCTTCGAACGGAAGTGTCGCGATACGTCGAGATGCAGACCACGGTAACTGAAACGTGGATAGTCGTCAATGTCCACACAAGGCAAACTCCAGCTATCTTCTTCAGCTCCTTTCTCCGCCAGTTGCAACAGGGACTGGAAAGCATAGAAAAGTCCCGCCTCCGTAACAGCCTCAGCATGCACACCCTCGGGACTGATCGTCAAGGTGTAACCTTCGGCAGCATTTATCTCCGGAATAGAATCGACCAAATTGAAACGGAAAGGCACCTGTTCGTCC
The DNA here is from genome assembly GCA_905201685.1 of uncultured Bacteroides sp. Classification (GTDB taxonomy): domain Bacteria; phylum Bacteroidota; class Bacteroidia; order Bacteroidales; family Bacteroidaceae; genus Bacteroides. The sequence continues at coordinate 6,803 of CAJKOW010000024.1, read as the reverse complement.
TTTGACGACTGTAGGCCGAATGGAGAAGAAGTCAGCATAGCAACCAGATTTGCGCGTTCAGTCCCCTTCAGGTTAGTGAAGAATTTTCCTCCAGATGCAAATGTAAAAGTACCCGCAGAAAGCTTACATCTTTGGGGCTGAGGAATAAGTGATACTGCCGACTGCGCAGAGGCGCAACTAATTTCTGCAACTAATGCCAACAGAAGAGGCAGGATAAATATCAAACGGAGTTTCATGACCTAAATGTATTAAAAAGCATGTTACGAGTTGTCTTCGGCCGCCTAAATTACCAAAAATATTGTAAAATCAAAAGGTTAGCCGACGAAGAAAAGCAAGGTCATTGAAGAAGTCCGTCCCATTACTGCCGATTCTCCATCATGTCCCGATAACGGACAGTCCTGTCTTGTCGGTCAGTCAATGGAAATTCGTCGTTCAAAACATCTTCCCGTACCGTATCGGGTAAATCGGTCCAACGGGAAGCCGGCAAAGAATAATTGCCATATACCGGCAAAAGTGCAGGAGTCTGTTCAGGCGCAAGAAAAACATAAGCTGCATATCCAAGGGCACACAGCAAAACGACTCCCGCCGTCAACATCCCGTATCGACGAAAAGGAACAGTCCTGCCACGTACACAGCGGGAAACCTCCAACGCCGACGGATACCGTTCTTCCGGATTGCGACGCGTACATTTCCGCGAAACAGCTGCCAGCTGCTTATCCTTAATACATTCGGCCATCTCGCCAATAATGATGCCCAACGAATAAATATCGGCACGCAAGTCAAGAGGCTGTCCTGGCTTCAAGGCTTCGGGAGCCAGGTAATAGCGGGTACCGGCAGGCAGCTTCAACGCATCGTAGTCATCACAATCGGACAAGCCGAAATCAATCAGCTTCACATTATAGCCATTATGGGTCACCAGAATGTTTTCCGGTTTCAGGTCACGGTGTACAATCTGTTTTCCGTGCAGATAATGAAGCGCACTGCAAAGTTCGGTTATAAACTTACGCACCAGTTCCGGCGTCAGCAGGCCACGTTGCATAAACTCCTTCAGAGTGATTCCGTCGATGTACTCCATCACAATGCAATGCCCCAGCTCCGGCAAAGTTTCCCAACCTAAGGCTCTGCAGATATGGGGATGTTCCAATTGATACCCGATATCGAACTCTTTCCGCAATGCCTGTTCGTAGAAATTGCTGCCAATGTATTCGGGCTTCAACGCTTTCAGAATATGCAAACGGTTGTAGCGCTGACAACGGAACAGACGTGCATAGCCCGACACGGACACATACACTTCGCTCAGATTCGAGAAGCGCTGCTCGCCCGACTGAACGTCAGCATCGATAAATCCGGACGAAACTTCATTCTCTGCCATTGGCCAGACCGTTTAATAACGTCAATCCTCCGTTGCGCCCTGCAATGAAAGGCGAAAGCTTCACACCGTCGCGCAAGACGTAAGGCAGGAAAAGCGGTTGTCCCATCAGGAAAGAAACAGCCTCGAAGCGGTCGCCCACCAGCAATTTGGATTGCCGGGCTTCCCTTACTTCAAACAGATCGCCTCCTTCGTAGTGCAGACGCAGATAACGGTTAGGCGACCATCCGATCTCCAACTCCGAACCGGGAGCCAACTCACGGGTTACAATCTGATGAGCCGAGAAAAACGATGAATTATAAACCGGACTGTTCTTCAGCCACGTGCAAAACTGCTTGAAACTGGCATGCCCCACGTATCGCGCCAGAACATCCAACGTACGCATACGCGGCAAATGAGAATCACCCACATATCCCCACAAACGTTTCAAAGTAGATGTTGAGACCAAATCGTTCACCTGCTGCTTCAGATGCAGAGAAAACTCATCGAAATCGGTCGATGTCTGCAACGGCTTCTGGTATGTCTTCTCTACCTGCAGCAACAATTCTGCAATCTCCGGTTTATATATATTCATTTTTGTCTTGCATTATTTCACGAGACAAACTTACAGAAAATCTCTGAAATAAAAGCAGAAATTCAACAGAATCACAACATTGGAATTGAAAATTAGACAAGTAATTTAAAAATACGTCATCAGAGGATGTACAACAAGCATCTAACCACCCCAACATCTTGCCTCCAAAAGGATTACTGTACCCCTATTGACCAAAAAGAAAATAATATTCTAATATTTCGTCCGATATTCATGCGGCGTAATCCCCGTTACTTTCTTAAACACTCTTGTGAAATGCTGAGGATATTGAAATCCCAAACCATATGCTACCTGACTGATGGAACTTGTCGGAATAAGCAATTGCTCTTTGGCTATATCAATTATTTTGTTTTGTATCCATTCCAAAGCAGTCTTCCCTGTCTCTTTCTTAATCAAGTCGCCAAAGTAATTTGTTGAAAGACAAAGTTCACTGGCACAATATTTCACTGTAGGCAATCCTTTCTGCAATACATTTTCTTCAGAAAAATAATTATCGAGCAATCTTTCGAAACGTGTCAATATATCACGGTTGACATCCTGTCTTGTAATAAATTGGCGTTCGTAGAAACGAAGACAGTAGTTAAGCAACAGTTCAATGTTATTTGCTATCAGACGTTTGCTTAACCGATCAATAGAATGTTGAAGCTCTTCCTGTATTTTCATCAAGCAATCAATAAAGGTAACACGTTCCCGTTCAGAAAGATGCAGCGCCTCATTGACTTCGTATGAGAAAAAACTATATTCCTTGATACTACGCCCAAGATTGGTACCACGAATAAAATCCGGATGAAAACATAATGCATACCCCTGAGGCTGAAACTCTTCACCTGTATCCTCAATGCCAATAACTTGTCCAGGAGCCAGACAAACGATCGAACCTTTCTGATAATCGTACCGCTGACGCCCATAAAGCAGGTCACAATTCTTCTCATCTTTCAAGAATACCACATAAAAGCTAAACGTATGCCGCATATGTCGCATAGGCCGGGCTTTTGAAAGGTCTATTACGCTTACTTGCGGATGCAAAGTCTCCACACCAAGCATATCGTCGTATTCCGTCACCGTTTCTATATTCAATAAGGTCTTGTCCATTTCTTCGTCGTTTGAGATTGCTTACGCACAAAAGTAGTGAACATTATTGGCTTTGCCATACATCACATGTAAAATCCGTGTTTCCGTGAAACAGATCCGTATTTTATATCATTTAAGTTTCTCAAGTTTATTAATCGGTTGTAATTAAGGAGTTAAGAAGTTAAGGAGTTAAGCCGATACATTGTGAGCTGTTTGCTTCTCTATTGGCTTTTAACTCCTAAGCCCGTCCAAGACGGGCGATAACTCCTTTTAACTTCTTTAACTCCTGAAAGTTCCGCACTTGCGAAACTTGAGTATCATTCGCATTAATACACTGATTACGAGTTAAAAGAAACTGTGAATACGTGAAGTCACTCCGTGTTTTGTATAACAACAAAGTGGATGATACGGTCTAACTTTGCAAAGTAATTCAAAAACAAACTATGTAATGAAACAAGAATCAGAAGTCAGTATAGCGTTGAAAAGCTTAGTAAACAGCTATGCAACATTACATGCAGTCCGTTGCTATGACAAATACGAGAACATTCATTGCAATGTTACTTGTCACACTGCAAACCACATTGTGTGCACAAGACCATCAAAGAAATGAACAGAATATGAGAAACAAGAAAATACTCGTGACGTTCTTCTCACGAGCTGGCGAGAACTATAACGTAGGACATATTGAGAAGGGCAACACTCATATTATAGCCGAGATGATAGCACAAGAAACAGGAGCCACCTCTTTTCACATTCAACCTGTTACTCCTTACCCCGATGATTATACAGAATGTACGGAAGTAGCCAAACGGGAATTAAATGCCCATGCCCGCCCTGCCGTTAAAGGAGATGCAGCAATTGAAGATTACGACATCATCTTCATAGGTTATCCCAACTGGTGGGGAGACATGCCCATGCCTGTATATACCTTTATCGAGAAACATGATTGGCAAGGAAAAACCATCATCCCATTTTGTACTCACGAGGGGAGCGGTCTGTCCGGCACGGAAAGTAAACTAAAGTCTGCCTGTCAAGGTTCTTATGTACTGAAGGGATTAGCGGTAATAGGAACTACAGCACAAAACAAACAGGAACAGGCACGACAAAGTGTGAAAAACTGGTTAAACAAGTTGGACTATTAAAAACTCTATTCATGAAAGATGTAATGATTCTCACCGGAGCCGGACAAATCGGAATGGCCATAGCCCGGCGTATGAGTTATGGAATAAAGATTATTGTAGGCGACAAGCGTATGGAAAATGCGGAAACAGTTGCTGATACGATGAACAAAGCCGGATTCGATGCCGTTCCTGTTGAAATGGATTTGGCAGACCGACAATCCATCCTTGGACTGATAAATACGGCACAACAATTTGAAGAAATCTCAATGCTCGTCAATGCAGCCGGAGTTTCGCCCTCGCAAGCCTCTATCGAAACCATACTGAAAGTGGACTTATACGGTACTGCGGTTCTATTAGAGGAAACGGGTAAAGTCATTAAATCTGGCGGTGTCGGCTTGACAATATCCAGCCAGTCAGGACATCGTTTGCCTGCACTCGGTGCGGAAACAGACAGGCAACTTGCCTGCACACCGACCGAAAAGCTATTGGGTCTTGAATTTCTGCAACCTTGTAATATTCATGATACGCTCCATGCCTATCAGCTGGCTAAGCGTTGCAACGTGAAGCGCGTCATGGCTGAAGCCGTCAAGTGGGGTAAGCGTGGGGCACGTATCAACTCCATATCTCCCGGTATCATTGTCACACCGCTTGCTCTTGATGAGTTCAACGGAGTACGTGGCGATTTCTATAAGAATATGTTTGCAAAATGCCCGGCAGGTCGCCCCGGTACTGCAGATGAAGTAGCGAATGTAGCAGAGTTGCTGATGAGCAACCGGGGAGCATTCATCACCGGAGCAGACTTTTTAGTAGACGGAGGAGCTACAGCTACCTATTTTTACGAAGATGAATCTAAATAATGAATGATGCTGGCAAAAGCTTTAATACAGCTGTTCTGCCAGCATCATTATGTATTATCAAACATTACCTTAAAAACACATCCATCACCTGTCCACATCTGTTAAATCTGCGTCATTGACGTGCCTTTCTCTGTTTTATCTTCTAAAAATCCTATCTTTGCACAAATAAGGAAACGTGCGACAAAGACAGCTATACAGCCTGGCTGCACAAGACCCGACGAAATCAAACCAATACTATAACAATATGAAACATCTAAATCTTTTGCTTATGGCAGCAACCATGACGTGTGGAGCATGCGGAAGTGTCCAGAACAGTGATACACCGGATGCAGAAAACCTCATCCAGCGTTCGGACATCCGTATCGAAAACCGCCGTATGACGCCCGAAGCCCTGTGGGCCATGGGACGTATCGGAAGCGTGGCACCCTCGCCCGACGGTAAGCAGATAGCCTATGCCGTCACTTACTACAGCGTACCCCAAAACAAGAGCAACAGCGAACTGTTTGTCATGAACGCCGACGGCAGTGCCAACACGCAAATCACCCGTAGCGCCCTGCGCGAAAACCAACCCGCCTGGATAAAGGGTGGCCAGAAGCTGGCTTACCTCAGCACCGAGAGCGGAAGCAGCCAGGTATGGGAGATGAACCCCGACGGAAGCGGAAAGCAACAGCTGACCTGTTACGATGGCGATATTGAAGGCTTCTCCTTCAGCCCCGACGGCAAAAAGCTGCTCTTCATTGCCCAAGTCAAAACGGTGCAAAGCACCAAAGACAAATATCCCGATCTGGACAAGGCAACGGGTATCATTGTCACCGACCTGATGTACAAGCACTGGGACGAATGGGTAACCACGGCCCCACACCCCTTCATAGCCGACTTCGACGGTTCGGCCATCAGCAACGTGACAGACATCCTGCAAGGCGAGCCCTATGAAAGCCCCATGAAGCCCTGGGGAGGCATCGAACAGCTTGCCTGGAGCCCAGACGGCAAGGAAGTAGCCTACACCTGCCGCAAAAAGACAGGATTGGAATATGCCATTTCCACCAACTCGGACATCTACATCTACGACTTGGCCAGCAAACAGACACGTAACATCACCGAAGAAAACAAAGGTTACGACACCAATCCGCAATACTCGCCCGACGGCAAATATATTGCCTGGCAAAGCATGGAGCGCGACGGCTACGAAGCCGACTGGAACCGCCTGTTCATCATGGATCGCGCGACGGGCGAAAAACAATTCGTCAGCCAGCAGTTCCCTTCCAACGTCGATGCCTTCCTGTGGAACAACGATTCGAAAAGCATCTTTATCCTGGGCGTATGGCACGGCGAAACACACATTTATAACATCGACCTGACGAACGGCAACCAGCTGCGTTCGGTGACCAACGGTGTATATGACTACGGCTCGATGGCCCTCTGCGGCAACAAACTCATCACGACCCGTCACTCCATGAGCGAAGCCGATGAAATCTATGCCATCGAAGGTCTGGACAGCAAGCCGCTTCCCGCCTGCGTCATCCGTCCCGACGTATGTACGGCATGCAGCAGCGATGCGCCCGAAGAACCGCTGTTCCCCGTCAAGCAACTCACCCACGAAAACCAGCACATCTACGACCAACTGGACATGGGCCGCGTAGAAGGACGCTGGATGAAGACCACCGACGGCAAACAGATGCTGACATGGGTCATCTATCCGCCCAAGTTCGATCCCAACAAGAAATACCCCACCCTGCTGTTCTGCGAAGGCGGACCGCAAAGCCCCGTCAGCCAGTTCTGGAGCTACCGCTGGA
>CAJKOW010000023.1 GCA_905201685.1 uncultured Bacteroides sp. | reverse complement strand
TTGTTGATTCACATTTTTGTTATTAAAATGTGTCTACCTATATCAGTACAAGACAATTTCATTTTCGCCAAAATCCGGGGGAAGAAGAATGCAAAAATCAACGTACAGCAAATGGCAGCCACCGCATCGGATATTCCTTCGGCTGCAAACACACCCGTTACGCCCATCCACCGCGGCAGCAACAGTGCTAACGGAACCAGCAAGATAACCTTACGAAGCAAAGCGATAAAGATGGATATACGTGCCTGTCCCAATGCCACAAACATATTCTGGCACGCACGCTGCAAGCCGAAGATGGTCATTCCGGCCAGGAAGATGGGCATCGAACGGGCTACCGTTTCGGTCAGACGGGGATCGCTGGTAAAGACAGCTGAAACCAACGTAGGGAAAAGTATCATGAGTAACACCAGCAGAAAGTTGAAAAGGAACATCACCGTTACAGCCACCTTGAAGCAGGCTTTTACCCGTTCGCGGTCGCCATGACCGTAATTGTAACTGGCTACGGGTACAAATCCCTGCGCAAAACCGGTCAGCGGCACACTGACACACAGCATAGCTGCCTGCATCACAGCCAGCGCACTGACGTAGATATCGCCATAATGCTCCAGACTGCCATTCAGGACAAACCCCACCAGACTCTCGGTACTGGCCATGATGAAAGGAGAAAGCCCCAAAGCCAACGTAGCTCCCACAATGCGCCGATCCAACTTCATGTAGCGGCGTTCCAGACGCAAGGAAGCCTTTTGCGAGGTCAGAAAACGCAATACCCACACCGCACTGCATGCCTGCGACAGGATGGTTGCCAACGCTGCTCCCTTTACTCCCATATCAAAGACGAATATGAACAGCGGATCAAGCACAATGTTGAGCACAGCCCCAATGACCACTGACCACATGGCTACCCCCGGCCGGCCCTGACAGTTAATGAACAGGTTCAGCCCCACCACAGTCTCAACAAACAGGGTCCCCAACAGATAGACCGACAGGTAATCGACTGCATAAGGCAATGTATTGGCCGAAGCACCGATAGCCAGCAGGATAGGTTCCATAAAGATATAGGAAATGGAAGATGTGATGACCGCAAACAGCACCAGCAGCACAAACCCGTTACCCAATATCTTCTCGGCCCGTTCGCGATGGTTCTGTCCCAAAGCGATGGAAGCCAGCGGCGCACCGCCTCCCCCTACAATGGAGGAAAAAGAGGATATCAGAATGATGATGGAACTGGTCACTCCCACCCCGGCCAAAGCATCGGTGCCGATACCGGGAATATGACCGATGTACATGCGGTCCACCAATGTATAAAGCAAATTGACCAACTGGGCTGCCACCGCCGGCAAAGCCATACGAAATATCAGCGGAAGCATCGGGTCGGTGCCAAGCCTCTCTTCGTAACGGGTATCCATACGTTCTCCTACTCCAATGATTCGTTAACTTATCCTTCTGTTTGCATGCGTTTACCAAGCCTGGAAAGGCATGCTCTTCATCCTTATTATCCGATTGACTTCAGTTCGCGATACAGGCGCTGTACCGGAAGTCCCATGATATTGAAATAACTGCCCGAGATATTTTCCACTCCGATAAAGCCGATCCATTCCTGTACTCCATACGAACCGGCTTTGTCCATCGGCTGAAAACGATCGACATAGTAAGTGATTTCTTCTTCCGTCAACGGTGCAAAACGCACCTCCGTCTGTGCAGAAAAGCTGCGTTGCCAGTCGGTCGTAGTGATGCAGACACCCGTAAACACTTCGTGCGTACGTCCCGACATGTCGCGAAGCATCTGCAACGCATCTTCCCTGTCCCTGGGCTTGCCCAGCACCCGCCCGTCCAGCCAGACAATGGTGTCGGCCGTAATCATCAGTTCGCCCGGCTGCAACATTGTCCGATATGCATCCGCCTTTTCTTTCGAAATATACAGCGGTATGTCTGCCCCCTGCAGCGTCGGCGGATAGGATTCGTCCACGTCAGGCAAGGTACGTATTTCGTACTCGATGCCAAGTCCCGACAACAGTTCTTTACGGCGAGGGGAATTGCTTGCCAGTATCACTTTGTATTTTTTCAGATTGTCCAGCATATGTAGATATAAATAATGAAGTTTAAAGAAATGAATGAAACCCGAGAAGTCACAAAAGCGTTAGAACGTATATTTACCATCCGAACGCTTTCTCGTCGGCCAGCCACAATCCCTGAACCTTCAACACCTGTTCTACGATGTCACGTCCACAGCCGTAGCCGCCATCAGCATAGGATATGTAGCGAGAAACAGCCTTTACTTCAGGAACTGCGTCCTTGGGACAACAGGGAAGTCCGCACGTACGCATCACCTCCAGGTCGGGGATGTCGTCGCCCACATACAGAATTTCTTCATCCTTCAATCCGTGACGATCGCGGAAATCCCGATAATCGTGAATCTTGACCGAAGAGCCCAGATAGATATTGTCGGCCGACAAGCCCAACGACAGGAAACGCTTCCGCACGGCTTCCGTCTTTCCACCGGTGATGATGCCCAGCAACACTCCCTGCTTGGCTGCCAGATGCAGGGAATAACCGTCCTTGATGTTGACGGTTCTCATCGGCTCGCCTTCCACGCTCATCGGTATCACATTGGCACTCAGCACTCCGTCCACATCGAACAGAAGTGCCTTAATTTTTTTCAGATCGTAATTTATCGTACTCACAATGAAGAAGATTTTATTCTTTTGAACTTTGATGGATGCTTTCACTTATCAGCCGGTACAGTTCCTGCAACCGGGGTTCGTCGGCCAACATCTGCAGATGCCCGTTAATGACGTTCTCGTCGTAACGTATGGCCGGTCCTGTCTGCGCAGCCTTCGGCTCCAGTTCGTGTACCTTGCGGGCCGTCTCGTCAATCAGGGGCAACATCACATCAAACGGCAAATTGTACTTTTTCAACAACCTGTCGGCCAGTGCATACATGTGATTTGTAAAGTTGCAGGCAAATATAGCTGCCAAATGCAAGCTTTTGCGTTGTTCGGACGAAGCCTCGAATACCTTCACCGACAATGCAGCCGCCACTTCTTTCAGGAACTGAGTGTTTTCGGGCGAAGAACCTTCGACAAAAATGGGAATATGACTAAAATCCACTTCCCGTTGTTTGCTGAACGTCTGCATCGGATAGAATACTCCGTAACGTTCTACATGCCCTTCCCATACATTCATCGGGATACTGCCTGCCGTATGTACCCACAGAGCCTTTTCTTTTCCGACCACCATACGCGGCAACAACGGTACCAGTACAGCATCCTTCAGCGAAACAATGTACAACTTGGCATCTTTTACCACTTCCGACAATTCGGTCGTATATTCAGCTTCTACTACCTGCGCCAGTCCCTGAGCCGACTCACGGGTACGGCTATATACCTGGACGATGCGGAATCCCTTCCGATAAAGGGCTTTCGCCAGATTAGTAGCCAAATTGCCGGCTCCAATCATTACAATCGACGTATCTTCAATACTTCTTCTTGCCATACAGCTCTCCTTTTTCATCTTGTTGCCAACCAATACAGAATAGCTCCCAACACCAATAAAGCCAATGGGAGCAAATAAGCAGACATCGTACCCAACAGAGTCGTAATCAGATTGAAATTCAATATCAACCACAATCCAATGAGTACCAATCCTACCGATTTGTCATGTTTGAACAACAGAAATATCACAGCCGTATAAAGCAGGAAATTATCCTTGTTCATCACCCACGGCAATCCGACAGAACCAAAATGTATCAGCTTGTCCACCAAATAAAGAATCCCGAACACAATCAGCGTGATAGCAGTAGCCTTATACGTGTCGCGGTTGTTATTTGCCTTTGCAGCACTCACCGTTATTGTCCTCCGTACTTATTCAGATGTATTTTTTCCCACTGCAGATGCTCTTCAGAAAAAGGTTTGCGCTCCATACCCTTATGGCCGATAGCGATGACACTGAGCACCTGCAACTGCAAAGGAATGTCCAACAGGCCGTGGATAAACTCGTCCGACGGCATTCCGGCCGCCGTATAGCGTTCGCGCACCTGCACCCAACAGCTGCCCAACCCCATATCTTCGGCCTGAAGTTGCAGATAAATGGAAGCGATCGAAGCATCTTCAATCCAGACATCACTTGCCAAAGGATCGGCAGTAACAACTACGGCCAAAGCTGCATCGGCAATGAACTGTGCAGCCTGCTCCTTGCAGTGCGACAACTCTTTCAGCATCTCCTTATCGTCAACTACAATAAACTGCCACGAATTACTCCGCTTGGAAGTGGGGGCCATCAGCGCAGCCTTCATCAGTGTAACCACTTCGTCCTGAGTCAATTCTTCGGATGTAAACTTCCGCATGCTGCGGCGATTCTTTATCAATTCACTAAAACTTTCCATAAAAAAACGATAATAATGAAAAAGCGACAGGGCCAATCCACCGTTCAGCCACTCCGCTCTTTTGCGATAAACTTGTGCAAAGATACAAGATTATTTTCTATATTTGCGAGCAATGCCTTTGAAACTGACGACATATTATCGGGGGAACCGGATTCCTGACCTGCCCGGAAGCAATACGTTCCACTCCACGGAGCTGTTTCACATCTATGAAGCAACACCGGGCTACAGTCCTGTCCTTATCGTTGCCTCCGAGCAAGGACGACCTGTAGCCAAATTGCTTGCTGCTCTGCGGAAAAGTGTCCGCCTCTTTCCGCCTGCGATCATCAAACGTTGCGAGGTTTACGGAACAGGAGAATATTTTGACCCCGAATCCGACAAAGAAGCCATCTTCGGCGACATGCTGAAACGTCTGACCGACGAAGCCCTGCGCGACTCCTTCCTGATAGAATTCCGCAATCTGGAAAACTCATTGTTTGGTTACAAGGCATTCCGTACCAACCGTTACTTTGCCGTCAACTGGCTGCGTGTCCGCAATTCGCTGCACAGCATCAACCGCGTGGAAGAACGTTTAAGTCCCTCGCGCATCCGCCAGGTAAAGAAAGGACTGAAGAACGGAGCTTATGTAAGAGAAGCACATACTTCCGAAGAGATCAAGCAGTTCGCCCACATGCTGCACAAAATCTATTCTTCCAAAATACGCCGTCACTTCCCCAGCATGAGTTTCTTTCAGCACCTCGCAGACAAGATGGTGGACGACCAGCATAGCCGGATATTCATCGTCATCTACAAGGACAAGATTATCGGAGGAAGTGCCTGCATCTACTCGAACGACAATGCCTACCTTTGGTTCTCGGGAGGCATGCGCAAGACTCATTCCTTGCAATATCCCGGTATTCTGGCCGTATGGAAAGCTCTGGACGATGCCAAGCAACGGGGCTACCGGCACCTGGAATTCATGGACGTTGGTCTTCCCTTCCGCAAACACGGTTACCGAGAGTTTGTGTTGCGTTTCGGCGGAAAACAAATCAGCACCCGCCGTTGGTTCCTCTTCCGCTGGAAGTGGCTCAACTGGGTGCTGAATAAAATTTATGAATGAAAAAAGACCTTTCAGAAGTTAGTATATACCTTATAACCGTGAGCCGGTACATTGACCATTGATCCTACTGTTTCCTCCTCGCCGGTAAAGTAATTATTCCAACTGCCAGCTTCGGCCGGGAAATCCACATCGATTGCAGCCTGGGTAAAGTTGCCCACTACCACAACCCGTTTGCCTGTCACACTTTCCAACAACAGCGAGCGCCCGTCGTTCCAGTCAGATTCCCCTACCTTCCATTCAAGTAAGACACCTTCGTCGAACAGTTCTGGATGACTGTTGCGCAGCGTCATCAGGCGTGCATAGACATCGTGCAGTTCCTTCCGGTCAGCATTGTCCAAATAGTCCCAACGGATGGGTTTGCGGTTCGTACGATATTCTTCGCTAACAGCAGTTCCATCCTGATTGCTGTTAATACTGAAGTCATAACCCAACTCACCAAACTGCCAAATCATCTTCGGACCGGGAACAGTAAGGAAGAAAGCCGTATTCAGCTGCAACTGATCCATACGAGCAGCCAGGTCTGTAGCCAATACACCGTCACCCCACTGGCTCTGCTTGTAACCCATACGTTCTTCGTCGTGACTCTCCATGAAGCCTACCCAACCGTATGTTTTCTCATAAAGTCCGCTAAAGTCACTTCCCTCTTTATATCCCATTGCAGTCTGGCAGTAAGCATAGTTCATGTTACGCCACATGTGCATGCCGTCGGCAGCCAATTCCTGCTCTTCGCGGGCATCGCAGAAATGTTCCAAAATGACGTAAGCATCGCTCTTTGCCAGCTTAATGGCGGAATTGTAGTCCTTCAGAATGGCAATGCGGCTTGCATCGTAGTTAGAAGCCGTACTTTCGTTCGAAGCAGTCTGCGTGAAACCTTTGGTCAGGTCGAAGCGGAAACCATCCAGCTTGTACTCTTCGAGGAGGAATTGCAGATTGCGCTTCACAAACTTGCGTACCAACGGCTCTTCGTGATTAAAGTCGTGGAAGACACTATAAGGATGAGGTGCATCGACGTTGAAATACGGATTGTTGGCCGCAGTCTTGTTATTGCTGCTGTCCCAATACAATTTGGCAAACGGATGGTTGCCCGTAGCATGATTGTAAACGACATCAAGGATGACTGCCATACCGGCTTCGTGACAGGCATCAACAAACTGTTTGTAGCGGTTCTTCGTTCCATAAGCCTTATCCATGGCGAAATAGAAGCATGGATTGTACCCCCAGCTGTCGTTACCGTCAAATTCCTGCACCGGCATCAGTTCGATGGCATTGACACCGATCTGTTTCAGATACGAGATTTTATCCATTGCTCCACTCAAATCACCGGATGTCGTAAAGTCACGCAAATGCATTTCGTAGATCACTAATTGTTCAGGCTCTGTTATCTGGAAGTTGTTCACCTTCCACGTATAAACATCGCCGCTAATCTTGAAGGTTGACACAATACCGCGTCCCCCTTCCGGATAAGTCAGGTTGCCGTCATAAACAGAAGCGGGGATATAAGGATCATTGTCCGGATCGAGCACTTTCTCAGTGTAGGCATCAGCCAAACGGAGGGTTTCACCATCTTTTGTTCCGACGTAATACTGAAAAGCGTATTCTTTGTCGGCTTGCAGGTCGGTCAGTGTAATCCACCAGCAGCCGGCAGCATTGTCCCGAAACATTTGCGACTTCTCGTCGTTGCTCAGCGTCCAGTTGTTGAAGTCGCCTACCACATGGGCAAAGTCTTTATGATTGCCGCTCTTGTCACGGTCGTAAAGCACCAGCGTCACGGTCGAATTATCCACTACATTGATACCTTCTACGACTCCTGCAGGCAAAGTGGCCTCTATTATCTCACCGGGCACGAAACCTTCGTACTTCGAATCGGTGACTTGCACGAACGAGTCCTCTTCAATGCCTTCCTTGCTGCCATCGGCACTGCGAACAACGATTCCAAGCTGATTGACCGGTGTCGTTCCGCTGCCAAACCACTCACGTACGGTAGGACTCAGCGTAATGCTCCAGACATTACTGCCCGATGCAGTCATTTTACATTTAGCGATGTTCTCGTTCCACTCGGCAGGAACAAAGAGCCACGCGCCTTCATTTACCACGCCGATATGTATATACACATCGCCCGTATATCCGTAGAGAGCCGAGCTCGAAGCAGCCTTGAAAGTAATGGTCAGCGGCTGGCCGGCATCGGGCGATTCGGGACTGTAACTCAATCCTTCGGGCACCACCAGCACCGGAGCCGATTGCGAAATAGAAATTTCCCTGCTTAGCGAGCCTGCGGCAATCAGCAGTTTGGCAACACGGGCAGCTTGCGTCTCGTTCTTGCCGACCGACACGGTTATGGTGTTCGTCCCGGCTCCGCCCGAAGCCGGATGGATGCTGCACCAGCCATCGGTTACTCCGGTCAGCGTAGCCTTCCAACTCTGCCCCGTTTCAAAACTGACGCTTTGCGAAGAAGCATTCTCGTCGAAGCTGAAACCTTGTTCAAAGATTGTTTCACTGCCAGATACCGGCATCAGATACTCCTGCAACTCTTTATCATCGTCGGAGCAGGAAGCACATACCAGCACGATACAAATGGCGATCCAATGTCGCCAGGTAAAAAAAGTGTAGCGTTCCATAATTTTCATAATATCAAACTTTTAGCATTTTCATCCAAAGGTAAGCAAGCCCGAAGAGAATTGGTTGAAAAAGGTATAGAAAAAGAAGGAAGAGGATACGAAAACGTTTGCATCATAGCTATCAAAAAATTCCATTTTATAGCACGAACCGTCTCACAAACTATATAACAAGAAAAATCCTCTTCCTCGCACTATTTACACATGCAAGGAAAAGGATTTTTAACCGTTTGTTTTCCATTTCAAAAACGGAAAACGCTTTTATCAATTAACCGGATTAATTTCACAGTACGCTTTACCTTCACATAGCGGATAAAGATTAATCGTATATTTTCCTGCTGTAACTGCAATATTTCCTCCATTCTGGGTAGTCAGTTGCTCCGGAGTTCCTCCCCAACTGATTGCCCAATCATCATTTGCACGGAACTTGATTTCACCATCAGCCAAATCTGTAGTAATAGTCCAACAACGGTTTTCGATACTATAAGTCATATCTGTATCGCTGTCCCATCCGTTAGGAGTAGCACTGCCAATAATACCTATCTCAACAGGAGTCAAGGTATAAGTTTTCTCGTTCAAGTCAACTACTACCTGATAGAAACCTTCCGGCTCAGTAATCGTAATATTAGCTGCATCGGGAGCAGTATTAAAATCGGCTCCGTAATTCGTACCATCCCAATTCGGCTCGGAACTGAACTTAAATCCATTCTGATTGAGATACATATAACCTGTATAAATGTTGTTGAACTCCAGGCTTGCCAGCATATCGACATGGCTCCAGCCATTAACGTCGCCAGCCATATAAAGATAAGCTGTTGCCGGAGCTACCGAATAAGTATAGTTAACGACATCAAGCGTAATGATGAAATGACCAGCTCCTGCAATAGCTGGAGTTTCTACTTTATACTTATCACCTGTCCATACCACAAAGTTTTCAGTCTTTGTATCACCATTGACGCGACATCCCATTTGTACAGCATTGGCAGCATCCCAGCCACCGTTCACATCATAAGCTGCATAGAACTTGAAATAGCTGGAAGCTTCGTTGGTTGTCTCTACAGTAACCTGATATACGCCTTCTTTATTGGCAACTGGTGTCATAGCCATTGGATTAGCAGGATCCCATCCTGTAAAGTCACCCAACAAAACATAACCACCTTCACTAATAGCAGGAGTTGAAATCGGAGTCAGTTTGGCCTGAGATGTTCCGGAAACGTTGACAGCCTCACCACTCTTCAGCTTGGCAGCCACGTTCATATTCACATCAAATACTCGTTCCACATGAGCACGACTGAAAAACGCATCGCGTACTACAGAATCCAATTCCAGCGTATTGACTTTCACATTGCCATCCCTGACAGTAGCATTGATTGCCAGTCCATTGATATTGATGCTATTCAGTTTAATAGAAGCCACATTGGGATTTGTAGAAGACAAAGATGCTATTACGACAGAATCAGTTGCCTGTAGTTCCTCAGCTACTGATTCATAAAACTGATCCATATCAACCGTAGCATCAGCACCGGCAGCAAAGCTGATTTCATATTTAGAAGCCGGATCTTCGGGAGAATTGGATTGGGGGTTAGCCCAATCCGTATAATCTTCCGTACAAGCTCCTAAGGCAATTCCCATAAAGAGCGCACATGCAAATATCTGATTTTTCTTCATAATGTTTTTCCTTTAAAAATAAGATTATCATTCTGGTTATTTCACCTCACCTTTCTCTATAGCGTCTACACCCGGTGTACCGATAGTAAGATACAGCTTCTGACCGGCTGCAGGCTTAACACTATATTCTGCACCCATTGTTTCTTCCCAGCTATTAGGAATATTGTCATTACGCCAGAACAACGTACCGTCGAACAACGTAAACTCAGTACGCCACCACTCAAATTCTGCCACCTTCACATAAGCTCTCATCTCACCTCCACCAATAAATTCAGGTGAAACCCAAGCTTCGGTATCATCGGCCGGTGCCGTAAATTTCAATGCAGGATCAGAATCGGTCCAAGAGGAAGTTGCATTACCGATAATATAGAATGCAGCAGGATGTACATTCAATGTATAATTGATGGACTCACCGTCAATCTTAGCTTTGAAATAAAGTACATACCAGCCTCCATTGGCTACCTTAATGTTGCCACCATTATCAGACAGTCCGGCTCCGGCTACATCATTGTACAAGTTGATGTCAGCATAACCTAACCACTGTTCCGGATAAGTACCCCACTTGAACTCACCGCCATCAGGTATATAAACAACGGCAAAGTAGTT
This sequence comes from uncultured Bacteroides sp., assembly GCA_905201685.1. Lineage (GTDB taxonomy): Bacteria > Bacteroidota > Bacteroidia > Bacteroidales > Bacteroidaceae > Bacteroides. Next base: position 19,449 of record CAJKOW010000023.1, on the reverse strand, counting down.
ACCAGGCAAACCGTAAACAGGTGTAAACTCCTTCCAGGTTCCCCATGGTGCTCCGATGCTTGAACCTGCTACATAAAGTTTTTCGGGCAATGAAATGCTCGGTGCCTGATAAGTAGCTACTACCTGAAGCTTAATAACATTGGAATAGCAGTCGCCTTTATCCAATCCGTTTACATTAGCATGCAAACGTACATAAAGGTCTTTCACTTCGCCAGAAGGGTATTCCACTCCTTCATTAGCTTCCAGGAACATATTAACAACAGCGTCATTCAACCGACTACCGGAAATTTCTATGACTGTAGAAGTAGAACTCGTCACAACTTTATATACAGGATTTTCACCGCTAAAGTCTCCGAAAGAAATTTCCACATCATAATTAGTAACCAAAGGTATGCCTCCATAATCAGGCTGACTCGTAGTAAATATTACTTTATCAGCCGCCAATAGATCCAATACATTATTTGCAGCATTGGCAGGCATATTCAATACAAAGCCTGTAGTGTTTTCATGGAATGTAGGATTGCTGTCCATATCCTTTTCGCACGAAGTAACCAGCATCATGCACAGAACGGCGAGCAACATTCCTGATAATATTTTTTTCATAATCGTAATATGCTTTTTATTAGTTCTACAAATAAAACAGTTTAATATCCCTCGTTCTGATTCAGATTTTCATTACCTCTGATGTCATCAGCAGGAATCGGATATACTTTAAAATAATCAGCCACACTCTTACCTTCGGCTACACCACCTTTGAAATCCCAAATATATTTGTCACCGGTAAACAATCCGAAACGATTCAAATCGCTACGACGACGGCCTTCCATATAGAATTCACGGCACCACTCATCAATAATAAACTGTTCTGTGATCGTTGCAGGTGTAGAAGCACCGGCACGAGAACGTAATACTTCGATATCGGCACGTGCCTGTTGCGGATCACCACTCAGACGGAATTTGGCTTCTGCACGAGTTAAGAACATCTCTGCATAGCGAATCAAAGGTATATCCACGTCAGGGAATTCAACGTGTGAAGTTGGAGCACCGTCTGTACGAATGTTACTCCATTTCACGATAGAAAGACCTGAGTTAAAGCCAGCAATCTGTTCAAACTCAATGCTACGCAATCCACCGCCACAACCGGAGTAAAAGAGTGCACGGTCATCATTAGCCTTACGCTGTACGTCCTTAGTTGTAGTTCCAGCAGCTTCGTCCAAAGCAATAATATCCGCTTCTGTAGCATTGTCCGGAGCTTTTTCTGTTGCTAACGGACAATCGTCCAAATTAGAGAAAAACTTCTTTACCAAAGCCGCACGAGCAAAGTTACAGCTCCAACCATTATTTGTACCCATGTAAGGCATACCGGTTATACGAGTTGAACTTACCAGATAATTAGCACCGCTATAGCACTTGGTCTTTACACCATCCTGACGGATAGGCAGAATAATTTCCTTCATAGCCTGCGGATTTTCGTCATTATCGGCCATAAATACCTGTTCATAACCTGTATAGCCATTCTTATCAGCCTTCGAAAGTTCATATTTTCCTTCCAGCAAATCGCAATAGTCAATTGCTTTCTGATAATCTTTCACTGCACCGTTGGTATATACCTCTGAGTTAAGAGCCAGACGGGCATGAAGCATATAGGCAGCTCCACGGTCGGCACGTCCAAAATTGGCGGTATTATTAAATTCGCCAACTTCTGCCATTTGAGGCTCTATCTCTGTCAATTCCTTATCAATCCAGTCATAAAGATCCTTACCAGCCTTTTCTACAGGCAGTTCGTAAATATCGTAAGTTGTCTTGAAAGGAGCTTTTCCCCAAAGATCCAAGAAATACCACAAATGGAGTGCACGGAGGAAACGTACTTCCGCACGATACAGTTTGTATTGGGGGTCTTCGGCCTTGTCTTCTGTATTCGTCAGATAAAAGTTACATAATGTTACGTCGAATGCCAGACGTTGGAAAGCCCATTGAACACGTGGAGAAGAAGACGTCCATTCGATGTTCGTAATCTGAGGAATGTCAGCATCGGTCTGCCAAGCCCATGCACACTCGTCGGTGCAAAGTTCCTGCAAGTTAAACGTTGTACGGTAAAAACCGCTTTCGCCTTCATCGCTACTGATATCACCATTACCAGCAGGGCCTCGTTGGCCGGTCAAGCCAAGCGTACTATAGATCTTGGCCAACAATTCCATATCACCATAAGAAGAGCTGGATTGCGGATCAATGGATGAAATATTCAAATCATTGACACACGATGTGGTTGCTCCGCCCATCAGAAGAGCTGCGAGAACCGTTTTCAGAAATATATGTTTCATATGTTTGTACAATTTAATAGATTAGAAATTAAGGCTTAAACCCAACTGTATGCTGAAAGGACGCGGATAAGGATTAGAGTCGATACCGCTTGACACTTCCGGGTCAATACCTTTGTATTTAGTGATGATAAACGGATTTTGTGCTGTAAGGAAGGCACGTCCAGAGCATGTTTCATGACCTGCTACCTTGAACAAAGCCGGGAACGAATATCCCAACGTAATGTTCGAGCATTTCAAGAAAGAAGCATTCCGAACAAAATAGTCACTCAGGTAGTTGGTGTTTCCAGCACCGATACCTGTAAAGCCCAGTTCCACAGCTTCGGGAGTTGTATTATGAAGTGTACTATTAGTATACAAACCAGCTTGACTGACCATAGCACGGTTGGACAGGAAGTCATAGTATACATAGTTACCGATAGAAGCACGGAACGCCATGCTCAAATCCCAATTCTTATACAGGAACTTAGTCGTAAGTCCCATGATGATATCAGCAGCCGGTTTCTTATAGAAATAACGGTCACCATCGTCGATACGGCCGTTACCGTCACGATCGACATACATACCTTCAATAGGTTTGCCGTTTTCATCGTAAACCTGCTGGTAAACGAAGAATGAGTTGGTTGCCTCACCTACCGTATTGGCCTGAATCTTTGTATTATTACCACGGCTGATCTTATCTCCGGCCCAAGTATAATATCCTTCGTCACCATCCACCAATTCAGTAATTTCATTGTGGTTCCATGAGATATTATAGCTTACATCCCATGTAAAATCTTTGGTAACAATCGGCTTAGCATTAATCGCAAACTCAATACCGTAATTCTTCAAAGAACCGATGTTCTTAGTCAACTGAGAACCGAACTGCATTCCAACAGGGATAGTTATTGAGTTCAACAAATCGGTTGTTTTACGGTAATAACCATCTACATTGGCAGTGATACGATTGTTCAAGAATGCCAAATCGAATCCGGCATTATAGGTAGTCGTAGTTTCCCATTTCAGATCAGGATTATAAGCCGACGGACGCATGGTGTTATAATAAATATCACCAAAAGGATAGAGAGCAAAAGAATCACTGGTTGTATAATGAGTTTCGTAACCAAAATCGGAGTTGATATCCTGCTGACCAGTCATACCCCATCCTAAACGCAGCTTGAATTCATTCCACCAAGTAAGGTCTTTCATAAATGCTTCTTCGTTGATCTTCCATGCCAAAGCTACTGAAGGGAAATACCCCCATCGGTTGCCTTCGGAAAAACGTGAGGAACCATCGGCACGGAACGTAGCAGTCAGCATGTATCGGTTAAGGAACGTATAGTTCAAACGTCCGAAATAAGATACCAGACTGTTATGAGTGGCCCAAGCCTGTTCTTCTCTCAGCTTCGCATCGTGAGGCTCACCAGTATATGGATCGGTACCTTGACCGTAGTTGTAACCGCTACGATGGAAGTGGCTCTCTTCACCACCGAGCATGATGTCAAAGTTGTGATCGCCTATTTCTTTAATGTACTGAGCATAAGCGTTGGCTGTAACACTATACTTATAAGTCTGGGTTACACCTACCCAACCATAATAGTTCGGGCTATATGCATATTTCGAAGTAACATCGTCCTGCTTGCTTTCAGTGTACTGCCCACCATAGCTGGCATGGAGAACCAAATCTTCGAAACCGTGAATCTTATAATCTACCTCAAAATTACCGGTAAAGTCGTTAGTAGCAGCTTTTGTATTCTTCAGATTCAGCAAAGCTACCGGATTTTGCGGAGCATTGGGATTATTGGTATACTTCCACTCCGGATTGAAATCCTTGGGAGCCTGAGAATACTGATAGTATCCACCAAAGAAGGGAGCACGTTCGTCGCCCTCATCAAAATAAACCGGCAATGTAGGATCCATGCTAAGAGCTGCACCAATAGCACCACCCGCATCGGCATAGCGGTCTTTTTCATACATATACTTCGCATAAATCTTCATATTCAGATGGTTGTCGAAGAACGAGGGAGACAAGTTCAAACCCACGTTGGCACGACGCATCCATGAAGTTTCTACGATACCGTCAGAAGAATTATAACCCAAGCTCAAACGGTAAGGAATATTCTTCACACCACCCGATACCGATACATTATGACTATGCGAAATAGCTGTGCGGAAGATTTCATCCTGCCAGTCGGTATTGGCATTTCCCATACCAACTTCGCCAGCCTTGTCACCCCACAACTGTCCGACAAGATTACGGAATTCATTGGCATCCAGCACATCGTATTTCTTCTGAATCATAGAAACCGTCATATCACCGTTGTATGATACAGAAGGAGCTGCACCGCTCTTACCCTTCTTCGTGGTAATGATGATGACACCATTCGAAGCACGGCTACCGTAAATAGCTGTTGCAGAAGCATCTTTCAATACGGTAAAGCTTTCGATATCATTCGGGTTGATCATAGCCAACGGGTTACTCATACCGGTCGGCGTATTGTTATCGATAGTCAAACCATCGATTACAATCAACGGGTCGTTGGAGGCATTCAATGAAGAACCACCACGTACACGAATCTGGGCACCGGCACCAGGAGTACCGCCCGAAGTAATTACATCTACACCCGGAACTTTACCGACCAACATATCCTGAGCATTATTCGTAATACCCTTGCTCAGTTCATCGGGCTTAATGGCTGTTACTGATCCGGTCAAGTCATCTTTCTTTGTACGACCGTATCCCACAACAACCACTTCACTCAACAATTCGGCATCGTCCTGCAACGTTACAACCACCGACGGAGCAGCAGCAACTTCTTGTGTCGTATAACCAATGAAAGACACCACCAACGTGGCTCCTTGAGGAACGGTCAATGTAAAGTTACCATCCATATCGGTAATCGTACCATTCGTCGTATTACCTTTTTCCACTACATTCGCGCCTATCACTTCGAGCCCCGTGGCATCTTTCACATGCCCTTTCACGGTAACGTTCTGTGCATAAACGCCAACAGACAAGAATAACCCTAACAATAAGGGAAGAATCGTTCGATAGATTCTAAGATTAACTTGCTTCATGCATTTAAAAAATTAAAGTTAACAATATTTATTATTACTATTCTTTCAACTAAAAACTGTCATGCACCGTTTACATAGCACTCCTGACTATAAGGCACAAAATGACAGAGGCAAATATATAGGTTATCGGATTATGTAAAGATACAGGAAGAGTTAAATGTCGAAATTGAAACATGCAAACGATTGCACCAGACGTGCAATACCTCTCACTGTATATGAAGTTACCAGCTTTTCAACCTCTTTTACAACACAGTCGAACAATGCTTGTACTGCTCGCGAGAGACACTTGCATTGTTCACGAGCCACACTTGCACCGCTCGTGAGCCACACTTGTGTTGCTCAACCGCATTGCTTGCTACATTGCCTGACAACGATTGTTACACCTCCTGACATTGATTACGATTCCTTCCTGCATTAATACCTATTTCCTCCGACCAATGTAGATGTTTACACTCGTAAAGTATCACTTCAGAGATACAAAGTAGTACTTTAAAACAGCCATAACAGACATCCGACAAGACAGTCAGAATGCGTACATACCCACAAAAGTTCTGAAACGTAGTTTTTTGCTTTCACGCTTTCACCGGTCCCCTACAGTCTGATTAACAAACAATTGCGGTGAAACATGAGGTTTCACCCACGTTTCACCGCAATTTCAAAAAACAGGATTACGACTGTGTCTGATCAGTCTTTCCAGAATAGTCCTTTCACCGTAAACAACTTGTATTTAACCACTTACGGTGAAACCTCACCGATTATAGGTCTTTCTTCCGGCGTTTCACTTCACTTCCAGCGTCAGTTTTCCAGCCTTCACACCTTTAGCCTTGGCTTCGAACACCAGATTGCCCGATTCGGCTCCACTTTGTACAATAGCTGTCAGCTGACCGCTAAAGGCATGCATACGGGGCAGATGGAAAAGATCGAGGCAGGTGGCATCGCCATTGGCAGCAGCACGGAAACTTCCCGCTCCTTTCACCGTGAAAGACACCAGACGGTCGTCGTCCGGACAAAGATTGCCATCCTTATCCACCACACGAACCGTGATATAAGCCAAATCCTTGCCATCGGCCGAAAGCGTCATGCGGTCGGCCACCACTTCCAGATGATGAGGCTTGCCTGCTGTCCGTACCGTCTTTTCTTCCACCTTCTTGCCACTGTTATCGTAGGCCACTACTTTCAGTTCGCCCGGCTCGTAAGGCACGTCTGTCCACATCAACCGGTAACGGCGCTGCAACCACAACGAATCCTTTCCCTGCAAGGCACGAGCCTCATCAGCTGTCAGTTTTCGCTGCTTTCCGTAGCTTTTACCGTTAACAAACAGTTCGGCCTCGGGATAATTGGTGTAAACAAAGACCGGAGTATTCTCTCCTTCACGTCCCGGCCACGTCCAATGAGGCAGTACGTGCAGCGTATTGTCCCACTTGTTCCAGATGCTGCGATACAGGTAGTAACGGTCTTTAGGCAGACTGGCCAGGTCGATGATGCCAAACACCGAGCTATGGCTGGGCCAAGCATCTGTATCATAAGGCGAAGGTTCGCCCAAGTAGTCGAAACCTGTCCATACAAACTGCCCCAGCGTCCAGTCGTAATCGTCGGCCAAAGCAAAGTCCTCGTCGGGCACGTTCGACCACGAACAGGCCTCCAGGTCGTAACCCGACGACTGATGGTCGTCGTACATGGCCTGCTTCTTCAGTTCGGCCGGGAACTTATAGACTCCACGCGAGCTGACGGTGGATGCCGTTTCGGAACCAAGCACCAGATTCTGCGGCAGTTTCTCGTAAGACTCCACATAACGCTGCGTGCGGTAATTCAGTCCCGGTACATCGAGCATGGCAGCAAAGCCATTGGCCAGCACACACGACACCTGATCCATACCGCACGTCACAGGACGTGTCGGATCCTCGCGATGACAAATATCCTGCAAGAACGAAGCCACCTTGTAGCCTTCAGGGCTGCATTGCGTAGGCACTTCGTTTCCGATGCTCCACATCACCACGCTGGGATGGTTGCGATACTGGCGAAGCATGTTGACCATATCCTTCTCGGCCCACTCCTTGAAGAAGCGGTGATAGCCGTTTTCGCACTTGGCAATGTCCCACTCGTCGAAAGGTTCCACCATCATCATAAAGCCCATTTCGTCACAAAGTTCAACCAGCTCCGGCGCAGGCATGTTGTGCGACGTACGGATGGCATCGCATCCCATGTCTTTCAGCAGTGTCAGTTGACGGCGAAGAGCCGCTACATTGATTGCGGCTCCCAACGGGCCAAGGTCGTGATGATTGCATACCCCCTGGAACTTGCGATGCTGACCGTTCAGGAAGAAACCCTTGTCGGCCACCAACTCAATGCTGCGGATGCCGAAACGGGTTGAATATTCGTCAGTCTGCTGCCCATCGACATAAATCTTCGAGACGGCCTTATATAAATAAGGTGTTTCGGGACTCCACAACCGGGGAGCATCGACCAAGAAATTCTGTTCGAAAGGCTGACCGTGATTAATCTTCATCGTATTGTCTTTCGAAGCCACCACTTCACCTTCCGGAGAAAGAATCTGGGTCAAGATACGAACATCCTTCATCCCGGCTCCCTCAACAGTTGTTTTCAGACAAACTGAAGCATATTCGGCAGAAACGTGCGGTGTTGTCAGTTGCGTTCCCCATACCGGTACATGCACAGCCTCCGTCACCACCACACGTACATTTCGGTAGATTCCGGCTCCCGGATACCAGCGAGACGACTGCGGACGGTTTTCAAGGCGGACAGCCAGTAGGTTCTTTGCTCCCTCTTTATTTAAATAAGGTGTAACGTCGCAATGAAACGAGTTATAACCGCACGGCCAGAAACAGACTTCCTGTCCGTTGACATACACACGAGCCTCGCTCATGGCGCCATCGAATACCAGCGACACCAGCTTACCAGCCGGAGCCTCGAACGTAGTCCGATACCACCCTACCCCAACATACGGCAAACCACCCGTACGTCCGGTCTTTACCGAAGCCGCAGTCTCCAGATTCTGAGTGACAGCCACCTCCTGCAAGTCGTGACTACGGTCGAAAGGACCATAGATGGCCCAGTCGTGAGGCACGGTCACAGCTTCCCACTGCTTGTCGTCAAAGTCAGGTTTCATGGCATCAGCCACATCACCTTTCATAAATTTCCACCCTTTTTCCAATAAGGTTTCCGTTCGCTGCTGCGCAACAGCCATCCAAGCCAGTAATGCGCAACATAAAGTCATCAATAATCTTCGGTTCATATTTATTCTTTATTATTCTTTAAACCCATCCATGATTACAGTCGGCCGGCCATCTTCGGTAAAAGCTCCCAAGCGGTATTGGCCCGGTTTGCATTCTGGTTCCCAATAGAATACACCTTTACACTTGTTTCCAGTATTTTCACGGCATTCTTTTATGAGACGTGCCAGTTGCTCTTTACCCTGTTTCAATACGGCATCGCTTGCCAGGCGTCCCTGGTCGTCGGCACACTCCATACCCGTCTCTACTACAATCACATCGCATCCGTAACGGGCACTTACCTTCTTAATATTGGCAATACAATCCGTAATCGTTTTTTCTGCCGTATATTCAGGATGTTCCTGCATGGTCCAATAAGGATAGATCGACATACCTATCATGTCCCATTTTCCGCCGTTCTTCTTCAGCTCGTCGAAGAACCAGGTATAAAGTCCATTATCATATCCATTGTCCAGATGAACAATGACAATGGCTTGCGGGAAAACCGACTTTACAGCATCATAACCTGTATTTATGAAAGTGGCCAAATTGGCCCAGTTAGCCCGATATTTTATCTCAGTCGAAGTCGTATTCGATCCTTTCACGTCGCAAGCACGGATGTCATACGAAGCTCCGCTCAGCGAAGCATCTTCGTCCCACAACATACCCGGACGGATTTCGTTTCCTACCTGTACCCACTTCGGAGTAACTCCGGCCGCCTTCAATGCATTCAATACTTCAGTCGTATGGTTCGCCAACGCTTTCTTCAATTCGTTTATTCCCAATCCTTTCCAGGCAGCCGGCTTATGCTGCTGACCGGGATCGGCCCACCAGTCGCTATAATGAAAATCGACCATTACATCCATATCCAGTTTCTGAGCCCTTTTGGCCTTCACAACCAGATCTTCCGTGTTGCACCAATTGCCATGCTCCTTCGGATCGACCCATACACGCAAGCGGATGGCATTAAGCCCATATTCCTTCATCAAAGCCGTACATTCACGTACTTCTCCAGCCTGATTCTTAAAAACATGTCCTTGACTTTCCATTTCGGTCACCCAGCTGATATCAGCCCCCTTAGCAAAATCCAAACTTTCTGTGGCAGTAGTATCTTCCTCCGATTCTTTATTAGAGGTTCCGTTTCCGCATGATGACAATAATAGCAAGGCTCCCAACGCCCAGCTCATAAACCAGAAGTGTTTCATAGTCAAATATTTAATAAAAACAGTATACACAATCATCTACTTTATCCAAAGCAAACTGGAATTTTCTTAGCCCATTCTTCATACTAAGATCTGCACCGCCTCAAAGATAAACAAATCTTCTACAACAACTATAAAGGCCTTTGACAAAAATACAAAAAACAACAGTAACACAGCCACCTTGCAAGAGCTACAAAGAAGCCCACTTATGCAATCGTTTGCAAAAACGGATAAACCGATAACAGTCAAGACATAAAACATTTTCAGGCAAATCGCTTACATTTGCAATGGGAACAAGAATATTATGCCTTGATACTTATTTAGGCAGAAAACTTTTTTGCCTACCTTTGGGAAGAAAATACCGATACTTATGAATAAACCTCAAATCACCATCAAAGACATAGCACGCGCACTGAAAGTTTCGCCGTCGACGGTTTCCAGAGCGTTGAAAGACAACCCGGACATCAGCCAGGAAACACGCGATCTGGTACATGCCTATGCCAACAAACATAACTACAAGCCCAATGTACAGGCCGTGAATCTGCGGGCAGGACGGAGCAACACGATAGGTGTCATCGTTCCGCAAATGGTACACCATTTCTTTTCGTGCGTACTGAGTGGAATAGAGCAGGCCGCTTCGGAAGCAGGATACAATGTACTTGTAGCCCAAAGCAACGAATCATACGAACAGGAAGTAAAAATCATACACTCATTTCTCGCAGCACGTGTTTGCGGTGTCATTGCTTCGCTGGCTAAAAACACCTCGCATTACGAGCACTATCAGGAACTGCTGGACAATAATATTCCGATTGTCTTTTACGACCGTATCTGTACCGGTCTGAATACAGAACGGGTGGTAGTCGACGACTATGCCGGATCGTTTGCCGCCGTTGAGTACATGATACAGACCGGATGCAAACGCATCTTTTTCTACGGTTCCGCACCTCATCTGGAAATCACCAAGAACCGCCGGAACGGCTACCTGGATGCTATGAAGAAATACCACATTCCGGTAGATGACAGTATGATAAAGCTGTGTGACACCCGCGAACGTGCCATTGCCATCACCCCCGACCTGTTGGAATCGGAAGAGCGTCCTGACGGTTTTTTCGCCATCAACGACGAAACGGCTGCTGGAATTCTTTATGCCTGCAAACTGGTAGGCATAAAAGTCCCCGACGAAGTTTCCATCTGCGGATTCACCGACGGAGCCATCGCCCAAAACTCCGATCCCAAACTGACAACCGTAGAGCAACACGGTGAAGAAGTCGGAAAAAGTGCTTTCAGCATCCTGGCCAACAAACTGGAAGGAGAAGAAAAACGCAGCAACAAGATTGTCAGGACAAACCTGATTATCAGAGGCACAACCAAATAATTTCTAAACCGATTCTGATTCAGGGCAACAACCAACTGAAAAACAATTAACAACAAATATCATGAAAGTAAAACCAGACTTGAGTTTTTGGAAGCTGTGGAACATCAGCTTTGGCTTCTTTGGCGTACAGATAGCCTACGCCCTTCAGAGCGCCAACATCAGCCGCATCTTTGCCACGCTGGGCGCCGACCCTCACTCTCTTAGTTATTTCTGGATACTGCCACCGCTGGCCGGTATCATTGTGCAACCACTGGTAGGTGCTGCAAGCGACCGCACCTGGACCCGCTTCGGGCGCCGCATTCCTTACCTGTTCATCGGCTCGCTTATTGCCGTACTGGTGATGTGTCTGCTTCCCAACGCCGGTAGTTTCGGCATGGAAGTAAGTACAGCCATGATCTTCGGACTTTTTGCCCTTATGTTTCTTGATACATCCATCAATATGGCCATGCAACCTTTCAAAATGATGGTAGGCGACATGGTAAACGAAAAGCAGAAAGGACTGGCCTACTCCATCCAGAGTTTCCTATGCAATGCTGGCAGTCTGGTCGGCTATCTGTTCCCCTTCATTTTTGCATGGATTGGAATCCAGAATACGGCTGCACAAGGAGTGATTCCCGACTCCGTTATCTATTCATTCTACATCGGAGCCGTTATCCTCATTCTTTGTGTCATCTATACCACTGTCAAAGTAAAGGAGATGCCTCCTAAGGAATATGCCGAATATCATGGTATCAGCGAAAACGAAAAGAAAGAGAAAACCAACATGCTGAAACTATTGGTGAAAGCCCCCAAAGCTTTCTGGACAGTAGGTCTGGTACAGTTCTTCTGCTGGTTTGCCTTCATGTTCATGTGGACTTATACCAACGGCAGTATCGCAGCCAACGTATTCGACGCACCTACTGTAGAAACCGTTGTGAACGGTGCGAAAAAAGTTTTGCTCGACACCACCAGCCTGCAATATCAGGAAGCAGCCAACTGGGTCGGAGTACTTTTCGCCGTACAGGCTATCGGTTCGGTACTGTGGGCCATTTGCATCCCCATGTTCAAAAACCGTCATCTGGTCTACTCTCTTAGCCTTATTCTGGGAGGAATCGGTTTCATTTCCACCTATTTCATCCACAACCAGTATGCACTGTTCATTTCGTTCATCCTGATTGGATGTGCCTGGGCAGCCATGCTTGCACTTCCTTTCACCATCCTGACCAACTCTTTAAGTGGTGGCCACATGGGTACTTATCTGGGACTGTTCAACGGCACCATCTGCATTCCGCAGATTATAGCAGCCGCTCTAGGTGGTTCCATCCTGTCACTGTTCACTCCGGAAGGTTGTCTTCCTCCCGAAATCAATATGTTGGTGACAGCAGGCGTCATGCTGATTATCGGAGCAGCCTGTGTTTATATCATCAAAGAAGGTAAAGACAGTTAATACAAACACCGTCGCGACATTGCCTGTTGGCAAACCAGGCATCATTCTGTCGGGTCATGTAGGAGAAATGCTCCACATTGTTTCCCAACAGAGTGATGTTTTTTCATTTTATTTCATATCTTTACGCCAACAACCATAAGAATACCATGAAAAAGTATTTGAAAACCAACGAATGGAACATCATAGAAGACGAGTTTCATGCCGATAACCTCCGCATGTCCGAAAGTATATTCAGCTTGGGCAACGGCCGGTTTGGCCAGCGGGGGAACTTCGAAGAGCCATACAGCAGCGACAGCTATCCCGGATCGTTTGTGGCCGGAATCCCCTTCCTCGACAAAACGCGGGTGGCATGGTGGAAAAACGGCTTTCCCTATTATTACACGCGCATCCCCAATGCCGCCAACTGGAGCAGCATCCACCTGCGCCTCATCGACGAGGAACTGGACCTTGCTCTGTGGGACGTGGACAGCTTCAACCGTCGGCTCGACATGTACGACGGCATATCCTACCGTGACGTAAAAGTCACCTCGCCACGTGGAAACAGCCTGCAACTTCATGTGGAGCATTTGGCCAACATGGCCTATCCCGACCTCTGCCTGATCAGTTACAGCGTTACCTCCCTGAATTACAGCGGGAAACTGTCTCTTCTTCCTCTACTCGAAGCCAACCTGAACGAACGTTCGGAACAAACCGAAGAGCGCATCTGGAACCTGCTCGATTCGGGAGTTGCACACGATTGCGCCTTTCTATGGACCCAGACCCGCAGAGAAGACGCACAAGTGTGCTATGCCATGACATACCAATTCTTCAAAAACCGGAAAGAAGCCAACCACAACCCCATACGTATCGAAAAAGGCAAGCAAACAGGTTTCAGCCTTGGCACCGATGTAAAGCCGGGGGATACCGTTACCCTTCTGAAATATGTAGTCATAGCCTCTTCCCTTTACTACGAAAGGCAGGAATTGGTGGGAACCTCCATCCACTTAGCCCGCGAAGCCAAAGACAAAGGTTGGAAAACTCTGACTCAAGCTCACAAACAGGCCTGGCACGACATCTGGGAAGAAGCCGACGTCGTCATCGAAGGCGACCCGGAAGCACAACAAGGCATCCGTTACAACATCTTCCAACTCTACCAGACGTATCGGGGAGAAGACCCGCGGCTGAACATTGCCCCCAAAGGATTCACCGGCGAAAAATACGGCGGAAACACCTATTGGAACACCGAGCTGTGCTGCGTACCATTTTTCCTCTTATCGACTCCGCGGCAAATTGTTAAGAATCTGCTGATGTACCGTTACAACCAATTGCCCAAAGCCATTGACAATGCCCGAAAATTGGGGTTCGACAACGGTGCAGCCCTTTTCCCGCAAGTAACCAACAACGGAGAAGAATGCCACAGCGAATGGGAAATCACTTTCGAGGAAATACACCGCAACAACATCATCGTCTATGCCATCATGCAGCATGCCACCATCACCGGGTCCATAGACTACATCCTGAAATATGGTCTGGAAGTGATGATTGCCGTCTGCCGCTTCTGGAGCCAGCGGACTACCTTCTCGCAAGCACGACAGCAATACGTCATTTTAGGAGTAACAGGTCCCGATGAATACCAAAACAACGTGGACAACAACTGGTACACCAACTTTTCGTGCATACGCTGTCTGAAGATGACATTGAAATATCTGGATCTGGCCGCGCAACAACATCCGGACGACTATCGGCGCATCTGCGACACCACCCACTTCGACTACGAACGGGAAACGCCGCTGTGGCGCGACATCATCGAGCACATGTATCTTCCCTACGATGCAGCCAAAGGAATCTTCATACAGAACGACGGCTTCATGGACAAAGTCCTGCAAAGCACCGACGCCATACCGTCCGGCGAACGCCCCATCAACCAGCATTGGTCGTGGGACCGTATTCTGCGTTCCTGCTACATCAAGCAAAGCGATGTCCTGTTGGGAGTCTATTTGTACTATTTCCTGTTCGATACGGAAACGGTACGTCGCAACTTCGACTTCTACGAACCCATGACCGTACACGAATCGTCGCTTTCGCCCCATATACATGCCATACTGGCTGCGCGCATCGGCGAGACAGAGAAAGCCTACCAGCTGTTTGTCCATGCTACCCGTCTGGACCTGGACGACTACAACAACGAAGCCGATCAGGGACTGCACATCACCAGCATGCCGGGCTCGTGGCTGGCCATTGTCCGCGGTTTTGCCAACCTGCAGGTACAGGACAATGAACTGAACTTATCGCCAGTCAGACCCTTACAATGGAAAAAGTATGCTTTCCGAATCAACTTCCAAGGACGAAAACTGAGGATTGAAGTAACCGAACAGATACGGATCGAATTGCTGTCCGGTCCTTCCATAAGCATCAAGCTATATGGCACTGACTACGAACTGACGCCGGAACAACCGTTGTGCACAGCAGCCAACAACTGATAATAATACATAAAAAAGGATGCACCAACAAATGTGGCGCATCCTTTCTTTATAATTTCACTATCAGCTGTTTATCCCAAGAACGAGATAAGCACACCGGCTGCCACGGCAGAACCGATTACACCGGAGATATTGCTTGACATACAGTAATTCAGCACATGGTTCTTCGGATCGTATTTCGTAGCAATCTCGTTGCACACACGGCTGGCCATAGGCACGGCACTCAGACCGGTAGCACCGATCAGCGGATTGATCTTCTTCTTGGAGAAAAGGTTGACTACCTTGACAAACAGGATACCACCCGAAATAGACAAGGCAAATGCCAGGAAACCACCGATCACAATGCCAATTGTCGTCCAGTTGAGGAATGCCTCGCTCGTCATCGTAGCACCGACACTCAGTCCCAAGAAGATAGTAGCAGCATTCATGATGCTGTTGGCAGCGGCGTCGAACAGACGGCTTGTATCCGAACCGATTTCCTTAATCAGGTTACCGAACATCAGCATACCAATCAAAGGAACGGCCGTCGGTACAAACAAGGCCACGATGGCAGTAACCGCTATCGGGAAGATAATCTTCAGCACACGCAGATTTTTGATTTCCGTCTTCGACGGATAAAGCTTCTCCTGCTCTTTCATGTTGATCATCAGTTCTTTCTTGGTGCAAAGCAACTTCACTACCAACGGAATGATAACCGGCACCAAGGCCATATAGGAATAAGCAGCTATGGCTATCGGGCCTAGCAGATGAGGAGCCAGCTTGATGGTAGTAAAGATGGCTGTCGGGCCATCGGCACCACCAATAATACCCAAAGCGGCAGCTTCTTTCGGAGTGAAGCCCATCAGTACGGCACAGAGCAACACCATGAATATACCCAACTGGGCAGCCGCCCCGAAAATAGAAAGCCGCAAATTGCGGAGCATCGGGCCGAAGTCGGTCAGCGCACCTACACCCATAAAGATGACAGGTGGCAGGAAACCGGTCTTTATCAACATATAGTAGATGAAGTTCATCAGTCCCAGATCATGGGCAATCTCGTGCAACGGCATCTCCCAGATGTTCTTCATCACCCCGTTCACCATCACCATGCCGTTCTCATCGGCTTGGATAACTCCCATTTCACCTCCGGGGAAATTGGCTATAAGCACACCGAAGGCGATGGGAACCAGCAGAAGCGGTTCGTAATGCTTCTTGATACCCAAGTAAAGAAGGACAAAGGCGATAGCATACATCACGAGGAACGACGGATCGGCAATGATGTTGCTGAAAGCCGTCATGTCATAGAGTTTTGCAAATATTTCTTCCATTATCCTATCTTCATTAATACATCATCTTCTGAAACTGAATCTCCCGGATTGACGCAGATGGCAAGTACCGTTCCGTCGAAGTCGGCACGAATGGCGTTGTACGTCTTCATGGCTTCGATATAGCCCAGCAGGTCTCCCTTCTTTACCTTATCACCTACCTTGATAGGAGTTTCCTGCGTGTTCTTCGTCAGGAAGAATTTACCTTCGAGGGGTGAAGGAACGTCCTTTCCTTCGCCTGTCACAGGAGCTTCCATCTTGGCTGTGGCCGAAGCCGGAAGGTCGATGTCGCCATAAGCAACAGTCACGCGGTAAGCCTGACCATCCACCTGAACAGTAAGCGTCTTGGGCTTGGCGTCATCCAGCGGCGACTTGTCACGCTCGGCACGACGTTTCTCAACATCGGCCAGGAAGTCCTCTTTCGCCTTTCCGCTCTTGTAAGCTTCGTATTGTGCGGGATGCATGGCATATTCGAAGAGTTCTTCATCGTCCTCGCCGGTTTCCCATTTTTTCTCTTTCATCATCTTGCGATACTTGTCGAGGCAGTCCGGATAGTTGTCCTGCGGGTTGCCGGTGAAGAATTTACGTCCTTCGCGTTCGGCCTTCTCCACAATTTCCGGAGCCAACTGACCAGGCAGCTTTCCGGCTTTACCCAGAATCATATCCCAAATATCGTCGGCAATCATACCCCAGCGTTCCTTACCTTTCTCCATGGCAATGACGTTCATCATAGCCAGGTTCTTGACATACTGGCTGAACGGAGTAACCAAAGGAGGATAGCCCACACGCGGCCACACGTAAGCCACTTCCTTAAAGAGCTTGATAAGCAACTCGTCCTGCTTCATGAAAGGCAAGTTGCGTTTGGCCTTGTACTTGTTGATGCTTTCCAGATTGGTTTCCAAATCGGCCATCAGGCTTCCCATCATGCCGCCCGGCAGTCCCGGACCGATCAGCAGGGAGTTCATCAGACGGTTACGCGGCGAGATGTACAGTCCTAAGAAATCGTCCATGAATTCCTGAATCAAGGCACGAACCTTCATGTAGGCCTCCATGTTGATTTCAGGAACCTGGAAACCGGCATCCTTCAGCATGGCCTGTACGCTAAGCACATCGGCATGGCCCGTACCCCATGACAAAGGTTCCATACCTACATCGATGTAGTCGCATCCGGCCTCGCAGACTTCGAGAATGCTGGCCATGTTGAAACCGGGACCCGCATGACTATGATATTGGATGGGGATATCGGGATGGGCAGCCTTGATGTTGGCTACAATCTTACCCAACGACACCGGACGGCCGATACCTGCCATATCCTTGATGCAGATTTCATCGGCTCCCAACTTGATCAGCTGCAA
The DNA here is from genome assembly GCA_905201685.1 of uncultured Bacteroides sp. Taxonomy (GTDB): domain Bacteria; phylum Bacteroidota; class Bacteroidia; order Bacteroidales; family Bacteroidaceae; genus Bacteroides. Next base: position 1,723 of record CAJKOW010000023.1, on the reverse strand, counting down.
AGCCATGTCAGTATAATACTCTACCGTATGTATGGGCGAATGCGTGATGCACAACGAACACTGCGAAATCATGCCCGCATCGTGAGCATACTTGATGGAAGGAGCAATGTTACGGATATCATTCAGTCCGCAGAACGTACGGGTAATGTCGGTCCCTTGGGCTTTCTTTACCTTATAGAACAATTTGCGGACGTCAGCAGGAACAGGACTCATACGCAAGCCGTTCAGTGCACGATCCAGCATGTGGGTTTGAATGCCTGCTTCATGGAAAGGCTTTGTCCAGGCACGTACTGCCTTATTGGGGTTTTCGCCAAACAGCAGATTTACTTGCTCGAAACCGCCACCGTTGGTTTCTACACGGGCAAAACATCCCATCTCGATGATAGCAGGAGCTACTTTTACCAGCTGATCCACACGTGGCACATACTTACCGGCACTCTGCCACATGTCCCTGAATACCAAGCTGAACTTTATTTCTTTCTTCATACCTTATTTATTGAATATATATATTTTAAACAATTACAATTTCTCTACTTTGGAGACTCTCCCCTTTCCATGTGTTACAACGGATACTGCAGCCGTAATGTTGGCGGGTATCGCTGCGGGAGCGTTGGCAGCCGAATGTTTCACCGGAGCCACTTCTTCGGGAGCAAACTTATTGACCAATGAGATAAGTCCCTTACCCAAATAAATGACAATCAGCAAGATAGCAAATACGGTAGCCATACCTACTACCATCAGCAAAAGTGCTATATTCAAGTTTTCCATACTTATAATTTATTAGTTATTTAGCCAGATTTCAAAAAAATCGTTCGAAATTACTGATTATTGCTGAAAAAAAGTCGTTCAGATATGATAAAAGATATTAAAATGTGAGATATGCAGTCCTTGGAGCAACTTCTTAATGCCTTAGTTCGCTTGTCAACTCCTTCACTCGTTCTCCCAAAGCATAAAGCCTGAAGATATCCACCAAGTGTTTGACAGGAAACAATCAATTCATTTTACAGGTGATACGGCATTCGAAGAGTTTAGCGAAGTTTTTACCATGTTTCACAACGACTCAAATTCCATTCTGCACCTTAGCCATGCAAAATCCTGCACCTCTACTACCCCACGTATGCGCACACCCATGTAGCACCAGACGGCTAATCTGCGATAATCCGTGCCTTCTGTGGCATGTTTCACCCGTCCATCAGGAGAAGTTTCACCATAATCTTTTGACTATAAACTAATTGCGGTGAAAGATAAATACGCAAACGGCACGAACGGGACGGACAAACGCGGATTTAAATCTTGCTTTTTTAATTTTTCATTGAACCCACGTGAAACTTATCTTTCACCACATTCAGCTGATTATCAGCACCGATATTCCGCGGTGAAAGCGTGAACCTAATTTCCCCTTTTCTCTTTTTTATCCGTGTTCGTCCGTCTCCCTCCGTGTCGTCTGCGTATCCATCCTTCACCCACTAAAGTCCTACTTGGTGCTCGTAACCACCTACTTTAGCGACGTAACATAGGTAGTTAGCCGACGCAACAAGCCATGCCGTCAGGCATGACAAACAATGTCAGTAAGATTGACAATCAATACCGTCAGGTTTTACAAGCAATTCCCTTGAGTTTCACATCCAATCCTGTCGGGTTTTACAAACAAAGCCCACGAGTATGACAAGTAAAGCCCGCGAGTATTGCTTGCAACTCTCGCGTGTATTGCTTGCATGGCTCG
>CAJKOW010000022.1 GCA_905201685.1 uncultured Bacteroides sp. | reverse complement strand
GAAGCAAACAGCTCACAATGTATCGGCTTAACTCCTTAACTTCTTAACTCCTTAACTACAACCGATTAATAAACTTGAGAAACTTAAATTGTTCATTTTTAATTGTCAATACCCAATTTATCAACAATGAAACGTCACTACACCTTACTTTCATGCTGCCTGCTGCTGGTGTTCGCAACCGTAGCATGCAGCAGCAATAAGAAATCGGCCGCCGACCAGACAGAAGATGTCGCTAAAGAAAAGGTCAACGTGCCGACCTTCAATGCCGACAGTGCTTACCAGTACGTGAAGACACAGGCCGACTTCGGTCCCCGCGTGCCCAACACCACTGCCCACAAAGCCTGCGGCGAATACCTGGCTTCCAAGCTGGAGCAGTTCGGAGCCAAAGTCTACAACCAATACGCCGACCTCGTGGCCTACGACGGCACCCTGCTGAAGTCGCGCAACATCATCGGTGCCTACAACCCCGACAGCCGCCGGCGCGTACTGCTCTGTGCCCACTGGGACAGTCGCCCCTATGCCGACGAAGACGATGACGCCAAGAAGCATCAGACGCCCATCATAGGAGCCAACGACGGAGCCAGCGGTGTAGGCGTACTGCTGGAAGTTGCGCGCCAGCTGCAACGGCAAGCACCTACCATCGGTATCGACATCATCTTCTTCGATGCCGAAGACTACGGCATTCCTACCTTCTACAAAGGTCAGTACAAGGCCGACACTTGGTGTCTGGGCTCGCAATACTGGGGACGCATGCCTCACGTAGAGAACTACAACGCCCGCTACGGCATCCTGCTGGACATGGTAGGCGGCAAGAACGCTACCTTCTATCAGGAACTCTTCTCCAAGCGCACAGCCAGCAAGCAGGTAAAGAAGATCTGGGACGCTGCCCACCGTCTGGGCTTCGAAAGCTTCTTCCCCAAGCAGGACGGCACCGAAGTGACCGACGACCACATGTACGTCTACAACCTGCGTAAGATTCCCTGCGTGGACATCATCAACTACGACCCCAACTGCGACACCGGCTTCGGCGACTTCTGGCACACCACCGACGACAATATGGACGTGATAGACAAAGGTACGCTCAACGCCGTTGGCCAGACGGTGCTGGAGGTGATTTATAACGAGAAGTAAACCTCAGGGACGAGGGGACAAGTTGACAAGGGACAAGTTGACGAGTGAACAAAGGGAGTGGTTAACGAGGGAACAAGGAGACAAGGGAACAAGCCCACCCCTCGTAGTCTGAAGCCTCGTCCCCTCGTCAACAAAACTCTCCCTTCCTCGTAGCCTCGTTAACTCGTCAACTTGTCAACTAAACTAAAAACTAAAGAACTTAAAAACTAAAAACCTCACAATATGACCATCAACGAAATGCAAGACGAAGTAATCGCCGAATTCAGCGATTTCGACGATTGGATGGACCGCTACCAATTGCTCATCGACCTAGGCAACGAACAGCAACCCCTTGACGAAAAGTACAAAACCGACCAAAACCTGATTGAAGGTTGCCAAAGCCGCGTATGGCTACAGGCCGACGAACAGGACGGCAAAATCATCTTCCAGGCCGAAAGCGACGCCCTGATTGTGAAAGGCATCATTGCCCTGCTCATCAAAGTGCTTTCCGGCCACACCCCCGACGAGATACTGGAAGCCGACCTCTACTTCATCCCCCGTATCGGCCTGCAAGAGCATCTTTCCCCCACCCGCAGCAACGGCCTTCTGGCCATGGTGAAGCAGATGCGGATGTATGCGCTGGCGTTTAAGGCGAAGGAAGGATAAAATAAGAGCAGATCAAAAATAAGTAATAAAATCACAAGAGTGTATCGAAACTCAGTATAGTATCTGACTCCCCTCCTTCTGGAAGGAGGAGAGTTTCAGATACCTTTGTTTCGACACACCCTCTAAGAAAAAAATGGCCAGACAAAAGACAAACGGTACATTTGCCTCGCTGCAGGAAGAACACCGCCTATGGAAAGCACTGGAAGAAAAGCCGCTGTGGTGGAGGAATATCCTGAACGACCCCGAACTTTATGTGGAAGTACGCAAAGACAATTATATCAATGTCTATTATTATGGCGGATGCGTAGCCCTTATCCAATGGACGAATGGCCATACAGTAGCAGAAATACATAAAAAATACACGACTGACAACTTCGATACAAAAGGGCAGACCATAACCTCCAACTACTATGATTGCCAAGAATTGTTCCAAAGTCAAGAAGGATTGGAAGCAATAAAAAGAAGAATTAACCAAGTATATCACAAACTTCCTGCACAAGAAGACGTAAACAACCGGAAGAACATCCATATATCCAGTGAGAAAATTGTGCAAGGGAAATTGATACTGTGCAACAGAAACCGCTACATCGATTCTGAACTGGCTCATCAGACCGAAGGAAGGAAAACCATGCGTATCGACTTAGTAGAGTTGAAACATCAGACATTGTTTTTCGTAGAGCTGAAACTTATCACCGACAGCCGGCTCAGGCACTTAGACAGTCAGCCTGAAATCATAGCACAAATGAAGAAATATCACGATTTCATCAACAGCTATCAGGAAGAAATTATCTGTTACTACCAGAAAATACTGCAAATCAAAAAGAGAATAGGCATATGGACTGGCGAGCCTATCATAAAAGAAGTATCACACAAACCCGAACTGCTGATTATTGATACCTATTCCCAAATGACGAAAGGCAGAGAAACAAGAATAGCAAATATTCGCAAACTACTGGAAATGGGACAACAGTATTTCAATTTTTCTATCCAGAAATACCAGCAATTATGCAAATAACCATCCAACGTCCTGCACAGATTGGAGGACAAATGACCCGTATATCCACCCACTCCACCAGTATCATTATTGACTTGGGACATAACCTGCCCGGCAATGACGATAAAGATGCCTTGGATAACGACAGCACAATAGCAGAACTTACCCAAGGCTGCTCGGCTATACTCTATACGCACTATCATGGCGACCACATCGGACTGTTTCACCGTGTACCGGATGGTATCCCCCAATACATCGGTCCTGTAGCCAAACAAATTGTTTGCAGGAAATACCAACAATTATGCAGTCTTCCCGAAAAAGAAAGCAGCGCTGCATTCAAACATGCTTTCAGAACCGCCTCGAACATGAAGATCTTTCAAGCAAAGCAAACATTGTACTTTGGGGATATCGCCATCACGCCTTACTTTGTCAGCCATTCCGCATACGACTCCTATATGTTTCTAATTGAGGCGGAAGGGAAAAAGATTCTGCATACCGGTGACTTCAGAGGGCATGGATATCTGAGCAAGGGACTGGAAGCCACGCTGAAATACTTTGTCGGAAAAATTGATGTACTCATCATCGAGGGTACCATGCTTGCACGTCCGGAAGAGAAAGTCCGAACAGAAATGGAGCTATGCCAAGAAGCCACAAAACAAATGAATGTTCACAAGTATTCATTTATCCATTGCTCATCCACAGACATCGAACGGCTAGCCAGTTTTAAGAATGCCAACAACCGGATAATACCTAAGCGGGCACTCATAACAGATGCTTTCCAAAAAGACATTCTCGACTTGTTTTCCCGAACAGCAGGGAAGCAATCATCTTGTTTTAACTTCGGACAAGTCTTCACTTACAACGAACATAATCAGAAACTGAAAGAATGGATGATCACAAACGGTTTTACGATGTTTGTCAGGGCCACCCCTAAATACCACTCTTATCTGGACCACCTGTTACCCATTCTGCCAGCGACAGAAACTCTTTTCATTTACTCCATGTGGAATGGATATATAACCAATGGCAGTACACAAAATACCGAATACATCAGACTTCAAGAACGCTTTGCCAATAACAAAATACTGCATCTGCATACCAGCGGACACGCCACAGCAGAAGTTCTTCGTAAAGTATGCAACCTGACCAATCCACGTCTTGCCATCATTCCTATTCATCGGGAAAAATCCACAGACTTCAAATCAATCGGTATCAGCCCATCATTACAAGAGAAAATCATAACCCAAGACTGTTCAATGGGAGGTATAGACGTGATACTTACCCCTTCTTCCCATACCCGCCAATAAATTCAGAAAAACAACGATATGCCTTTAGTTATCTCCTTCCGCCCACCGGCGCGCCTCCTCTACTACCTCCGCAGGATAACCGTAAAGTTCGATGATACGGATGGCATTGCGTTCGGTCGCCGAACGATGACGGAAGTAAAGCATCTTTTCTCCATCGGCCGTTCCCATCGCCTATTCCTCCTCTCTATATTCCAGAATATCTCCCGGCTGACAGTCGAGCACCTTGCAAATGGCTTCGAGGGTAGAGAAGCGGATGGCTTTTGCCTTACCCGTCTTCAGGATGGAAAGGTTGGCAGGAGTGATATCTATCTTCTCGGCCAGCTCGCCCAAAGAAATCTTCCGGCGGGCCATCATTATATCTAAATTCACTACTATCGGCATAGGCAAAGGTTTAAATGGTTAAGTCCTGTTCCTCTTTCAGTTTCACAGCACGGCGGACAATCTTACCGACAAACTGCAACAGGAAACCGAACAGCAGGATGGTCATCCAGTCCAACGAATAGTTCCAGCTGTCGCTCAAACTATCACTCTCGCGTACAATCCCATTGCGTATCAGCATCAGCAGAATGATGAAATAACCGCTTGTCTCCAACAAATTGGCCGTCTTATGGCTCAACAGGTTCCGGCAATCCAGCCGCAAGATGTTCACACAAAGCACTACCAAGGCCAGCAGGTTGCAGACATACGCCCAACCCAGCAAACGTTCATCGCCACCTGCCTGTATCAGGCCGATTACCGGAACAGTATAATAGGCTATCACTGACAGCAATACGATACATACAATCCAAGGCAAACTGCCCATATCCTTGTAGCGCTGATACAACTTCTTAAATATTTTCATATCTATAATCCTCCTTTTATCATGTCAACCATGTAGTACAATGCTTTACCCAACGGTGATACAGATACGACCAACCATAAATCCAAACTATTCCTCCGTAAATACGGATAAACTTAGCGTCTTTATCTACCCACAGGTTCATCATCAGAAAAAACACGAACGATGCTAACATCAACGTCAACACAAGAAAACCGATGTAGCAAACACCTGCCACCCATTTGCGGTCGGTATGAAAAATAGTACTCATAGTTCTTCAAATTTAATTTAGTTGACGAGTTGAAAAGACTTCAGACCACGAGGCCTCGTCTCCTTGTCAACTCATTCCTCGTTTCCTCATCAACTTATCAGATTGTCAAATCCTGCTCCTCCTGCATCCGTATGCCGACTTTGAACAGGCAGGCAATGAACAGGAAGAAGACACCCAGTAACAGATAAATCATCGGAATGGTGTTTCCACCCACAGCATCAGACAAAAAAGCATTGAGGACCATCTGCAAGATACCATTACACTCCAGCACTACCCCAATGGCCATAATAAAATCTGAATTTAGCTTGGTAAAGACCTGTCCTTTCTTCACGTTACGCAGCATCAGATAAATAAGCACACTGCATACGGCCATCGCTATCAGCGTCACATTCTCGGGTAGCAGCTTCACAATCAAGTTGTCGGTATCGTCCTTCCCCAAATCGTAGCATAAATTCAGATTACGAAAAAAGACGAAAAGCAGACAGCTGACACATACTATCATCAGACAAAACATCACAAACTCCAGTTCTTCCTTCGAATTCTTCTTTATTCCGAAAATCCCTTTCATATCTTTATTCCTCCTTTATATAGTCAAATCCTGCTCCTCCTTCATCTTCAGCCCGATGGCAAAGACTTCGGCCACAATGAGGGAAATCAGTCCCAACAACAGATTGGTCACCTTGACCGAATCGGAAAGTATCAGCTCGTAAGACTCTAACGAGAATGCCTCGCGCAGGTTGCAAAGCGCCATGTATTCGGGCAACAGGACGCAGACAAAACCTACGATGAGCAGAATGCCCAAACGACGCAGGCGACGGACGTTGCGCCAGTTGAAGATATCCGAACGGTTGACCGACACCACGATGCGGATGAACAGCACCAATGCCCAGACGTTGGCCACCAGCACCAGGAACCCCATCACCGTAGATACGACCTTCTGCCAAACGGGTGTCTCCACCGGCACACTGATCATCAGGTTCGAGTAGGCCATCGGGACGTAGCGACCCGTCTTCTCGTTGCGTATCGAGTCGGTGAAAAACTCTCCCTTCCATTCACTCAGGAGTTTGGGAAGCAAAGAGACGGTTCTCATGTTGTTCACCTCTTCCAGTTTGGCATTGGTTTTACCTTCCTCCATTTCGCGTGCAGCATCCAATCCCATCTGGACGCCTTTTGTCATACCCAGCCCCATGTAGTAGAGCGACACGCCTACCGACCAGCTCATCACCAGCAGGACGATGGCACAAAGGATGTTCAGTCTTCTTTTCATAGCTTGTTATCTGTTGTTGTATTCGTTGCAAAAAGTTGATAAGCACTCAGTTTCTTCACCGAAAGAAGGAACAAGGCAAGCGCCACAACCGTCATAATCACCACCAGTGGCGTACCTAACAGTTCGGTCATGCTTCCGGCTTCGGGATAGTTCAGACTGAGGAAAACCGAAAGGCTGTTGTTCAGAATATGAATCAGGATGCAGGCCACCAGACTCCGCGTACGCCAGTAAAGCCAAGCCAGCAGAATGCCTATCAGCGCTGCACTGACCACCTGAACAGGATTGATATGGACAATGCCGAAAAGCAAACCTGAAATCAGAATCGCCTTGGTCGGAGCATACTTCTGTAACAGGGCTTTCGTAATGGCTCCACGGTAGAGCAGTTCTTCCAATATCGGCCCTAACACGGCAATGCAAAGAATGCCCAACCAGCCGGACTGCAGCGCGTCGAACGTCTGTTTCATCAGGTCGGGCAGAAAACCCATTTGCGACACCAGCGCGTCGGTCAGGAAAAGACCAGCCACACCGGCCAGCAGGCTCCACGTCAGGCATGACGGGGTAGTGAGCGAATACATCAGTCCGTCATCGTCCAAGTGACCTTTTCTCCACAAATAAAGCATCATGTAAACGATTCCCAACAACAGGGTCGGAGCTATAGTCAGCTTCTGCGCCACTTCCGCATCCATGCTGCCGGTTGTGATATAGACATAAAGCATACAGAACGGACCTGCGGTCAGTGCACCCAATATCTGCATCAGGAAATAAATCAATGCCAATTTTATCGCTGTCTTCATCGTCATTCTTCTTTTTTTAAATGATATATTATTTTGGCCTGCTACAAAGCATTTACTTTACAACCAACAGTTGGACGCAGCCTTTACTCTGCCCTATTTTTACACCCGTATGGCCTCTGCCTTGCTGCCATGCATTTATGGCAATTACATTGACCAGTCCTGCTACTGCTATAATCGCTGTCATAACCAAAGCCTTCATATTACTACCTGTTTAAATGAATACTGTTTTTTGTTTTCAATTCCGTTTTTCGATAATCATTTATCGTTTTTCGATATGCAAATGAAATACTATTTTAGGAGAAAACAAAAGAAAAACAGAAAAAATTTATCGAAAAACAATAAATTTAATCTGTTTTGCAATAAGAAAAGGCAGAGGAGGGAGAAAACAGGCAGGAATATACCGGTTCAATCACAGCCCCATCTCTCAGGTAGAGACGCAAAATTTTGCGTCTCCCCAACACGCTACAGCTACAAACACAGCAATAGAAAGGCTGCGTAAAGGATGGTGTGTCGAAACTTAGTATAGTATCTAACTCCCCTCCTTATAGAAGGAGGGGTGCCCAACGGGCGGGGTGGTAGGTTTTACGACACGCTGTATATTAACACTTTATGTTTTCACCTACCACCTCCCCCTTCGGGTACTCACCCCCTCTTAACTCCCCCGTTATCTGGGGAGAACAACCTTCCAGAAAGAGGAGAGTTTCTGATACCTTTGTTTCACATAGGAATGAACTCCTGATAACCAACCATCAACGTTTAGCAAACACCAGATTGTGAAGCTCGCAGAGGGAGCGGTCGGCCGTGGGCGATGAAAAGACGAAGTACAAAGCCTGCTTGCCCTTGAACTCCTTGACTTTGGAGACACTGATACGCATCTCGGTAATCTGCTGCGGAGCATCTTTGCTAAGACGCAGCGTACCTACTTTCACTCCGCCACGACTCGTCCAGGGACTGCCCACCATGACATCGATGGTTCCCTCCACACCCAGCGGCTTAAGGCTGAGCAGCAGTTCCACATCCTTATTGGGATCGAGAAGGTCGAAGTTGAAGTATTTGTAGCCTACGATGGAGCCTGCCGTATTGTTCACTACCGGATTGCTGTTGACACGCAGGTTGTAGGGATCGTCGAAGTTCGTGGCATCACCATAGGTGGGCTGCACGTACGAACCCGAGAAGTAGAAGTTGGGCCACTTCTGATAAGCCGGACGCGGCCCCGTATAGTAACAGGCAATACCGGCCGAATAGCGTTTGTAGGGATTCAGTCCGTCCGTCTCGAAGCCTTCGGAGGTGTATTCTCCTTCCGTGATCTCCACCTTGCCGCCTGCTCCTTCGGTCACCTTCACCTCGATGGGAGCCACCATGGCCTGACGGGCAAACTCGTTGGTACCACACTGACGATGGTAGAACACATACCAGCGACCATTGATTTCGACGATACTGCCATGCGTATTTCCACCCGGTGTAGCTGTCAGAATGGGCTTGCCATCGGCATCCACATCGCGACCGCGGCCGTCGATCAGCGTGCCGCCGTAAGTGAACGGCCCCAACGGGTTGTCGCTGTAAGCATACGCCAGCGTATAGTTGCTGCCAGGGAAACCGAATTCGCCTTCGGCCGTCCAACGGCTGTAAATGAATACATATTTATCCTTGATCTTACGGATGGACGATGCCTCGAAGAAGCGGAACACACCGTCCTGTTTGTAGTTCGACACCATGTCCTTCACAGCCTGAGTGCCGGATTTCACGGTAGCCATCGTAGCCGGATCCAACTCTGCACCCCACGACTCCTCGAAGCCCCAGTAGCCATATACCCGTCCGTCGTCATCGACCAGCACTGCGGGGTCGAAAGCCAGTATGCCGTCCGTCACTTTGGGCGACTGCTTGCTCCAGTTGCACACCCGGAAAGGACCGTCGGGACGATCGGCCTTGGCCACCATGCCGTTGCGTCCGCCTGCCTGATTGTTCGGATAGAGATAATACGTCTTCTTCCCGTTTTTGTCTTTCACTTCCACCACGTCGGGAGCATAGAGCACGTCGCCCACACCGCCGGCACTCAGCCATTCGCCGCGGGCGTCGGTCTTCGACTCGAAGATGATGCCGTCGTAGCGCCAGTTGTTCAGGTCGTCCACCGGAGCCGACCACACCACCTGCTCGCGTCCGCAGTACTCCGTCTTCATGGAGTCGTGCGAACCATAAACATAAACACGATACTTGCCCGGATGGTCGGGATCTTCGAACACGTAAGGTTCACCGTCGGGGATGTATTCCCACAGAGGAAGGAAAGGATTGGCAGCCTGCGCCACATTGGCCGGGAACCAGGACAAGGCTCCTAACAGAGCCAGCACAATCGTACGGATTGAGTAGTTTTTCTTGTTCATGAGTATTATAATTAAGTTATTCAAGTCCCCCACATTCATCTACCGCAAATATAGCAGATTTCTCCGGATAACGTTTCACATCCGGAATCTTTTTGGCAACGTTTCAACGCAAACAGCTGTCCTGCTGATCGTTACTGTGAAAGGTGAAACATGGGGCATGGTAAACTGTGGCTGTGTGAAGGGTGAAACGTGCCTTCCGAAGCCCTCTTCCGAAAAGCTTTTTTCAGACGCGCGCTCCCTTCGTAAGCGACACTTGCAATCCATTTGTTGGACACTTGCACGGCTCGCGAGCCGTACAAGTGTTGCTCGCGAACCGTGCAAGTGTCTTGGAAAGCCCTTGTCTGAGGGTATGAAATACGGATAGAAGATTCGACTTCCGCACCCAGATTTACTCGGAAAGTATCTGCCTCGCCACCGCTTCGTCCTTGTGAAGCTGTGTCACGAGTTCGTCTATCGAGGCAAACTTCAGTTCCTCGCGGAGGCGACGCACGAAAGAAAGACGGAGCGGATGATTGTAAATGTCGGCATGAAAATCGAAGATATAGACCTCGATGCTGCGGTCGGGGCCGTTGTCCAACGTAGGGCGATAGCCAATGCTCAGCATACCGCCATACTGCCTGCCATCGACCGTCACCCGAACGGCATATACCCCGTCGGCAGGAATCAGCTTATCGGCCTCGTCCACCCGAAGGTTGGCAGTAGGGAAACCCAGCGTATGCCCCACCCGATAGCCGCTCACCACCGTGCCCTGCAGAAAATAATCGTACCCCAAACCACGCGCTGCCCCCGATACGTCGCCAACGCTGAGCAGACGGCGGATGCAGGAAGAACTGACTTCGCTGCCATCCTCGCAGTAGTAGGCCGAAGCCGGAAGCACCTCCATGCCCAATTCGGCACCGTAGCGCACGTAGTCGTCGAAACCTTCGCTGCGGTTGTGCCCAAACCGGTGATCGTAGCCTATCACCAAAGCCTGAATCTGATACCGTTCTTTCAGCAGGGCCATGAAGTCGTGCGCCGAACAGCAGGCCAGTTCGGGAGTGAAATCGAGCATCAGGCAATAATCGACACCTGTAGCAGCCAGCAGTTCTTCCTTTTCGCGGCAGGTAGTCAGCAGCTGCGGGCAGAATTCGGGCTGCATCACCTTGCGCGGATGCACCGGAAACGTCACCACAGCCGACGCACAACGACGCTCGGTGGCCATAGCACGCACCTGTCCGATCAGGAACCGGTGTCCCCGATGCACCCCGTCGAAGAAGCCGATGGTAGCTACTTTCGGGCAGTTATCTGAAAAGTGGTCTCCAATCTTCATGAGGTTTCGGAGTATAAGTAAACAGCCCCAGCGATGCGGCCGACCGGCAATTCTCTGTCGAGTCGTCGATAAACAGGGTTTCTTCGGCACGCATACCGGCATCGGCCAGCACACGGCGGAAAATCTCGACATCGGGTTTGGCCAAACGCATCTCGTAGGACAGATAAATACGTTCGAAGTAATCGTTTACTCCGTAGTCCTTGTAGCGGAACGCGTTGGCGCACGCCCACTGCCAGTGAATCTCGTTGGTGTTGCTCAGCAGGCATACCCGGTAATGACGGCGCAACTCCAGCAACATGTCGAGCTTATAGGAAGGAATGCTGACGAGGAAGCTGTTCCAAGCATCATCTATCTCGGCATCGGTCAGCGGACGGATAGACTTCGCACGGATTTCGTCGCGGAACGCGGCACTGCTGATCAGCCCTTTCTCGTATTGCTGGAAGAAGTCCTGCTGGTAGTACAGGCCCAGCATCTCCTCGACCCGCTCCAGCCCCAGCTGCGTGAAGCGTTCGACACAACGTCCGCGGTCAAGGTCGATCAGCACACCGCCGAAGTCGAAAATCAGATTCTTTATCTCTTTCTGTATCATTGTTTTTTCTGCATTAAACGGCGAACCAGACGTACAATCTCGCCCACCCACAATACCAGCGACGACGAAGCAATGATTGCCAGCCACGTCATTCCGTCGAGCGGCTCGGTACGGAATACCGGCCCGCCAAACTGTACAATCAGGAACTGTCCTACCAGAATGGCCAGTACGATGAACTCCATACCGTAGGATTTGGAGATGCCCTTAAAGGCCGAATCGGTCGTACCGAACACACGGGCGTTGAAGAGGTTCCAGAACTGGAGCATCACAAAGAAGGTGAAGAAGATGGTCAGTTCGCGCACCGTCATGCCCTGCCGTTCGAAGTAGAGCAGCATACCCATCAGGATGCAGGCAAAGGCCAGTCCCACGCCGAAGATCATCCGCTGCATTCCCGGAGTGATGATAAAGTCGGTCGGCTTGCGGGGTTTCTCCTTCATTACGCTTTCACTGGGCGGAATGGAAGCCAATGCCAAAGCAGCAAAGGTGTCCATGATGAGGTTCACCCACAGCATCTGCGTCACGGTGAGCGGCAGGTCGGTACCCACTAACGAGCCCAGCAACACGATGAACAGTGCCACGAAGTTGATGGTCAGCTGGAAGACAATGAAACGTTGTATGTTCTTATAGAGCGAACGGCCCCACATGACGGCGGTGCCGATACTGTTGAACGAGTCGTCGAGCAAGGTGATGTCGCTGGCTTCCTTGGCCACGGATGTTCCCGTACCCATCGAAAGGCCTACCTGTGCATGGTTCAGGGCGGGAGCATCGTTCGTACCGTCGCCCGTCACAGCCACCACGGCTCCTTTCTGCTGAAGCAGTTGCACGAGGCGTTGCTTGTCCGTAGGCCGTGCACGCGACATGATCTTCAGATCCATCACGCGATCCAGCGCTTCTTCGTCGGTCAGGGCGGCAAAGTCGGCCCCGGTGATGCGGTTGCGTTCGGTGTCTTCCGGTTTCCAGAGTCCTATCTGACGGGCAATCTCGGTAGCGGTGCCCGGCGTATCGCCTGTCACAATCTTCACGGCAATGCCGGCCGACTGGCACTTCTGAACGGCGGCAGGCACATCGGGACGGATGGGGTCGCTGATGGCTACCACACCTACGAACGAAAGATCGCCGTCGGCAGCCAGCGTGGCGCAGTCGCGCGTATCGTCGTCGGCCACGATCTTATAGGCAAAGCCCAACGTACGCATGGCCATATTCTGATAACCCAGCAGCTGAGCCTCGACTGTCGGTCGGTAAGCTACGGCATCGGTACGTCCGCTGTCCAGCACTACGTCCTTGCACTTGCTTAAAACGATTTCGGGCGCACCTTTCACATACAGCACTTTCTTACCCAACAGAGGCGACTGAACCAGCGTAGCCATAAACTTGCGTTCGGTCGAGAAAGTCAGCTGATCGACCACCTGAGCCGCTTCGCGCAACTTCAGATAATCCTTTCCCTGCGCATTGAGCCACAGCAACAGGGCTACCTCGGTAGGATTGCCCACCCCTTTCACCTTCTCACCGGGTGCAGCTTCTTCGAGGAAGGCCGTCGAGTTGGCACTGATACCTTCCATTACCACACGGCTCAATTCGTCGTCGGCCAGGTTGCTGCGGTTCTTCAACCCATAGAAACTGGCCTCATACACCTGCATCTGGTTTTGCGTCAGCGTACCGGTCTTGTCGGTACAGATGACGGTGATAGCACCCATTGTTTCGCAGGCGTGCATCTTGCGCACCAGATTGTTGGTAGAGAGCATACGACGCATGTTCAGCGCTAAGCTCAGCGTGACGCTCATCGGAAGACCTTCGGGCACAGCCACCACAATCAGCGTAACGGCCATCATGAAGTATTTCAGCGTGGCCTGCAAGGCAGGCAGCCAGTCGGCAAAGGTATGGAACGAAGAAAAGTCGTAGAAGAGGATGACATCCTTCACAAAGAAGATGGCAAAAGCCAATCCGGCAGCCGTGAAACCAATCTTGCCGATCAGGTTGGCCAGCTTGGTGAGCTGTATATTAAGAGGTGTAGGTTCGGTGCTCTGTTCGGTGCTCTGACGGGCCACCTTACCAATCTCGGTCGCATCGCCTACCGCCTCGACACGCATCATGCCGTGGCCATCGACCACCGTCGTACCTCGCAACACGCGGTTGGATGCATACGTGGCTTCCTTATCGAAATCGGCTTCGACAGTTGTCTTTGAAACAACCGGCTCACCGGTCAGGTTGGATTCGTTGACTTGCAGAGAAACGGACTCCAGCAGATCGCCGTCGGCAGGTATTTCTTCACCGGTTTCCAACAGTACGACGTCGCCTACCACTACATCCTTGCGGGGCACTTCCTGTACGTGTCCGTTGCGTATCACCTTGACCAGCGTTTCTTCGCTGACGGCATTCAGCAGGTCGAACTTCTTGTTGGCATCGTATTCGAAGAAGAAACCGATACCGGTAGCCAGCAGAATGGCAGCTATGATACCGATGGTTTCGGCATACTCGTTCTCGACAATCGAGATAACCAGTGAAAACAAGGCGGCGACAAGCAGCACTTTGACGACAGGATCCTGAAATTTCTCCAAATAGAGTTTGAAAAGAGAAGGGCGTTTGGGAGGGGTCAGCAGATTCACCCCGTGTTCGGCACGACTTCTGCGCACCTCTTCATCGGTCAACCCGACGTGATTGACATTTTCTTTCATTGCGCTCATGCAGATTGTTCATGTTTTAAATTAACTGAGCACAAAAATACAACAATAATTCAGACTGTTAATGCTATTAAATCTTTTTTAGGAAAGAGATATGCAACTGTCAGTGAACAATCAGACAGTTTTCTGTGTTTATAAACTGAGATTAATAAATTAAATTATTTACCACTTAAAAACGAATAGAAATATGGATAAATACATCTGCACCGTATGCGAATACATTTATGACCCTGAACTGGGTGATCCGGAAAACGGCATTGCGCCAGGTACCGCATTCGAAGACCTCCCCGACGACTGGGTATGCCCGCTGTGTGGCGTCGGTAAAGAAGATTTTGAGGTAACTCACTAAACCAGATTGAAATAACCGCAAAAGTCAAGGAAGAAGGCTTCGTCGTTACGAAGCCTTCTTTTCTTTGATATCACAACTGGCCTCTACCACATTCACCACATAGTCGCCCAGCTTCTCGCATTCGGCTATGATATCCATGTAGTGTACACCCATCTGGTAGCTGTATTCCTTGTTGTTGACATCTACTATATTCTGATTCTTCAACTGGTTGCGATAGTTGTTGATTTCGTTCTCCAGGTTGTATGACTGGTTCACGTCGCTGCTCTGGTGATCGGTATGCTCGATAATCACAATCATCCGCTCCAGAGCCTCGTTCGTCAGATTCATCATCGTGTGAATGTGTTCGTACTGGCTTTCAGTAAAGTCCTGATTCGACTGCCGCTTGCGATTGATGGTACGAGCCAGATTGTAACAACTGTCGCCGATACTCTCGATCTCGGTCACCTCGCGCAACATGGCCCGTATCTGCAGTTTACTTTCCGAGCTCAACCGCCCTTCAGAAACCGAATTCAGATAGTTGGCGATTTCCAGCTCCATGCTGTCGCTGATGTTTTCGTATTTTTCAATCCGACTGAACAGTTTCATAAAGTCGTCATCCTTCTCGGTATGAAGCAAATCGCGCACCATGCCAAACATGCGGTGAGTACGCTCGGCAAACAGGTGTATCTCCTTGCTTGCCTGCAGGATGGAGAGTTCTGCCGTGGACAGCATACCGCCCGAAATGAAACGCAAGCGATATTCCTCGTCCTGCTCCTTTAAAGGAATGATGGCACATACCGTACGCTCGATGAACTTGACAAACCAAATCAGCACCAGCACATTACAGATGTTGAAAGCCGTATGGAATGCCGAAAGTTTGAACGAAACAGCTACCGCAGGACTGTTGGTGCCCATCACATTGTCCACAAACCAAGATACGGCGTTAGTGAAAGGCACAAACAGACATAACACCCATATCACACCAAACACGTTGAACACCAAATGGGCCAATGCCGCCCTTCGTGCCTGCGTATTTCCCGTCAATGCCGCCAGATTGGCCGTTATCGTGGTTCCAATATTCTCGCCCAACACAAGAGCCGCACCCAACTCAAAGCTGATCCAGCCGTTGGCACACATAATCAGAGTAATGGCCATCGTTGCCGCCGATGCCTGCACAATCATGGTCAGAACAGTACCGATAAGCACAAACAACAGAATGGACACAAATCCCATATCCGTATAGTTCTGCACAAATGCCAGCATATCAGGATTATCTTTCAGGTCGGGAGCATTGCTCTGAAGATAGGAAAGTCCCATAAACAAGAACGAAAAGCCGAAAATAAACTCACCAACCGACTTTCGGGAACTTTTTTGGGAAAACAGTAGAGGAATACCAAAAGCTAACAAAGGAAGGGCAAACGCTGCTATATCCACCTTAAAGCCCAAGGCCGATATGATCCAGGCCGTGACCGTGGTACCGATATTGGCTCCCATAATGACGCCGATGGACTGCGACAAGGTCAACAAACCGGCATTAACAAAACTAACCACCATTACGGTTGTAGCAGAAGAAGACTGGATAAGTGCTGTGATCAGCATACCCGTAAGAACACCTGTCACTCGGTTTGTCGTCATGGCGGTCAGAATCTTACGCAACCTGTCGCCCGCAAACTTTTGAAGCCCCTCGCTCATGATTTTCATTCCATACAGGAATAAAGCCAATGAACCCAGCAGCTTTAAAAAATCATAAAAAGAATATTCCATCTATAATTAATTAAGAGGTTTCATTGCTTCATGCATTATTAAGTCCTATATTTAGCGTATATTTACCATTAAAAAAGGACATTATGAAACACATGTTACAAATATGTTGCAAAAATAATAATATTTATAAAGAATTTCCTATCGGGAGCTCACTTTTGGATATTTATTACGGATTTAATCTTAATTTTCCCTACCAGGTCGTCAGCGCCAAAGTCAACAACCGCTCCGAAGGCCTGAACTTCAGGGTGTACAACAACAAGGATGTGGAGTTTCTGGACGTCCGCGACCCATCAGGAATGCGCACCTATGTCCGCTCCCTGTGTTTCATTTTGTACAAAGCTGTCAGCGAGCTGTTTCCCGAAGGCAAACTGTATGTCGAGCATCCGGTTTCGAAAGGCTATTTCTGCAACCTTCGTATCGGACGACCCGTCCAACTGGAGGACGTACAGGCCATCAAGAAACGCATGCAGGAAATCATCGCCGAAGATATTCCCTTCCACCGCACCGAATGCCATACGTCCGAGGCCGTCCGCGTCTTCAGCGAACGGGGAATGGACGATAAAGTAAAACTGCTGGAAACGTCGGGCTCGCTCTATACCTATTATTATACATTGGGCGACACCGTTGACTATTACTACGGCAACCTGCTGCCAAGCACAGGATTCATCAAGCTGTTCGACATCATCAAATACTATGACGGCCTGTTGCTGCGCATCCCCAACAAAGAAAATCCGAATGTTCTGGAAGAAGTGGTGAAACAGGAAAAGATGCTCGACGTATTCAAAGAACACCTGCGCTGGAACCACATCATGGGACTGAGCAACGTAGGCGACTTCAACCTGGCTTGTGAAAACGGACATGCCACCGACCTCATCAACGTGGCTGAAGCTCTGCAGGAGAAAAAAATCGCCCAGATTGCCGACGACATTTATCACCGGGGCGAAAACGGAAACCGTGTCAAGCTGGTACTGATCTCCGGACCGTCCTCATCCGGTAAAACGACCTTCAGCAAAAGGCTCTCCGTACAGCTGATGACCAACGGACTGCGCCCATACCCCATCTCGCTGGACGATTACTTCGTGGATCGCGAAGACACTCCGCGCGATGCGAACGGGAACTATGACTACGAATCGCTGTATGCACTCGACCTCAAACTGTTCAACGAACAGCTACAGGCCCTGCTGAGAGGAGAGGAAGTGGAACTTCCCCGCTTCAACTTCACGTTAGGGAAAAAGGAATTTAAAGGCGATAAATTACGTATCGACGAGCACACCATCCTCATCCTGGAAGGCATTCACGGCTTGAACCCGGAACTGACTCCACAAATTCCTGCCGAAAGCAAATATAAGATCTACGTCTCGGCACTGACCACCATTTCGCTGGACGACCATAACTGGATTCCTACGACCGACAACCGACTGCTGCGCCGCATCATCCGGGACTTCAACTACAGAGGATATTCGGCACAGGAAACCATTTCGCGCTGGCCAAGCGTACGCGCCGGCGAGGACAAGTGGATATTCCCTTACCAGGAAAATGCCGACGTTATGTTCAACTCGGCTCTGCTGTTCGAATTTGCCGTACTCCGGTCACATGCTGAACCGATACTGAACAGCGTACCGCGCAACTGTCCGGAATATGCCGAAGCCTACCGGTTGCTGAAATTCATCAAATACTTCATACCCGTGCAGGACAAAGAGATTCCGCCAACCTCCCTGCTCCGTGAATTTTTGGGAGGAAGCAGTTTCAAATACTGATTCACAAAGTATCAGAACATACAAAGGAAAAACATTAAATACATAACAAAATGAAGAAATTAGCAATAGCCGCATGTCTGCTCATGATGCAGACGGCAAGTTGGGGAAAAGTTGTCCTGCCCGACATACTAAGTGACAACATGGTATTGCAACAGAAAACCGAAGTGAAACTTTGGGGAAAAGCCAAAGCCAATGCCCAAGTGAATATTCGCCCTTCATGGGACAACCGCACATACACGGTTACGGCGGATAAAGACGGGAAATGGATAACCAAAGTACAAACCCCTGCAGCCAGCTATAATGCCTACAGCATCACGTTCTCGGATGGCGAAGAGACACAGCTGAACAACGTACTGATAGGTGAAGTATGGTTCTGCTCGGGACAGTCGAACATGGAAATGCCCTTGGCCGGATTCTGGAACTGCCCGGTAGCAGGGGCTAACGAAACCATTGCTACCTCGGCCCAATGGAAAGGTATAAGAGTAGCCACCATCGAAAAGAACGGACAGGTAGAACCGGTTGACAATTGCAAAGGAAACTGGAAAGTCAGCTGTCCGGAGAATGCACCGGCATTCAGTGCTACCGGCTTTCACTTTGCCATGATGATGAATAAAGTGCTCGACATCCCCATCGGTATCATCAACAGCAGCTGGGGAGGCTCTACCGTTGAAGGCTGGCTTCCACGCGACATCGTAGCACAATATCCGGACATCAACTTGGAGCGTGACATCCGCAAGGAAGAAGGTCACGACTGGTGGCACTACATGAGTCCGACACTGATGTACAACGGTATGGTGAAGCCCCTGCAGAACTATACCATCAAAGGGTTCCTCTGGTATCAGGGTGAATCGAACGTCGGGAAACACAAGACATACGCCGAACGCCTGAAAACCCTGGTTGAACTTTGGCGAAAAGAATGGGGACTGGGCGAATTGCCGTTCTATTATGTTGAAATAGCACCGTACGGTTCCAGCGAAAACTACTACAGCGCACTGCTGCGCGAAGCTCAGTTCAATGCGCAGAAGATAATCCCCAACAGCGGAATGATCTCGACCAATGATCTCGTGGAAAACTACGAGCAGTACAACATTCACCCGAAAGATAAAAGCGACGTAGGAAAACGACTTGCCTACATGGCTCTCAGCAAAACTTATCAGATAAAAGGCATCGAAGCCGTAGGACCGATGTATAAGTCGATGGAAGTAAAAGACGGAGCAGTTCTCCTCTCGTTCGACCATGCCGGCGAAGGATTCAACCGCATGACCGACATACAGGGATTTGAAATAGCCGGCGAGGACAAGGTATTCTACCCGGCAAAAGCCGAACTGAACGGGGGACAGATCAAAGTAAGTTCCGACAAGGTGGTAAATCCGGTAGCCGTACGATATGGCTTCCGTGACTTCAAACCGGGCAACGTTGCCAACATCAGAGAGCTTCCGCTCTACCCCTTCAGAACAGACAACTGGGAATAACAGCAACTTCTGCCCACAAAACCATAAACATACAGCATACAACTATCCAAATCAAAAAATAAACAAAAACAAAACAATGAGAAAAACAGTAATCATGTTCCTTCTGGCAGCCTTGTGCTGCCTCGAAGGAACCTATGCCCAAAACCGCGCTGACGACCTGATGAAACAAGCGCAACAAAACCTGGCACAAAAGGAATACATCAAGTCGCGCTACCTCTTTCTGCAAGCCTATAATGCTTATGCAACACAAGGAAACTATGAAAAAGCCGTGGAATGCGGTGTCAAAGTGAGTGCTCTTTACCATCGGGAAAACTACTACAAAGAAGCCTTCGACATGCTGAGAGGTGCCGAAGCCGTAGTCTATACCGGAGAACAGAAAGAAAAGAAAGCATTCCCCGAACTCCGTTACCCCATCGTCAAAGAACGGCTGCAGATGTACATCAACTTGAAGAATCCTTCACGGGCCAAAGAACAACTTACCCGCCTGGAAGAGACTGCCCAGGCTGCCAAGAACGACTCACTCAACAATGATCTGCTCTACACTCAGGCAACCTACTACTATACCTTTGGCATGAACGCTCAGGGCGACGAAGCCATCAATCGTCTGATAGGAAAATACAAAGATCAGAAAAACTATGCCAAAGTGGACGAATGCTACAAAACGCTGATCGGTATAGCCCGCAAAGCCAACAATGCCGGACTGGTGGCTCGTACATACGACAAATACATCGTATGGAACGACTCTGTAAAAGCCCTGACCGCACAAGACGAGCTGAATGCCCTGAAACGCAAATATGACGAAAGTCTGACCACCATTCAAGACAAGGACGACTCGCTCAATGCCAAACAATACATCATCATCGGACTGTGCGTACTGGCTGCGATTCTGGCTGCTGCACTGATATTCGGTGCCATTGTCCTGCTGCGCTTCATTGTGCTGACACGTAAACAAAAGAAAGCCATCAGCATCGCCAACGAACATAATGAGCTGAAAACTCAATTCATACAAAACATCTCTGCCCAGATGGAACCTACCTTGGACACCCTGGATGCCAAGCTGCCCGGAGTGAAAGCGCTGCGTACATTCAATGCACACATACAGGAACTGTCGGAACTGGAAAGCAGCTTAGACGAACCTTACGAAATGGAAGAAAAAAATATTTCGAACTTCTGCGAAAACGTAATGGATAAGATCAAAGGCCAGACCAAACCGAATGTTACCCTCACTGTCAATGCTCCGAAACTGAATGTGAGAATCAATGCCGAACAGCTGGAACACATCCTGCTCCACCTGTTGCAGAATGCCGCCGAATATACGCCGGCCGAAGGTAAAATATGGTTGGATTTCAAGAAGCGTGGCGCACACACCCACCAGTTTATCGTAAGCGATACCGGATGCGGCATTGCCGAAGAGAAACGGGCCAATATCTTCAAGCCATTTTCCGAAGTGAAGGACCTGACAAAAGGCGACGGCCTGGGATTGCCCATTTGTGCCTTGATAGCAACCAAAATGAACGGTTCGCTGACTTTGGACGAAAGTTATACCAAAGGAACACGATTCGTGCTCGAATTGCATGCCTGACAGAAAAAAAAACAGCGGGTGACAGCATGCGATACGGTTTTGCCGCATCTGCATTCATGTCACCCGCTGTTTTCTCCGGCAGTCTCCCGCGGATTAGATCCGCATCAACGCAATGCTTCTACTTCATCGGGAGTCAACGGAATCTTCTTACCCAAACGGCGTGCGCCTGTTTCGGTAATCAGATAGTCCTCCTCGTTTCGGATACCTCCAAAATGACGATACTCTTCTACCTTATCATAATTAATGAAGTCGGTGAACTTCTTCTCACTCTTCCAAAGATCTATCAGTTCGGGAATAAAATAGATGCCCGGCTCTACCGTATGTACAAAACCCGGTTCCAAAGGAATGGCCAGACGCTGGCTCTTGCGGCCAAACTGAGTACTCTTCGGTTGCCCATCATAACCAACCCATTGTTCGCCCAGGTTTTCCATGTCGTGCACGTCGAGCCCCATCATGTGACCCAGCCCGTGAGGATAGAACAAAGCATGAGCACCTTCGCGTACAGCATCTTCGGCATTGCCCTTCATCAGTCCCAGATCCTTCAATCCCTCCACCATGACACGGGCGGAAAGGTCGTACACCTTCATGTAAGGAATGCCCGGACGCAATGCTTTAACCGACTCTATATGCATGGCATTCTGTATCTCGTAAACAGCACGCTGACGCGGCGTGAAAGTCTTGTCGGCAGGAATTGTGGACGACATATCACCGCAATAACCCGAAGGCAGTTCAGCGCCGGCATCAATCAGGAATAAATCTCCCGGCTTCACCTTATTTCCATAATAATGGTTATGAAGCGTCTGTCCGTTGATGGTAGCAATGGAGGCAAACGAAAGGTCGCAATTGTTGCGCTGCGCCACGTGATTCATTTCAGCTACAACCTCATACTCGTACATGCCCGGACGGAGCACCTTCATGGCTGTAATATGCATATCGGCTGTCACATTGCAAGCCTTTTCTATTTCTTCTATTTCTTCGGCCGACTTGTGGTTGCGTTGTGCTACCACGGCACGAATAAACGGAACGGAACCTTCCTGCAATGCAGGAGCCACTCCTAACCAATTCATCAGCTTCAGCTTATGTTCGGCACGATAGGGCGGCAGATAATGAACGGTACGCCCCTGCGATTTGGCTTTCTTCAAATAATCGGCTATCTCGGCATAAGGGCGAGTCTCGATAATCCCGACTGCCGCTGCTTTCTCGTGCAGGGTGGGTTGTGTCCCCATCCAGACAATGTGATCTATGGTAAGCTCGTCGCCGAAAATAATCTCCCGGTCCTCATCAACATCGATGATGGCAGAAAGACCTGCAAACGACAAACCAAAGTAATAAAGAAAAGTGGAGTCCTGGCGGTAACGGAAAGTGTTATCCTCGTAGTTCAGACCTTGTTCGTCGTTACCCAAAAACAGTAATATCCCCGAACCCATATTTTTCTTCAGCTGGGCTCTGCGCTGTACATAGGTTTCTTTAGCAAACATGACGTTTCTATTTTAATAATTTGATTGCAACAAAGATAAGCAAAGGTGACCGCAGAAACAAATGAAAGCCTAAGTTTTCAACCTGCTTAGTTGCTACTCCTCATCTTCTTGCCCCTGCCGTTTCTCATAACTATGAGAAAGCTATTCTCACAATAATGAGAAGAACATTCTCACAACTATGAGAAAACAATTCTCATACTGATGAGAATACAACTTTCAGGTAAGAACACGAACGGAAATCAATTGTTCTCCGTTCACGCCGATCCGACAGAGCGGCAGATACAAGTAAAGCCAGCCCGGCCTACTCGAAAATATAACGGGCGAAGATTTCACATTACCGAACTATTCACTATTTTTGCGGTGAGAATCATAACTGGATAAAAATATGGCACAAGGATCCCGACAGATACAGACTCAGGCGCAGCAACAGATACAAACCCTGTCGCCGCAGCAAATTCTGGTAGTAAAACTGCTCGAACTTCCGGCAGTGGAACTGGAGGATCGCGTACGTGCCGAACTGCTGGAAAACCCCGCACTGGAAGAAGGAAAGGAAGAAACTTCCAATGACGAATACTCCGAAAGCGACGAAAACGGAACAGACAACAACGATGAAGGCGATACCAGTTACGACTCGTTGAGCGACTATCTGAACGAAGACGACATTCCCGATTATAAACTTCAGGAAAACAATCGCACCAAAGGCGAGCAACCCGAAGAAATACCATTCTCAGACTCGACCTCGTTCTACGAGACCCTCAAGGAACAATTAGGCGAACGCGACCTGACCGAACATCAGCGCGAACTGGCCGAATATCTGATAGGTTCGCTGGACGACGACGGCTTGTTGCGCAAATCGCTGGATAGCATCAGCGACGAACTTGCCATCTACTCGGGAATCAATGCCAGTACCGAAGAACTGGAACAGGCACTGAAAATCATTCAGGACTTTGATCCGGCAGGACTGGGAGCACGCAACTTGCAGGAATGCCTGCTCATCCAGATACGACGAAAAATAGAGCAGCAGCATCCGACAAAAGATTCCGTACTATATATCGAAGAGAAAATCATCACGGAATGTTACGACGAATTTACCCGTAAGCATTGGGACAAGATACAGCAAAAGCTGAACCTCGACGACGACACATTCCAACAGGCTATTAAGGAAATATGCAAACTGAATCCACGGCCCGGCGCATCGCTGGGTGAAGCCATTGGCAAAAACATGCAGCAAATCGTCCCCGACTTCATTGTGGATACATACGACGACGGCACCATCAACCTCACCCTGAACAACCGCAACATGCCCGAACTGCGCATGAACCGTGACTTCACCGAGATGGTCGAGGAACACACCAAGAACAAGGCCAACCAGTCGAAAGAATCCAAAGAAGCCATGATGTTCCTCAAGCAAAAAATGGATGCGGCTCAAGGTTTCATCGATGCCATCAAGCAACGGCAAAATACCCTGATGACTACCATGCAAGCCATCATCGACCTGCAACGCCCCTTCTTCCTCGAAGGTGACGAATCGCTGTTGCGCCCCATGATACTGAAAGATGTAGCCGAACGTACAGGACTGGACATTTCGACCATATCGCGCGTCAGCAACAGTAAATACGTACAGACCAACTACGGCATTTACCCCTTGAAATTCTTTTTCAACGATGGCTACACCACCGAAGAAGGTGAAGAAATGTCGGTCCGCGAAATACGCAAGATTTTAAAAGAATGTATTGATAACGAAGATAAAAAGAAACCTTATACCGACGATGAGCTAACTGAAATGCTGAAAGAGAAAGGTTATCCGATAGCACGGCGCACCGTAGCCAAATACCGTCAGCAAATGAATATACCCGTTGCCCGGCTAAGAAGATAAGCTATGGAGAGAGACAATCGTCTGCTTCCTTAGCCGCAAGGAATGCAACTCGTCAGAATAAACAACAATGGAATCATGATAGAAGAACGTATCATCGCAGACAAAACCCTTATAAGGATTGCCAAAGTGATTTCGGCTGTATTTACGCCGTTCTCCATCCTTTTTTTGGCATTCCTGATTCTATTTATTTTTTCTTATCTGCGCATCATGCCAATACAATACAAGCTGATTGTATTGGGTATCGTCTATTGTTTCACTATCCTGATGCCCATGCTCACCATCTTCATCTTTAAGAAAATCAATGGATTTACTGCTGAAGACTTGACCGATCGCAAAAAACGTTATGTCCCGTTTATCCTGACCATTGCTTCCTACGTATTCTGCCTGCTCATGATGCACCGTCTTAACATTCCATGGTACATGACCGGCATCATCCTGGCTGCACTGATCATGATGGTTATCTGTGTCGTTTTAAATCTATGGTGGAAACTGAGCGAACACATGGCCGGCTCCGGAGCTATCGTCGGAGGATTGATATCTTTCAGTGCCCTGTTCGGCTACAACCCGGTATGGTGGTTGTGCCTGTTTATCCTGATATCCGGCATATTAGGAACGGCACGGCTCATACTCAGCCATCACAACTTGGGCGAGGTGATCGGAGGATTCGCAGTCGGACTGATTTGCTCATTACTTGTTCTGCATCCATTAAGCAATATCCTGTTCCGCATCTTCCTCTTTTGATTGGCAGAAAGATCGGATACTCCGTGATATACAAGGAATAAAATATGAAATTACAATTAACAAGAATACTAACCCCTTAAAACTAAAAATTATGAATTTTCCGACAGATGTTAAGTACACGAAAGAACATGAATGGATTCGCGTAGAAGGTGACGTAGCTTATGTAGGCATAACCGACTATGCACAAGAGCAGTTAGGCGATATCGTTTTTGTAGATATTCCTACAGTGGACGAAACCTTGGCTGCCGGCGATACATTCGGTACCATCGAAGTTGTGAAGACTATTTCCGACCTGTTTTTACCGGTATCCGGTACCGTATTGGAACAGAACAAAACACTGGCCGACCAACCGGAACTCGTCAATCAGGATCCTTACGGTGAAGGCTGGATCATAAAGATCAAACCGTCAGAAGACGCTGATTTCAGCCAGTTGCTGGATGCTGAAGCTTATAAGGCATTGGTCAATGCCTGACGAACGCTTCATTGTCGAAACGAAATAGGGTGAACCGTACACACAATGGTTCACCTCAATCATACTAATATCTATTAATAAAAAAGAACATGTATTCACCGATTGTCAGTATCATCATGGGCAGTACCTCCGACCTTCCCATCGTAGAAAAGGCCGCACAACTGCTCAACGACTTACACGTACCGTTCGAAATGAACGCCTTGTCGGCTCACCGTACCCCCGAAGCCGTAGAGGACTTTGCCAAAAATGCCGGCAAACGAGGTATTAAAGTTATTATTGCCGCAGCCGGCATGGCTGCAGCGCTTCCGGGAGTTATTGCAGCAAACACCACACTACCCGTCATTGGAATCCCCATTAAAGGCTCCGCATTGAGCGGGATGGATGCTCTGTATTCCATCATTCAGATGCCTCCCGGCATACCGGTAGCAACTGTTGCCATCGATGGCGCCATGAATGCAGCAATCCTGGCCGTACAGATATTGGCATTAAGCGACCCTATCTTAGCCGAGAATTTCGCCTCTTACAAAGAAGGACTGAAAAAGAAAATTGTCAAAGCTAATGAGGATCTGAAAGAAATCAAATACGAATACAAGACCAATTAAACCTATATTTCCCATCTATCAGACGAAATATAGATTGTATTTGTAACAAATTATAGAGGGTGTGTCACAATAGGGCAGTTCTATGTGGCACAGCCTCTACTTATATCACTATAATACTAATCTCTAATCACCTACATACGTGGACTTATTCAATTATTCTCGCCGAGAAACTTCGGAAGTTAACATTGGAGCAACTCCCATGGGAGGATCGAACCCCATCCGCATACAAAGCATGACCAATACGGCAACACAAGACACCGAAGCCTGCGTTGCCCAAGCCAAACGCATCGTAGATGCCGGAGGAGAATATGTGCGGCTCACTACTCAAGGAATCAAAGAAGCCGAGAACCTGAGAAACATCAATGCTGCATTACGCCACGATGGCTACATGGTACCCCTGATTGCCGATGTACACTTCAACCCCAAAGTAGCAGATGTAGCAGCACTTTATGCCGAAAAAGTCCGTATCAACCCGGGCAACTACGTAGATTCCGCCCGAACATTCAAGCATTTGGAATATACAGATGAAGAATATGCCAAAGAGTTGCAAAAGATCCGCGACCGTTTCGTACCTTTCCTCAATATCTGTAAAGAGAATCACACCGCAATCCGAATCGGAGTGAACCATGGTTCATTATCCGACCGCATCATGTCACGCTATGGCGATACACCTGAAGGAATGGTTGAATCGTGCATGGAATTTCTCCGTATCTGTGTAGAAGAAGGATTTACCGATGTTGTCATCTCCATCAAAGCTTCCAATACAGTCATCATGGTACGCACTGTACGCCTGTTGGCCGAAATCATGAAAAAAGAAGGCATGCACTTTCCGCTTCATCTGGGTGTAACCGAAGCCGGTGACGGAGAAGACGGACGCATCAAGTCGGCTTTAGGCATTGGAGCATTGCTTGCCGACGGGCTGGGAGATACAATCCGGGTTTCACTGAGTGAAGCACCTGAAGCAGAAATTCCGGTAGCCCGCAAATTGGTCGATTACATCGGACAACGCCAAAATCATCCATACATTCCCGGTGCTGCAGCTCCGACATTTTCTTACCTTAATCCTACACGCCGGACGACCTACGCCATACATAATATAGGTGGTGAACAACAACCCGTAGTAGTTGCCGCACGATTAGAAGGGAAGCTGAATTTCAATCCTCCATTCATACCCAACTATGTATATATCGGACACAGACAGCCGGAAACCTGCTTGACAACAGAAGATAAAAGAGAATCAGACGTACAATTTATCGTCGATGCTGACATCTGGCAGAACCAACCCAACACATGGCCTGCCTTCAAAAGCGACCAGCTGCCATTCCTTAGCGCTTGTACTGCCCCACTGAAGTTCCTTTTCATCACATATTTAGGTCTGAATGATGAAGTCATCGCCTGCCTGAAATATCATCCGGAAATGGTGCTCATCGCACAAAGTAATCATCCTAACCGTTTAGGAGAACAACGCGCTTTAGTACATCAGCTGATGAACGAAGGCCTGAAAACCCCTGTTATTTTCTTCCAGCATTACGCTGAAAAAAACGCAGAAGATTTCCAGCTGAAAGCTGCAACCGACATGGGAGCGCTGATTTTCGACGGTTTCTGCGACGGCATCTTCCTTTTCAACCAAAACAATCCGGAAAAAGGCCTGCATATTGACGATAAGTTAATTGATGCTACCGCTTTCAACATCTTACAGGCCGGCCGGTTACGTACCAGCAAAACCGAATACATCTCCTGCCCCGGTTGCGGACGTACTCTTTACGACCTTACCCAGACAATAGCCCGAATCAAAGCGGCTACCAGCCATCTGAAAGGATTGAAAATTGGAATCATGGGGTGCATCGTCAATGGCCCCGGCGAGATGGCTGATGCCGATTATGGATATGTAGGTGCCGGACGCGGCAAAATCAGCCTGTACAAAAAGAAAGAATGCATTGAAAAAAATATCCCCGAAGAAGAAGCTGTAGAGAAACTGATAGAGCTTATCAAAGCCAATGGAGACTGGACAGAAGAAAGTCAGAGTTGCTAAATCATTTTCCCCAGCCCCAATAAATGATGAGCGGGAGTGTCCTTCTTTCAGACACTCCCGCTCATCATATATAAACAAACACTTTCATTAAATGTCAGACGGAGTCTTCTGCTTGCTTAAAGGGAAGGAAATTCCGATATATGCATTCACATTCTTCGAATTCTCACCCAAATACATATAATCTGTACCCACAAAGAGAGGCCCAAGCTTCACTGCCACACCAAAAGTCTTACCAGAACCCTGCAGAACTGAATAGCTGGCAGCCACATTGAAGTTGTTAGCAGGACGAATGTTCGCAGAGAAGGTCAACTCATTCAACGTTTTAGGTTTGGCAAAACGACTGGTATATAAAGCACCTACAGTCAACCAATCACCCAACAAAGCATACTCGGCTCCAATCACCAAAGTTGAAGTCAAACTGGTTGAACGAGATTTGGCTTCGTTTTCATCTACTTGCATCTGCAACATATCATAGTTCAGCACTTCTCCACTACCTACGACATTCGCAAAACGCTGAACTTCATCCAGCTTACCCTGTAATGTAGGCTGATTAAAATCAAAGTTCAAATCTTCCGAGCTCCTGGCTGTCGCAACAGAGGTACTGCTTTTACTCCACTTCATAAAACCTAAGTCAAGAATTGAAGCAGACACCGTCAAACGGTCAAGTAATTTATATGATGCACCTAAATCAATGCCTACACCGTAACCGGCAATGCCAAGCTTGTCACTCTCAAATTTTATTTCATCAACATAGCCATTTTCATTCTCCTGCAGCTCCAACCCCTTAAACGAACTTTCCAAACGAGCTTCTACGTCAACACGTCCCGTTCCGCTAATTTTCCCGGCCAATTCATTCGCATATTCCTGATCGTTTGCTACACGACTCCAATCGAGGTTCTCCACATCTGCAATTCCTTGAAGATTGGTATTAACAGCCATTCTGTTAATATCCAATTTCATATTGCCAATACCCAACAACGCTTTGACACGTCCACCAACCGTCAGGCGAGATGTAATATCGCGTGCAAAACCTATACCTACTTCAGCGTACGAATTGATATTCAGACTTTCCTTACCTACCGTGCGGTTATAGTTCGACCAATCTATCGAATTGATGTCCACACCATTCATTTCACGCATAAACTCAAACATCGTTTTAGGTACGGAGGCTCCAATATCATTGCGCAAACCAACATTAAAAGACCAGAAATTCTTGCCTTTATACCAACCGGCAGATATAATATCCGTACTCAGATTGACATTTAAATCGTTGGTAGCATCCAAACGATTGATAAAATCACTACTCAAAAAATAGTCGCCATCACTACTGTTATCAATAATGTCTATCACATCCTGATAACCCAATGAAGAAGAATTGACCGAAGCATTGAATGAACCTATTACAGGGAAATTAAAATAACCACGCCCAAGAGTCAACGCCGGATTTAATTTCATACGATAATGGCTTCCTTCCATAAAATAAGAAGTACGAAGGGTCAGCGGATATTTCAGGTTGGTAATCCCATAATGTATCAAGCATATTGCGTG
>CAJKOW010000021.1 GCA_905201685.1 uncultured Bacteroides sp. | reverse complement strand
CGGATGACCTTTTCCCAGTCCCACTGGTCCACATACACAGAGTGGAGGTTGTCCAGTTCCTCATCCCGGCGGATGGCGTTCATGTCGCAGTACAGACCCTTGCCCACACGGAAGCCGTAGTCCTTCAGGGCCTTGCGTTTCCACTTAGCCAGCGACTGCACCACCTGTGCTTCGGTGCCGCTGTCCTTGATGTCAAAGGTGACCTTGCGCTCCACGCCGTTCAGGTCGTCGTTCAGGCCGGTGGAGGCCTCCAGGAACAGCGGCGCAGACACGCGGTACAGGTTCAGCGTGGCACACAGGGTGTCGGCAAACAGCCGCTTCACAATCCGGCCGGCCACGTGCTCCAACAGTTTGGAGGAAACACCCATCTCGGCCTTCACCGACTGGTAAACGTCGGCATAACTGACCGTATCGGCAACATCGTCGGTAGCCGCCGCACGGACAATGTCCACCTTCAGGCGCAAACTGACGGCAAACTCATTACCAACCAGTGTTTCCTGTCCGCCCACACCATGATAGGCATAAAAGCGAAGGTCATCAAGGAATATATAGCTTCTCATCTCAACAGTTTCTGCCGGTATTTTCAATCAGACTCTTTATCTTCTCATTCAGTCCGTCGGCCTGCATCAGCTGTTCCAGCGTCAGGTGCATGCGGTAACGCCAGTAATGACGCGGATTGGCCGGCACATTGATGCGCTCTTCCTGAACGTTCGGATTCCTCCACTTGCCGTCTATCGACAGCCAATCCTGCAAAGAGAGGATGCAAAGAATGGAGTTGCCATACAGATGATTGCATACCACTTCTTCACAGATTTCGGGCGAAGCAGTGGCAGGTGCCGTTCCATAGCGACCCAACATGGTGTTGAAGTAACGCTGCGTCTGCTGGCTGTTCTCCTCCCACCAGCCACGCAGGGTGGACATGTCGTGAGTCGAGATGGTGCACACCGAACGGTAAGGATACCAGTCGGGATGTCCGAACTCCTGCGCCGGATCCTTCGGCATACGCTGAATTTCGAGCGAAAGGATGCGCAAGTCGTTCATTACCCAGGCTACGCAATCGGGAATCATTCCCAAATCCTCGCCGCAAACCAGCATGCGGGTCGATTGCGTCAGCTGCGGCAGTTTCTTCATGGCCTGCTGATGCCAGAATTCGTTGTGGCGGTGATAATAATACTGGTCGTACAGACGATTGAAGGCAGTCTTCTCCCCATCGTTCAAAGCGCGGTAAACAAAATCGTGCTGAACACCGATACGCGGATGATACATGTGTGGATTGTCACGATCGGGAATGAAAAGCACATCGCTGATGAGCGAATAAAGTCCGTCACGTATCCAGATGCTATCGGCATCGGTCTTCCCGGCAAAGTAAGCCTCGACTTTGCGTTGCGTATCAAACTCGGGACGCATGCGGTATATCTCGAACGTATCCGTCGGCTCGATGAATGTCTGTTTCACATAATCGGTATGCGGACCGAACACCTGCCCTAAGAAATACTCGTGAATATAGGGTTTTAGGAAGAAATCCTCGCGGAAAGTCAGACCATAGCTTTCGATTTCCTCGCGCGACATGGGCAAGGCAGGTACAAACTGCCCCAACAGCCCGTGTACGGCATGCATCGGTATCTCCCAGATGCGGAAGAAACCAAGGATATGGTCGATGCGGTAGGCATCGAAGTACTCGGACATCTTGCGGAAACGCTTCATCCACCAAGCATAACCGTCCTTTTCCATCACGTCCCAGTTGTAAGTCGGGAGTCCCCAGTTCTGCCCGTTCACCGAAAAATCATCGGGCGGAGCACCGGCCTGCCCGTTCAGGTTGAAGTAGTAGGGTTCCTTCCAGGCTTCCACACTGTTGCGGCTGATACCGATGGGGATGTCGCCTTTCAGCACCACCCCGTGTGCACGAGCATACTCGGTCGCAGCCAGCAACTGCTTGTGCAGATTGAACTGCAGATAATAATAGATTGCGATACCCGCATATACATCAGACTCCGGACGACAGAGTTCCTCAATCTCGTCAGCATTATATACCTGATAGCGAGGCCACTCGCGGAAGTTGGGCGTTCCGTATGTATCGCGCAAGTAACTGAACGCCGCATAAGGAAGCAACCACTCGTAATTGGCTTCGAAGAAACAGATAAATTCGTCCGACGCCAAAACCTTCTCGCCTTCCTGCTTGAATATCAGGCGGAAGTAATCCCACTTGGCACGGTTCACGGCCTCATAATCCACGGCAGGCAAAGCATTGAGTTCTTTCTGCCGTTTTTCGAAGTCGGCCATCAGCCCGGCGTCATCCAAACGTCCCAACTGCTTCAGATCGACATACATCGGATGAAAAGCATAAATGGAAATGCTGCTATAAGGATAAGAATCGACCCATGTATGCGTCATGGTCGTGTCGTTGATAGGCAGAATCTGTACAACTTTCTGGCTGGTCATTACAGCCCAGTCAATCATACGCTTCAGATCGCCGAAGTCGCCCACGCCAAAACTTTGCTCGGAGCGAAGCGAAAAAACCGGTACGGCCACTCCCGCTCCCTTCCACGCCGGAAGATTGAAGTAAACATAACGATCGCCGATGACCTGCGTCTCGCACGGTTCCAGTTTCGGATCGGCCTGATAACGGTTCGGATTATTTTCCCAGGCAACGGCACGCTGCGCCTTCTTATCGTATAAAATAAATTTATATTCAAAGGGGAACGTAAGCTTATCCACATCCAAATCGACCTGCCACTCAGGGAAGTCGGCATCGGTCATCAGGATTGCCTTGTTCGGATCCCAATTACCCAAAGTCTTCTGGTTGCCACAGATACCCAAGCAATGATCCCCATCAATACAGGGAGCATACGCCTTAATCAGAATGCTGCGTCCGTGTTCCACCACTGCAGCCTGACGTTCTTTGTGAGCCAGCAAAGATTCGGTAAATGCGGATGTATAAAAATACAGTTGTTCGGGCAAATCCTTCCAACAGTCGTACAAATGATATATTTTTTCGGCAGTAGCACCCGACACGTGCAACACACGCGGCAAGCTATTCCATTCGGCACGCACAGACTTGCCCTCACGATACACATGATAACAATACTGCACGCTGCCATCTTCCGGCATCTGGATTTCTATTTCTGCTGTCCAATGAATGCCATCAACCGTAGTCAGAGAAACGGCGTCCTCCATCCGGTTTCCACCCAATTCGGGAACAGATCCCAGAACTCTGATTTCTTCTCCCCAACTGGTACGATACTCAATATTAAATGATAGCGTCATATATATTAGATTAAGAAACGACAATAGCTGCAATGATTATGCAAGTATAAATATTATAAATCATAATCATACAGCTATTGTCATCCAAGCCTTTTAAATTCCTATGCAAACGTTTGCTTCATCCCTGTTCATTATCCTTATCCACAACGTGAAGCTCCGCATGTCTTACAAATCAAACAACCTTCCTGGTAAACCAGGCTTTCGTTACCGCAATTCGGGCATTTCTTTCCTTTGGCTTCCGTACCGTCGGTAACATATTTCTTCAAGGCACGTTCTACACCGTTCTTCCAGGTATTGATGCTTTCACTATCCAACTGCAATTGGCCGACAAGCTTCATAACCTGTTCTATCGGCATCCGATAACGAAGCACGCCCGATATCAGCTTGGCATAGTTCCAATACTCTTTGTTGAACTTCTCGGACAAACCTTCGATGGTAACCTTATAGCCACGCTTATTCTCGAACTGGAAGTCGTAACGTTTCACTCCGTTCTCATCAACGTTCTTAATGATGTGACCCGAAACCACATTCTTCGGCAACACAATGCCTTCATCGTCATCGAGCACACCGGTAAAGATTTCGTAGGGATGTCCGTCGAGCAAACCGACAAAAGCCACCCATTTCTCTTTGTTGTTCTGGAAACGAACCACATCGGCATAAAGCACCTTGGGACGGACTTCCACAACCGTAGGCGGTTTGCAGGGAGGCAGCTCTTCCTTCTTATCCTTCTTGGTAGAAAGTAACACACCCGAACGAGATCCGTCACGATAAACAGTACAACCTTTACAGCCGGAACGCCAAGCCTCTACATACAAGCGGTTGACAAGATCCTCGTCCACATCACTTGGCAAGTTAATGGTTACACTGATCGAATGATCCACCCATTTTTGGATACGCCCTTGCATCTTCACCTTCATCAACCAGTCCACATCGTTGGAAGTTGCTTTATAATAAGGAGATTTGGCAACCAAAGCATCAATTTCATCTTGTGAATAACGTTTGGCAGGATCATATCCTTGTGCTTCCATCCATGTGACAAACTTAGGATGGAAAACAATATATTCTTCGAAAGCATCACCTGTTTCGTCAACGAAATCCACACGTACATTCGTATCATTGGGATTCACCTTGCGGCGGCGCTTATATACAGGCAGGAAAACAGGTTCAATACCCGAAGTCGTCTGAGTCATCAAACTGGTAGTTCCGGTAGGAGCAATAGTCAAACAAGCAATGTTACGCCGACCATACTTAGCCATTTCTTCGTACAACTCCGAATCGGCTTCACGCAAACGATTGATGAACGGATTATTCTTTTCACGTTCTGTATCGTATATTTCGAAAGCACCACGTTCCTTCGCCATTACCACAGACGAACGATAAGCACTTAAGGCAATGGTCTTATGAACCTTTTCCGAGAATTCAGTTGCTTCTTCAGTTCCGTAGCGCAGTCCCAAAGCAGCAAGCATGTCACCTTCGGCCGTAATACCGACTCCCGTACGACGTCCCTGACCACTCTTCTTATATATCTTTTCCCACAGAACACGTTCTGTATGCTTCACGTCTTCCGACTCCGGATCAGAATCGACCTTGGCAAGGATCTTTTCAATCTTCTCCAACTCCAGATCAATAATATCATCCATGATACGTTGCGCCAAAGCCACATGCTTCTTGAACAGTTCAAAATCAAAATAAGCATCCGGTCTGAACGGATTGACTACGTATGAATAAAGATTAATGGCAAGCAGACGACAGGAATCGTATGGACACAAAGGAATCTCACCACACGGATTGGTTGACACCGTACGATAACCCAAATCGGCATAACAATCGGGAACGGACTCTCTCAGTATGGTATCCCAAAAGAGTACACCCGGCTCAGCCGATTTCCAAGCATTATGTACAATCTTCTTCCACAACGCAGAAGCATCAATTTCCTTCTTCACCAAAGGGTTGGCCGCATCAATAGGATACTGCTGTGTGTAAGGTTTGCCTTCAATGGCAGCTTCCATGAAAGCATCATCCAGTTTCACCGACACATTTGCACCCGTTACTTTGCCCTCGGTCATCTTTGCATCAATGAAAGCTTCCGAATCGGGATGCTTGATAGATACACTCAGCATCAAAGCTCCACGGCGACCGTCCTGAGCAACCTCACGCGTAGAATTGGAATAACGTTCCATAAAAGGTACCAGACCAGTAGAAGTCAACGCCGAATTTTTCACAGGCGAACCCTTAGGACGGATGTGAGACAAATCATGTCCGACACCCCCACGACGTTTCATCAGCTGAACCTGTTCTTCATCGATCTTGAAAATTGCA
The DNA here is from genome assembly GCA_905201685.1 of uncultured Bacteroides sp. Classification (GTDB taxonomy): domain Bacteria; phylum Bacteroidota; class Bacteroidia; order Bacteroidales; family Bacteroidaceae; genus Bacteroides. Next base: position 24,703 of record CAJKOW010000021.1, on the reverse strand, counting down.
CCATAAGAATCGGCTTCACCGTCCACACCAATTACAAAGCAGTTGGACAAAGATGCGACCTGATAGTTATTACCAATTCCCGTCATAGGACTTCCTTGAGGAACAATGTATTTAAAATGATCCAGCAGTCCAAACAGTTCCTCGGAACTTAACGGATTAGGATATTTAGCCTCGATACGTGCTATCTCATTAGCTATACGCCAATGCATATCCTCAGGAGATTTTTCGTAAATATTACCGAAAGAGTCCTTGACTGCGTATTTGTTTACCCAAACCCTGGCAGCCAACTCATCACCTTGGAAGTATCGTAAAGATTCTTCAAAAGCTTCTTCATAGGAATAAACTTTCTTTTCCACAATATATGTATTTTCGTAGTTTTATTCTTAATAAGTATTAATGTAGAAGTCTTACTTATCGTCAACAAATGTGGTTGCAAAGCTATGAATGTTTTTCTATTCCACAAAATAAAAATCAAAGTTTTTATCAACAAGAATAAAGTTTTCCATTTCAAAAACAAACATAACTGATTATTAATATATTACATTTTTAGAAGAAACAAAAAGTTTCCCAAAAAGAAAAACCAAACCAAAAATCCGTCATACAACAGTTATACTTTTATAAAAAAGAGGTTGATATTAACAGGCCTTGTGCATAACTTCTGTTTTTCTTTTCTTATATTTGCAGAAAAAAGATAAATATGGAAAGCTTAAAAGAAAGAAGGACAATACGCAAATATCTGTCCAAGGACATCCCTACTGAATTGTTAAACGATTTACTCGAAACAGCCTTTCGCGCCTCAACCGTAGGCAATATGCAAGTATATAGCGTAATTGTAACAAGAGACGCCGAACGGAAAGCCCGTCTGGCACCGGCACATTTCAACCAGCCCATGGTACAAAACGCGCCCGTTGTGCTGACTTTCTGCATAGATTTGCGACGCTTCAGCAAATGGTGCGAACAACGAAAGGCCGAACCCGGATACAACAATTTTGAATGGTTTGTTACCGGAGCCGTGGACACCTTACTGGCCGCACAAACCTTCTGCGTGGCCGCCGAAGAAAAAGGATTAGGCATCTGCTATCTGGGAACCACAACCTATAATCCCGACATGATCGTAGAAGCCCTGGAACTGCCGGAATTAGTTTTCCCGCTCACCACCATCACCGTAGGTTGGCCCGACGAAAAGCCCGCACAGACCGACCGCCTGCCTCTGGAAGCCATCGTACACGAAGAAGTGTACCACGACTATACCCCGGCCGACATCGACCGCTTGTATGCCTACAAAGAATCGCTGGCCGAAAACAAGAAATTCATAGAGGAGAACAACAAAGAAACCTTGGCTCAGGTATTTACAGACGTACGCTATACGAAGAAAGACAGTGAAGCCATGTCGAAAAAACTTTGGGAAATCATGAAACAACAAGGTTTCTAAACCACCCGGAATCATCCTTCTCCCACACAAGACTCCTATAACTTAAATTCCCGCACATCCGGACAAGTCCTGCCTTAGCAGCTCCTGCCGCGATTTGCGGGAATTTACAGTATTACAAGAAAAGCTTCAGAAATCAGTTACCCCGTTTCAATTCTGCCTGTATTTCGTCGATTTCCGAGCGGAACGACTTATCGACTTCGGTCAGCTCTTTCACCGTCTTACAAGCATGAAGAACCGTTGCATGATCTTTATTGCCTATCAGTGTTCCGATTTTAGCCGTAGAGAAATCCGTATTCTTCTTGGCCAGATACATGGCTATCTGACGTGCCTGCACCACTTCACGCTTTCGGGACTTGGTATGAATCACCGAAGCATCCAGATTGAAGTGACGGCAAACGGTTGCTATGATGTCGTCCACGGTCACTGCCTTGCTTTCACAGTTCACCACCTTGCGAACGATGCGCTGAGCCAGCTCCAAGTCTATCTCCTTATTATAGATAGTAGAGTGTGCCATGATGGAAATCACAATTCCTTCCAGATCGCGGACACTATCGCTTACGTTCTCTGCAATGTAGTCGATAACTTCAGGCGGAAACTTCAGGCCGTCCCGATGAATCTTGTTGCGCAGAATATCTTTCCGCAACTCTACGGTCGGTTTTTCCAGTTCGGCCACCATGCCCCATTTAAAGCGGGTGATCAGACGCTCTTCCATCCCCTGCAACAACACGGGCGCTCTATCCGAAGTCAAAATCAATTGTTTGCCGTTCTGATGCAGATGATTGAAGATGTGGAAGAAAGTGTTCTGCGTTTTGGTGACGCCGGCAAATTCCTGAATATCATCAATAATCAATACATCAATTGTCTGGTAGAAGTTTATGAAGTCGTTTGTAGTATTGTTTCGCACCGAATCGGTGTATTGCACCTGAAACAGGTGAGCCGATACGTAGAGAACACGCTTTTCAGGGTACAGTTCCTTAATCTTTGTGCCAATGGCATTAGCTAGATGAGTTTTGCCCACACCCGATGCTCCGTAGAAGAACAACGGATTGAAGATTGTTTTTGCCGGATTGAGTGCAACAGCTTCGGCCACGCTGCGCGACAGCTTGTTGCTTCCTCCCTCGATGAAGGTTTCGAAGTTGTACTCCGGGTTCAGATGCGGATCCAGATCTGATACCGGAGCCTGCGGAATCTGCTTGCTCACTACAGGCTTCTGAGGGATAATGGTACGATGCGTCGATTCCAGTTCCACCGTTTTGGGTGGACGGGAACTTCTGTCAACCATCACATTATACATCAGCTTTGTTCCCTCGCCAATGACTTTATACAGCGTCTTTCTCAACAAGTCAACAAACTTGTCTTCCAGAAACTCGTAAAAGAACTGGCTGGGCACCTGCACGACCAAAGTCTTGTCCTCATATTTCAGCGGGACAATCGGAAGGAACCAGGTTTTATAAGTCTGCTCCGGAACATTGTCTCTGATGATTTCAAGACAGCGGTTCCACAGCCCGACATGATCAACTACACTCATAACGGCTTCTAAACATTTATTGATTAAGCGAAACTTCTACGATTGCAAAAGTCGCAATCTTATTCGAGAAAAACAAATCGCTTTTTTCTTGCTTTTCTCAATCGTATAATAAACTCTTTACTTTCAGGCACTTATACAAAGGCATAAAAATAGCCTCTTCATAGAGGCTATTGCTTTTATTCAAACTTCTGACAATCAATGCATTTACACACTTTCGATGTCACATTTCCAACTGACGGAGAGAAGACCCGTAAATGACTGTTTGACGTTCTTTTATAGGCACATCTAAGCTTCTGTTTTCTGCTCCGCAGGCACCGTTGCTATTTAGACAAAATCTATATAGCGACTATTTTTCACTTGTCTTTCTTGCCAAACAGCGAGAAGTGAACGTAGCGTTTCGGATGCGACTTCAAATCTTCCAGCAAGCTGGCTGCATTGGCGCTGGTGGCACTCAAATTATTGTAAAGGGTGGGATCGTTGAGCAGAAGTCCAACAGTGTTGTCCGTACGCCCCAGCTTGTCTGTAATCATTTTTACGTTGGCCAGCGTAGAATCGACCCGCTGCATGGCAGCCGCATAATCGATGCCTTTCAAATTGTCACTGATCTGGGCAAAATTATCGCCAATAGTGTTCAGTTTCCCCGTCAGTTGGGGGATATCTTTGCTCATCAGTGTTTCCAAATGACGGCTGGTGACAGCCATGCTGGCCGTCAGGTCGCGAACATTGTGCAACGTTGCCGGCAGTGCCGGATCGGCCAGTACCGCATTCAGCGAAGCCAGGATGGAATCGAGCTTCGGCAACATCTTTTCGATCTGGGGGACCATGGCTGCAGCCTGATCCATGATGCCGCCATTCAGATTGCCGGGTATGGTATCGCCCACTTCGTGGCGTTCGCGCGGGTTGTTGGCAAGCAGCAAAGTCATCTTGATGCCTCCCAACATATCGGAAGTCAGTTCGGCCGAACTGCCCTTGGGGATGCGCAACTCGGGATCCACGTCAATCTCGGCTACCACCTTGCCCGACTGTGTATAGTCGTAGTACAACTCACGCACAATGCCTACGCGATAACCGTCGGCAAAGACGGGGCTCGACTTGGTCAGCCCGTTGATGTTCTGAAACTGTACATAAAAGTAGTTCGAGGGCTTGAACATGTGGATGCCCTTCAGATAATTGATGCCATATACCAATATGCAAAGCGCGGCAATGCCGGCAATGCCTATTCTGACTTCTTTCGTTATATACTTCATGATCTTGGTAGTTTCTTATTTTTTGTTTCTGTTTTGCTTGAACTCCTTGATGGCGGTGTTGACGTTCATCTTTTCTCCGTTGCGGAAGGCGATGATGAAGGCGTCTTTGAACTGCGCGGTGATGGCACGCTTGGTGCGCAACACCTTGTTGTAGTCAGGCGAATCGCCATACGTATATTTATAGAGGCCGTTTTCCTTGTAATGGCCTACGTTCTTCAGCCCTTTCAGCCGCTTGTCGTTCTTGTCCAGCAGCTTCGAAGAGGTCAGTATCTGTATCTTAAACACAATACCGTCGTTTTTGGTTTGTTCGGGCTTCGTGGCTTCCTTCGGGCGGGGACGATGCTGAGCCGGCTCTTCGACCTTCTCTTTCAGGCCGATTGCCGCGTCCAATGCGGGCTTTTCGGCTTCGGGTTGCGGTTCGGCCTTGGGCACGACGGTATCGGATGTACCGTTCAGACGGATTTCCTGTTCGCGCTTATAGGTAAGGAAGGCACGATAAATTCCGTTTGCCAGCGAGGCGGTACCCGCTTCGGAGTTCAGGTAGCGTTCTTCCTCGGGAGTGGAGATAAAGCCGAGTTCCACCAGAATACTGGGCATGGCGCTTGCTTTCAGTACAAGGAAACCTGCCTGGTGCACACCACGGTCGTTGCGCTTGCAGGTGTTGCGGAACTGCTTCTGCACGAGCGAGGCCAGATGCACGCTCTGCGACATATACTTGTCTTGCATGAACTCGAAGATGATGTACGATTCGGAAGAATTGGGGTTGAAGCCCGCATAGCGCGTCTGATAGTCGCTTTCGTACAGGATGACGGAGTTTTCGCGCTTGGCCACTTCCAGATTGGCATCCGACTTGGCCAAACCCAGCGTCCACGTCGAGGCGCCTTTGGCAGTGCGGTTGTTGGCCAGCGCATTGGTGTGTATCGAGATAAACAGGTCGGCCTTGGCATCGTTGGCTATCTCGGCACGGCGGTCGAGGGGGATAAACACGTCACGGTTGCGGGTATAGATTACTTTGACGTCGGAGCAGTTTTTCTGAATCAGCTTGCCCAGCTTGAGGGCTACGTTCAGGTTGATATTTTTCTCTTTCGAGATGCGTCCGACGGCTCCGGGGTCGTGACCACCGTGTCCGGCATCAATCACTACCACAAAATCTTTGGCTTCCGCATCGCCGATGCAGAAGGAAGAGAACAGCAGGCTTAGGCAAATACCTATAAATAATATGTATCGTCGATATGCGTTCATATATAAACTATCGTCTGCAAAGGTAGTGGAAATTTGGAGAAAACTCACGCTTTCGCTTAAGTTTTATCAGAAGGACAGCTTTTTAGCACAGTTTTTCAGGTATAAAAGAACAATTTACGCAAATAGGCAGTAATTTTGCCGTCCGAAAATCGAAATGTAAACACTATGATCATCCGCTTTTTAAAGAACTGGACATTGCCCGTTGCAATGATAGCCGGTACGATAGGGTATTTCATCCTTGCCAGGGTACCTCTGCTTGCCCCCACCAAACCGCTGGTAAACGGTATGATTGCCTTCCTGACTCCCTTCCTGATTTTTGCCCAATTGCTACTTACTTTCTGTAAGGTCGAAGTTCACGAACTGAAGCCGAAAGCATGGCACGGATGGTTGCTGCTGTTTCAGACGGTGTCGTGTCTGGCGGTAGCGGCCCTGCTCATCTGCTACCCGATGGACGAAGTCTATCGCGAAGTGTTCGAGGGTGCCATGGTGTGCCTCATCTGCCCCACGGCCACTGCCGCCGCCGTCATTACGGGCAAGTTGGGTGGAAGTGCGTCGAGCCTGACCACATACACGCTGCTCTCCAATCTGCTGGCCGCCATTGCCGTGCCGCTGGTCTTTCCGCTGGTCGAGCCGCACGCCGACATCAGCTTCTTTTCGGCTTTCCTGAAGATATTGGGTAAGGTGTTTCCGCTGTTGCTCTGCCCCTTCTTTCTGGCTTGGTTTCTGCGGGCTTTCGTGCCGAAAGTACACCACATTCTGCTGGGTTGCCGCGATGCAGCCTTCTACCTGTGGGCCGTGGCGCTGGCCATCGTTTCGGGTCAGACGGTACGCTCATTGGTCAATAGCGACGCGCCCGTCTTTGTAGAGGTGCTGATAGCCGTCGCCGGATTGGTAACTTGCTGCCTGCAGTTCTATTTGGGCAAGCGGATAGGCGGACACTACCGTGAACGCATCAGTGGCGGACAGGCATTGGGACAGAAGAACACCGTGCTTGCCATCTGGATGGCCTACACTTACCTGAATCCGTTGTCGTCGGTAGGGCCGGGTTCGTACGTGTTGTGGCAGAACATCATCAACTCCTGGCAACTCTGGAAAAAACGGAAAAAAGAAGAAGCGGAACAGGCCGGCTGAAGGACTTCCGAAGCGTAGCTTGCAACCCGTTTCCGGGACACTTGCACGGCTCGTGAGCCACACTTGTGTTGCTCGCGAGCCGTGCAAGTGTGGCTCACGAGCCGTACAAGTGTTGCTCAGCACCCCCTCCAGAGGCCTTCTGAAGGGGGTGCTGACGTTAAAATCCCAGTTCGATACCGCGGGATGGAACAAAATTCGTATCTTTGTACAAACTCAACGGTATTCATTAAATCCTGATGCTATGCACAAGAACCTTTGGATTTCCCTGCTGTTTGCCTGCCTGTACCTATGTAGCTGTCCGCTATCCGCACGCGTACAGCGCGATGTGACCTATGCCGTCAGCGGCAAAGTAATCGACAAGAATTCGCGCCAACCCGTAGCCTACGCCAACGTCTTCGTCAACGGTCTGCCAGGAAAAGGCGCATCGACCGACTCACTCGGCATGTTCCGCATCGAACAGGTGCCGCCGGGCATCTACTGCCTGCAAGCTTCGTGCATCGGCTACCTGACGGTGCTTACCCCCGAATACATTGTATCGGCATCGACTCCCTTCGTCGAAATCGAGATGGAAGAAGATGCCAACCTGCTCGATGCCGTCGTCGTCAAACCCTCGCCCTTCCGCAAAAGCATCGAAAGTCCCGTGGGAATGCGCATCATCGGCTTGCAGGAGATTGAGAAAAGTCCGGGAGCCAACCGCGACGTGTCGCGCATCGTGCGTGCCTATCCCGGTGTGTCGTTCTCGCCTATCGGCTACCGCAACGACCTCATTGTGCGAGGCGGTTCGCCCTCGGAAAACCGTTTCTACATGGACGGCATCGAGATACCCAACATCAACCACTTTGCCACACAAGGCGCTTCGGGCGGCCCCGTCAGCATTGTCAACGCCGACCTGATACGTGAGATTACCTTCTACACCGGTGCTTTCCCCGCCAACCGCTCGGGAGCCCTCAGTTCGGTGCTCGACTTCCAGCTGAAAGACGGCAACCCCGACAAGCAGACGTTCAAGGCCACACTAGGTGCCTCGGAAGTCTCGCTCAGCGGTGCCGGACACCTGAGCAAACGCACCACTTACCTCTTCTCGGCACGGCAGTCGTACCTGCAAATGCTGTTCAAAGTGCTGGGGCTGCCCTTCCTGCCCAACTTCATCGACGGACAGTTCAAGGTGAAGACCCGCTTCTCCGACCACGACGAGCTGACCTTGCTCGGTCTGGTGGGCATCGACAAGATGAAGCTGAATACCGACGAGAAAGGCGAGGATGCCGAATACCTGCTGAGCTACCTGCCTACCATCAATCAGGAGACCTTCACGCTGGGTGCCACCTACAAGCACTACAGCGGCCAGCACGTACAGACCCTGACCCTGAGCCACAACTACCTGAACAACCGCAACCTGAAGTATCGCAACAACGACAACTCGTCGGAAGATAACCTGACGCTGCGCCTGCGTTCCATCGAGCAAAAGACAACCCTCCGCTTCGAGAACCAAACCAACCTGAACCTGTGGACCCTGAAAGCCGGAGCCGAACTGAACCACATCACCTACAGCAACGACTCGCGCCAACGATTCTACACCAACGCCGCACAGCTGCTGACATACGACACCTGGCTGCGCATCTTCAGCTTCGGTGCCTTTGTCACCGGCAACTATACCACGCCCGACAAGCGTTTCTCCCTCTCGGCAGGCGTGCGCATGGACGGCAGCAACTACAATAGCGACATGAAACAACTGTGGAAGCAGTTCTCGCCCCGGCTGTCGGCCTCGTACAACCTGACCGACCAATGGAGCCTGAGCGCCAACGCCGGATTGTACTACCAGTTACCGCCCTACACCTCGATGGGATATAAAGACAACGACGGTGCCTATGTCAACAAGCAATTAAAATACATGCAGGTAGGCGAAACGGCTCTTGGTGTAGACTGGCATCTGCAAGACCGCTTCATGGTGTCGGTCGAAGGCTTCTTCAAGCGTTACGGACAGATACCTTATTCGCTGACCGACGATATTCCCCTGCTGTGCAAGGGCAACGACTACGGTGTAGTGGGCAACGAAGCCCTGACCTCCACCGCCCAAGGCCGCGCCTATGGTGTGGAGACCATGTTCCGCTGGCAAGTGCCCGGTCGCTTCAATGTAGTCTCTTCGTTCACCCTCTTCAAAAGCGAATACCGCAACGGACAGAACGATGCCTACATTCCCTCGGCCTGGGACAACCGCTTCATCCTGAACCTAAGCAGCACCTACAACCTGCCTCGCCGCTGGAGCATCGGAGGCAAGCTGAGCTACATCGGTGGTTCGCCCTACACGCCTTACGACGAAGACAAGTCCTCGCTCGTCGAGGCCTGGGATGCCAAAGGACAACCCTACTACGACAACAGCCGCTACAACACCGAACGGCTGCCCTCGTTTGCCCAGCTGGACGTGCGTGTGGATAAGTCATTCTACTTCCGCCGCTGTATGTTAGGCCTCTACCTTGACATCCAGAACATCACCGGCAACAAGCTGAAGCAACCCGACGTCATCATGAGCACGGGTGTGATAGAGAATCCGTCGACACCTACTTCCGAACAACGTTACAAAATGAAGTATCTGAAACAGGAAAGCGGCACCCTGCTGCCTACACTGGGTGTAACGCTTGAGTTCTGACAACTGTATAGCCCTTCATTTTTTCCTAGTTAAGAAAATATTTTTTCCTAACTGGAGAATTATTTTTTCCTAACTGGGAAAAAATAATTGCAAGACTGGTCAGTTTTCAGTCCTTTCTGGGAAATCCATTCTACCTGAGTTCCCGATAATGCAAATTCCCTTTTTCGGTCCTCTGTTCCGAAAAAGGGAATCTGTATCAGTCGGTCTGATCCGTAGCCAGTCCCGACACTTTTCAGTATAATATCGCCTCCGGTTATTTATTAGCTATTTTCACCGAAACTATCGGTTGTTGCTTTTCTGCATCCAGCGGAACGGCGCGATACTTCACTTTGCTGAAATCAATCGTCTTCAGGTCGATGCTGCGGATGGCACTGTTGTACATCGTGCGGTAGTAGATGATGCGGTCGGCCATGTCTGTTGCCGATGTCCACTGCGTAGCGCTCGGAATGTCGGCAGGTATCTTGCCCGCCTGAAACTCGATGCCCACGGGAATATCGAAGTTATTCAGTATCTGGAAACCTTGAAGCACCGTCTTCAGTGCCGTGTCCTGCACCGGTGCCGTAGCCTGATAGAAAGCTGCCCGCACAAAACGTGAAGGAGGTGTCACGTCGCCCGGTATACCCAGAAAACCGCTGCCCGCACCAAACGAAGCAAGCTTTGCACCGCCCAACGACTGAGCCGGAGCCGTACCCGGATAAAGGTTGACGTAATTGTTCAGGTTGGTAAGCTGCCAGTCGAAACTTGGCGAATTGGTCAGCACACCCAGCGGATTCTCATAGAACTTGGGCTTTCCATCAATCATTTCCAGCACAATCTGACGTCCCGACGGTTCGGTAAAACGCCAGTGAACGGTAGAGGCACGCGGATCTATATTAATAATGTGTACCTCGCTCACCGCCTGTTTCACTTCGTCCACGGTGGCACACTGGCCCAGTATCCACGAAACCAGTTGCAGGTCGGCAATACTCTTGTCCTGCAATGCCTCGTCAAACTTCTCGTACTCGCCATAATTGGGAAAGTAGAACAATCCAGCCGAAAGTCCCGCTTCGTTCAACCCCTCGGCCACGAAGTCTTTCTGTTCTACAGCCAGTCCCACGTATCCGTAACGCGCCTTGAAAGTCATGCCCGTAACACCCGCAGGCGTGTACGAACGCTGCTCATAGCCGCGGGGCACAATGACGTATTGACTGTTGAGGTCGCTTCCGCCCCACTCGATGGTTCGTGCCACGACAGTGACACTATCTTTACTTTTCAGGGTAATGCCCGTGCAAGCCTCGGCAGGTAAAGGATAGGCAAACATGCTTCCTATGCCCATTGCAATTGCCAACAAAATCCTTGATTTCATACTCTTATACTTATTTATATATTAAAACTTTATCCATGCCTTATCGACAGAAAACAAACATACAACTTTTTCAAATCGCTACTGTTCTGTTTTCCTCTGCCCTTCGTGCAGTTTTAAGTCATTTGAGAAGAAACAAAATCAGAATAGAATATGTTCAGTCATTTCAACAAACCAGCGGCTTTATTCCGAGAGCCGACAAGCATCAGGCATCTTTGCGCATAAGCGTTCTTTCGATATTGTATCGGGGTCGGTCTTTTACTTCGATATATATTTTTCCAATATATTCGCCGACAATCCCCAATGCAGCCAGAATAAAACCACCTACTAACCAGATTGAAATAATCAGTGAAGCCCAGCCAGGTACCGTATCGTGAATGTAATGAGTGTACAGCGTCCATATCGTCACCCCAATCCCGATAAGTATAAAGACACAGCCTAGCCAGAAAATCATGCGTACCGGCTTGACGGAAAAAGAAGTTATTCCGTCGATAGCGAAGTCGAGCATCTTCTTTAGCGGATATTTAGACTCTCCAGCCCAACGCTTGGATCGGTTATAATAGACGCACGTAGTCTGATAACCTATCAACGGAACCAAACCACGAAGAAAAAGGTTACGCTCACGGAAACGGGCCAACTGCTGTAACGCCCTCTTACTCATCAGACGATAATCTGCATGGTTATAGACCGTCTTTACGCCCATCATGTTCATCAGCCGATAAAAGGCCTGTGCCGTTTCACGTTTGAACCAGGTATCGGTTTTCCGTTCCTTACGTACTCCGTAAACTATGTCATAGCCTTCCTTATACCGGCGAACCATCTCCGCAATGACAAGGATGTCGTCCTGCAAGTCTGCATCAATGGAAACGGCAATATCGCAATAGTCCTTCACCAGATCAAGTCCTGCCATCAAAGCATTCTGATGTCCCACATTTCCGGCCAGATTCAGTCCGCACGCATAAGATTCGTGCTGATACAAGTCTTGAATGATGGGCCAGGTCTGGTCGGTACTACCATCGTTCACATACAATATATAACTGTCAGACGCTATCTGCTTTTCTTCTATCAGCTGGTCAAGCAACTGACTCAGCCTTTTGTGGGTTTCATGCAACACAGCCTCTTCTTTATAGCAAGGCACAACAATCGCCAGGCAGGGGATTTCTTTCATACCAAAACCAAGAGTTTATATTACTTTCTGCAATATTCGTAAGAAAACATGAGATTTGCAAATTATCGCCGCCGCTTTTTAGGCTTCCTGCGACTTTCCGTCCAGCCGCTTATTTTTAAAGACGAACCTTACGAGCAGAAAATTGACCGGAATAGCAATGGCAAACACCGGCACAGGCGCCAACGTTTTGGAAATGCCCAGCCACAGAAACAGATTCAGCAGCCCCATGTGAAGCAGGTAATTGACCAGATGCGCACCACCAAAACCGAAAGCTTTGCTCCACGAAGGCTTTTGTCCGAACGTGAAATAAGCCGTCAGATAGAAGTTAGCTACAAAACTGATGGCATAACCCAGCGTATAGGCCACATTGACATTGATGACCCACTGCAAGACAAAATAAACACCGTAATGCAAGGCTGTGGCAAACACGCCCACCATCACAAAACGAAAGAATTCGGGTAATTGTCTCAGCTTCTTTATATCCATATTTCGGTTCATGCTATCATTGCTGGTACAAAGTTAGGTATTGTTTCAGAATTATTCGTACTTTTGCGGCTGGAAAACGTAAATAAGAGACAAAGATTATGCTGGACAAAAAGCAAGCGTTCTGGTTTATCGCCCTACTAAGCATTCTGGTGATACTCCCCTTCATTGGCGAAACCATTTTCTACTCCAAAGGAGAACCGCGTGAAGCCATCGTGGCCGTTTCCATGCTCGAAAGCGGAAACTGGATACTCCCCGTGAACTATGGCACCGACATTGCCTACAAACCGCCTTTCCTGTACTGGTGCATCGCAGCCTTTTCGCTGATACCGGGCGAAGTGACCGAATTTACCTCACGTCTGCCGTCCGCCCTGTCGTTTCTGGCCATGCAGATGGTCTTCTTCTGGTTCGTTGCCAAACGGAAAGATACGCGGACGGCCGTGCTCACCTCGCTGCTTCTGCTCACCTCGTTCGAGGTTCACCGCGCGGCAGTGGCCTGCCGGATCGATATGCTCCAGGTATCGCTCATCGTCATTTCGCTGTGCTTGCTCTTCCGCTGGGACGAGAAAGGTTCGAAAGGAATTCCCTGGATAGCCGTCCTGCTAATGGCCTGCGCCACGCTGACAAAAGGCCCCATCGGCTCCATCTTCCCCTGCACGTGCATCGGCATCTTCCAGTTGCTGCGCGGACGAGGGTTCTTCAAGACGTTCGGTTCGCTGTTGGTCATCGGCCTGCTGACGCTTATTCCGATGGTCTTCTGGTTCTATGCCGCCTATCTGCAAGGCGGACAACCGTTCGTTGACCTGATGCTCGAGGAGAATACAGGCCGCTTTGCCGGAACGATGTCGTACGAATCGCACTATAATCCCGTGTGGTACAACTTCCTGACCATCATCTGGGGCTGGATTCCCTGGACGCTGGTACTGGTTATTTCGCTCTTCGGCCTCCGCTGGAAGGGCCTCCGCCTGCTGCCGGCCGGCGACTCGCTGAAGCAGCGCCTTGCCAAAGTCTGGAATGCATTCCGCAACCAGTCGCCTCTGCAACTGTTCACGTGGGTGGTCATTCTGTTCATCTTTATCTTCTACTGCATCCCCAAGAGCAAGCGCAGCGTCTATCTGCTGCCCATTTATCCGTTCATGGCACTGCTCATTGCCCAGTACCTGCTGGCTTTGGCCAACCGCTGGGCCAAGGCGTTCAAAATATCGGCTTACATTTTTGCTTCGCTGTGCTTCCTGCTGACGATAGTCTTTGCCGCCGTCCGTCTGGGGTTGATACCCGACAGCATCTGGGGAAGCGGACGCCATGCAGCCGAGAACGTGGGCTTCATGCACGCGCTCGAGGAAGTCTCGCTGCCCTTTGTCAAGTGGCTCATCGTTGCCCTGCCTGTAGTGGCCGGCATCTGCACCCTGCGCGCGCTGGCCAAGAAAGCCGACGGCCGTTCGCTGCTCTACGCCACGGCCGGCTGTATGCTGTGCCTGTTCGTATCGCTTGACGGTGTTTACCAGCCTGTGGTGTTGGCCGAGAAGTCGGACAAGAAGCTGGCCGAATGTTTCAACCAGTATGTGCCCGAAGGCTACATGTATTCGTACACCGACCGCCTGATACGCTTCTACGGTGCCAACTACTACCTGCATGACCGCATGCGCAACTTTGCCTTGGAAAATCCCGAAGGCGAAGGCTACGTGGCTGTATCGGTCAAAGACCAGGAATCCTTCCTGAACTATTGCAACGGCACATATCAGGTGGAAGAAGTGTATCACACGCCCTACCGCAGCTGCGACCTGAGAGCAGAAATACTGATTTACAGGTTTTCGAAACAATAACGCTTACCTATATATAACATAGATTACCATGTCACCCGAACTGTTGATTGACAAGTATTATCCTGAACCGAACGAACTGAAACACATCCTGCTGACGCACAGCCACTCGGTGGCCGACAAGGCATTGCAAATGGCCGAGCGGCATCCAGAGCTGCAGTTAGACAAAGAATTCATCTACGAAGCAGCCATGCTGCACGACATCGGCATCTTTCTGACAGACGCCGACAGCATCTACTGCTTCGGCGACAAGCCCTACATCTGCCACGGCTACTTGGGCGCCGACTTAGTACGCGCCGAGGGCTTCCCCCGCCACGCCTTAGTGTGCGAACGACATACGGGTGCCGGACTGTCATTGGACAGAATCATCGCCGACAACCTGCCCGTGCCTCATCGCGAAATGGTGCCTGTCAGCCTGGAAGAACAGATCATCTGCTTTGCCGACAAGTTCTACTCGAAGACACATTTGGACAAAGAGAAGTCGGTGGAGAAGGCCCGGAAAAGCCTGGAACGCTACGGAGAAGCCGGACTGAAACGCTTCGACCACTGGTGCGAACTCTTCTTGTAACAATCTAAATTTCATTAAAAAAGAGAATTATCCGTATAAAATACGTACTTTTGCCCCACTAAAGCGGAAACTATTAGTAAATAAAATCATTGAAACCAAGAATAATCATATCGTTCGTACTGCTATTTGTCTTGCTCTTCCTCTCGGGTGAAGCCGTGTCGCAACGCAGAAGGGGAAGAATGAATCCGCCCGTTAACCGGACGGACACCACAGCCATCCTGCAAGACTCGCTGCCGGCAGACTCCATCGGACGAGACACACTGGCTGCAGACACGGTAGCTGCTCCGCCCAAAAAGGAAGGGCTGGACGCACCCGTCACCTACGAAGCCACCGACTCCATCGTATTCACCCAAAGCGGATTCGCCCACTTGTACGGCCAAGGCAAAGTGGTCTATCAGCAACCCCGCAGTCCCATCGAACTGACGGCCGACGTCATCACGATGAACATGGACAGCAGCACCGTTTTTGCCCACGGTGTGGAAGACTCGTTAGGCAACGTGTCGGGTACGCCGGTCTTCAAGGACGGCGAGACGCCCTACGAAACAAACACCATACGCTACAACTTCAAGAGCAAGAAAGGTATCATCAGCGACGTAACCAGCCAGCAGGGCGAAGGCTACGTGACCGGCAACAATGCCAAGAAAGGCGCCAACGACGAACTCTACATGAAGCAAGGACGATACACGACGTGCGACAACCACGAACATCCTCACTTCTACATGCAGATGACCTACGCCAAGGTGCGTCCCAAGAAGAACGTCGTAACCGGTCCTGCCTACCTCGTGGTGGAAGACGTCCCCCTGCCGCTGGCAGTGCCGTTCTTCTTCTTCCCCTTTTCGAGCAGTTACCAGTCGGGCTTCATCATGCCTACTTATATGGACGACTCCAACCGTGGTTTCGGTCTGACCGACGGCGGTTACTACTTTGCCATCAGCGACCAGATGGACCTGAAGCTGCGCGGCGACATCTTCACCAAAGGGTCGTGGGCACTGAACGTCGAGTCCAACTACATCAAACGATACAAATATTCCGGCTTGCTGCAGGCCAGCTACCAGGTGACCAAGACGGGCGACAAAGGACTGCCGGACTATTCGGTGGCCAAGGACTTCAAGATTGTGTGGTCGCACCGCCAGGATGCCAAGGCCAACCCCAACCAGACTTTCTCGGCCAGCGTGAACTTTGCCACCAGTAGCTACGAACGCACCAACATCGACAACCTGTACAACTCGCAGGCCATGTCGCAGAATACCAAGACGTCCAGCGTCAGCTATACGCGCTACTTCTTCGACAAGAAGCTGACCGTATCGGCTACGTCGAACATCGCCCAAAGCATGAAGGACTCTTCGATCAACATGACCTTGCCCGACCTGAACATTTCGCTGACCACCATCTTCCCCTTCAAAAGGAAGAAAGCCGTGGGCGAAGAGAAATGGTACGAGAAAATCTCCATCCGATACACCGGACGAATGAAGAACAGCATACAGACGAAGGACAACATGCTGTTCAAGTCGAACCTGCTCAGAGACTGGGAAAACGGCATGCAGCACGAAATTCCCATCAGCGCCACCTTCACCCTGTTCAAGTACTTCAACGTGACGCCCAGCGTGAACTACACCGAACGCTGGTACACACGCAAGGTGATGAAAGACTGGGACCCGACAGCGGGAACCAACGGCACGGGCGCCGAAGTGAGCGACACGATATACGGATTCAACCGCGTCTATAACTACAGCGCCAGCATGAGCGTCAACACCAAGATATACGGCATGTACAAGCCGCTCATCTTCCCGAAGAAGGCCATCCAGATACGCCACGTCATCACGCCGTCTATCTCGTTCAGCGCATCGCCCGACTTCGGAGCCGAACGTTACGGATACTGGACATCGTACATGAAGCCCAACTCGGACGGCACACAGGACACCGTCGTCTATTCGCCCTACTCCGGACAGGCCTTCAGCCCGCCCAGCCAGGGACGTTCGGGAAACATCTCCTTCAGCATCTCGAACAACCTCGAAATGAAGTACAAGGACAAGAACGACTCCATCCACAAGATCAGTCTGATAGACGAACTGGGCGCCAGCATCTCGTACAACACGGCTGCCACTGTCCGCCCATGGAGCAACCTGAACCTGAACCTGCGTCTGAAGCTCACCAAGAACTATACGTTCAGCATGAGCTCCACCTTTGCCACCTACGCCTATGCCTTCGACAAGAACGGCAACGTGGTGCAGAGCGACCGTACCGAATGGTCGTACGGACGATTCGGACGATTCCAGGGATATGGAACATCGTTCAGCTACACCCTGAACAACGACACGTGGAAGAAACTGAAAGCCCTGTTCACCGGCGAGAAACTGGACGAAGGAGACAACAAGAACGGCGACGGACAAGGAGACGGCACCACCGACGGCAATGCCAGCAACGAGGCAAACACATCCAGCCGCAACGAAAAGAAGACCGAAAAGGCCGCTGCCGACAGCGACGGCTACCAGGTGTTCAAGATGCCGTGGTCCATCAACCTCAGCACCGGTTTCAACATCAGCGAGGATACCAGCAAGCCTATCAACCGCAACACCATGCGCTACCCGTACAAGATAAGCTTGAACGCGCTGAACATCAACGGAAACATCAAGATCTCCAATAAGTGGGCCATCAACTTCAACTCGGGTTACGACTTCGAAAGCAAAGAAATCGTACAGACGGCCTTCAACATCACGCGCGACCTGCACTGCTTCAGCATGTCGGCCAGTCTCTCGCCCTTCGGACGCTGGAAGTACTACAACTTCACGATACGTGCCAACGCCAGCATCCTGCAAGACCTGAAGTGGGAGCAACGCAGCCAGACGCAGAGCAACATACAGTGGTATTAACCCCGCCGGCAGGCCCCGCTGCATCCTCCCTGCCTGCCCTTCCGGCAGCAAACGTACGGACGAAATCGGACACACACCTACCATAAAGGCCGGTAACACGGGTTACCGGCCTCCTGACTGCTCGTTGCAGACTCACTGCACACAGGCTGCAGCAACGCTGCACACTGGTTGCAGTGCTACTGCAAACGGGTTGCAGTATCACTGCAAAGGCGTGTGCAGTAACACTGCAAAGCGGGATGCAGTGACACTGCAAACAGGTGTGCAGTAACACTGCAACCTGCGTGCAGCAATTCTGCAGCCAGCTGTTTCCACAAAAGATGCTTGAGGTTACCAGACGATTTCCTCCTCGCCGTGCTCGCGCAGATAGGCGTTGGCCAGGCTGAAGTGGTGGTTTCCGAAAAAGCCGTGATAGGCAGAAAGGGGCGAAGGATGCGCCGAAGTCAGTACAAGATGCCTGCTTCGGTCGATAAAGGCACCTTTTCGCTGCGCATAAGCCCCCCACAGGATGAACACAAGGTGCTCGCGCTGCTCGGCCAGCAGGCGTATGACGGCATCGGTAAAGGTTTCCCAACCGTGGTTCTGATGCGAACCCGCCTGATGCGCCCGCACCGTCAGCGTGGCATTGAGCAGCAGCACGCCCTGCTGTGCCCAGCGGGTCAGATTGCCCGTGGCGGGAATGTCGGTTCCTATGTCATCCTTGATTTCCTTGAAGATATTCACCAACGACGGCGGGAAAGGGATGCCGTCGTTCACCGAAAAGCAAAGACCATGGGCCTGTCCCGGTCCGTGATAAGGATCCTGCCCGATGATAACTACCTTAACTTTATCGAAAGGGCAAAGATTAAAAGCATTGAAAATCAGCTTTCCCGGAGGATAGACAGGCCCATGGGCGTATTCCTGGCGCACGAATTCGGTCAGCGTGCGGAAGTAATCTTTGTCGAACTCAGGCTGCAGACGCGCCTTCCAGCTCTCTTCTATCTGAACATTCATCATATATTTGTACGATTAGCTTTTCGGCAGCTAAGATACAAATATTTTTCATCAAATCAGGTGTATGCCGCAAGCCTTGCACTCCTCGCGCATGGATTCGGGCCAGATGCTTGCCTGAATTTCGCCAATGTGCGCCTTCCGCAAGTAGAACATGCACAGGCGCGACTGCCCGATACCGCCACCGATGGAGAGCGGCAGCGTGTCGTCCATCAGCCGTTTGTGGAAGTAAAGTTGCAGGCGTTGCTCCTGACCTTCTTCCTTCAGCTGCTGCAACAGCGACTTCTTGTCCACACGGATACCCATCGACGAAAGCTCGATGCTGCGTTGAAGTACCTCGTCCCACAGCACTAAGTCGCCGTTCAGTCCCGGCAAGTCGTTCAGTCCCGGCGTCGTGTAGTCGTCGTAGTCCGGAGCACGTCCGTCGTGCTTCTTCCCGTCGCCCAGCTTGCAGCCGATGCCGATGATGAACACAGCCCCGTACTTCTTCGTGATGGCATGTTCGCGGCACTTGGGTTCCATGTCCGGATACAGGCGGCGCAACTCCTCGGCGTGTATGAAGTGCAGCTTCTGCGGCAGACAAGGCTTGATTTGCGGATACATTTCGTACACCATGTATTCCGTGCGCACCATGGCAGCATAAATGCGGGTAACGATCTCTTTCAGGAAATCCACGTTGCGGTCGGCCGCGGTGATGACGCGTTCCCAGTCCCACTGGTCAACGTATAGCGAATGCAGGTTTCCCAATTCCTCGTCGGCACGGATGGCGTTCATGTCGGTATAGATGCCATATCCCGGCTCGATGTGGTACTCGGCCAGCGTCAGGCGTTTCCACTTGGCAAGCGAATGCACCACTTCGGCCTGCGCGTCGCCCAAATCCTTAATCGGAAACGAAACGGGGCGTTCCACTCCGTTCAGATCGTCGTTGATACCCATTCCCTTCAACACGAACAAGGGAGCCGTGACACGGCGCAAACGCAGTTCGGACGAAAGGTTCATCTGGAAGAAATCCTTAATCTGCTTAATGCCAAGCTCCGTCTGCTGCAGATCGAGCAAAGGGGTATAGTTTTCAGGTTTTATCAAGTAACTCATGACTATTAATATCTTTCTTTTATTGTAAAATTGTCTGGCAAAGATAAGAAGAATATTGATACATGCTACATTTTATACAGAAAAAACAGCAAAATGAAACACTATTTGCTCTATACATTCCAAAATAACAGCAACAACAAACGAAAAAACCGGTATAAAAAAAGAAAATCGTTAGGATTATGCAGAGATTTTTTATACTTTTGCCCTGCAATATCCGCCAGGGCATGACACCGTGCCCGGCACGAATGCTTCAAGCACCTGTAGTTCAATGGATAGAATACTGGATTCCGGTTCCAATGATAAGGGTTCGATTCCCTTCGGGTGTACTACTTTCCCCTCCATTCCCCCACACATAACCGATTGACAGGCAAGGCTTCACAGCCTCTGCAAGTATATAGTGTGCCCTAAGCCGTGCAGCAACCGCAGCCGGAGTACAACCTGTAGCAACAAAAAAAAGGCACACCGTTGCCGATGTGCCTTCTTCCGATATGTTTCTAAAAACCTGTTCTGCGATTAAGCCTCTTCAGCTACCACTTCGAAAGGAATCTCAACAGAAACTTCCTTGTGCAGCTTGATGACAGCCTTGTAGTTGCCAACTTCTTTCACAGCATCTTTCACGAAGATAATCTTGCGGTCGATGTTGTGACCCAGCTTAGCCAATTCGTCAGCAATCTGAATGCTGCCTACAGAACCAAAGATAGTACCGGTCGAGCTGACCTTGGTAGCGATCTTCAAAGATACGCCTTCCAGCTTAGCAGCCAGTTCTTCAGCATCCTTTTTGATTTTCTCCAGCTTGTGAGCGCGTTGTTTCAGCTCTTCAGCCAACATCTTCTTGGCAGCAGGAGAAGCAATGACAGCCTTACCTGTCGGAATGAGGTAGTTACGACCATAACCGGACTTAACGTTCACGATGTCGTTCTTATAACCCAAGTTGATAACGTCTTCTTTCAATATAATTTCCATACTGTCTCCTCCTTATTATTTCATCATATCAGTTACATAAGGCAGCAATGCCAAGTGACGTGCTCTCTTCACAGCCTGAGCCACACGACGCTGATACTTCAAGGAAGTACCTGTGATGCGACGGGGAAGGATCTTGCCCTGCTCGTTCAGGAATTTCTTCAGGAATTCGGGATCTTTGTAGTCGATGTACTTGATACCGCTCTTTTTGAAACGGCAGTATTTCTTCTTCTTAACATCTACTGAGGGCGGAGTTAAATATCTGATTTCTGATTGAACTTGTTGTGCCATGATTAATCCTCCTTTTTACTTGATTTAACACTTCTTCTTTTTGCAGCGTATTCAGCAGCATACTTGTCTTGTTTGAAAGTCAAGAAGCGGATCACACGCTCGTCACGACGGAAGTTAACTTCCAGTTTCTCAATAACAGACGGTTCTGCATTGAACTCAATCAGCTGATAGAAACCTGTGGACTTCTTCTGAATAGGATAAGCCAGCTTTCTCAGTCCCCAGTTCTCTTCATTTACAATCTCAGCACCTTCAGCAGTAAGGATGCCTTTGAATTTCTCTACCGCTTCCTTCATCTGAACGTCAGACAAAACGGGAGTTAAAATGAAAACGGTTTCGTATTGATTCATACTCGTTTAATTAAATAAATAATTTATTTGTTTTAAAAATGCGGCGCAAAGGTAGGCATTTTATTTTGAACTACAAAGATTTAATGTTTTTTTATGTGCCGATATAGGATTTATCGACAGAGTGAAGTATCTTTGCAAAGTTGTTCAAACAATAATTTCATGATAGACCAATTCAATTTTGACATCCGACTCATCTTCGCCATCCTGAACGGAAAAGTCTCTGCTGCCATCAACCGGAAACTGTCGAGAAACTTCCGCCAGAACGGTCTGGAAATCACGCCCGAACAATGGACGGTCCTGATTTTCCTATGGGAAAAGGATGGAGTGACCCAACAGGAACTGTGCAATGCCACCTTCAAGGACAAGCCCAGCATGACACGATTGATTGACAATATGGAACGCCAGCACTTAGTGGTACGCATCTCCGACAAGAAAGACCGCCGCACCAACCTCATCCATCTGACCAAAGACGGCAAGGAACTGGAAGAAAAAGCGCGCATCATAGCAGGAAAAACACTCAGGGAAGCCCTGCATGGAGTGACGATCGAAGAACTAAGCATCGGGCAAGAAGTGTTGAAAAAGATATTTTTCAATACAAAAGATTAATCAAAAAGCCTTTTTTTCATTCCCTTGTCCCCCATTCTTTATTAAAATATAGTTTTTTTGCACAAATAATTTCGCTTGTTAAAGAATTATGCTTTTCTTTGTAGCAAGAATGTACAGCATATAATAATCTATTAAAAATACACACACATGAAAGGTTTATTAAAAAGTCTGGGACTGATATTAATCTTGATAGGAGTTGTCATCCTGATTGCCTGCTCCTTTACCGGCAATGTCAATAACAATGCCATACTGGGTTCATCAGCAGCATTGATCGTGATTGGTTTGATTGCCTATATTGCTATCAACAAACGGGTTGTGGATTAACATCAGAATAAAAAAATGAGAAACAAAAAGGGCGGTTGCTGTTGCAACCGCCCTTTTTGTTTCCGTCCTTTCGGACAGAACCTTCCATCAAGACTCAACTTCCGGTGTGATCAGTTTGTAACCCTTACCGTGAATGTTGATAATCTCAATCGAATCATCCTCCTTCAAATGCTTACGCAACTTCGTGATATAAACATCCATACTACGGGCATTGAAATAGTTATCATCAATCCATATTGTCTTCAAAGCAAAGTCACGCTGCAGAATCTCATTGGCATGTGCACAGAGCAAACCCAACAGCTCGGATTCTTTGGTAGTCAGCTTAGTCTGCTTCTCCGGAGTAGAAAGGATCTGCTTCTGAGTATCAAAGGTAAACTTACCGATCTTATAAATATTGCTCTCCTTATTCTTCTTACCACGTACACGACGCAGAATAGCTTCGATTCTGAAAGTCAGCTCTTCCATACTGAAGGGCTTGGTAATATAGTCGTCGGCACCAATCTTGAATCCTTCCAGAATATCTTCCTTCAACGTCTTGGCTGTCAGAAAGATGATAGGAATCTCCGCATTGGCTGCACGAACCTCTTGTGCCAAAGTAAAGCCATCTTTCTTCGGCATCATCACATCAAATACACACAAATCATATTTATTCTTCAGGAAAGCCTTATAACCGGCCTCTCCATCAGGATACAACTCGGCTGCATAGCCCTTTGCCTGAAGGTATTCTCTCAAAAGCATGCCAAGATTTTCATCGTCTTCGCACAATAAAATACGCAATTTCTCGTCCATATCAATCATTTTTTAAGTAAAGGTAATGCAATAATAAATTTAGTTCCTACATTCAGTTCACTTTCGGCTCTGATAGTTCCCTTATGGTCGGTAATGATTTTCTTCACATAAGCCAGTCCCAGTCCGAAACCTTTCACATCGTGCAGATTACCCGTATGCACGCGATAGAACTTGTCGAATATCTTCTTTAAGTTTTCCTTTTTAATTCCTATACCGTTGTCCTGAACCGAAATCATCAGTTTACCCGATTCATTCCACGTCTTCACCATCAGTTGCAGATCCACATCCGGTCGCTTGTACTTCACCGCATTATCCATCAGGTTGAATATCACGTTGGTCAAGTGCATCTCGTCGGCAGAGACCATAGCATCAGTAGCGTTCAGCTCAGAGTCGATCTTTCCATTATATCGTTCCACTTTCAAGGCGAACGTATTGATAACGCCTGTTATCATTTCGTTTACATCCAGATCTTTCATCTTCAATACCGCCTTCTGACGGTCGAACATCGACATCTGCAGCACCTTTTCAACCTGAAAACGCAAACGCTTCGTCTCGTCATTGATAACTCCCGATATATGCTGGAACATAGCCGGTGACTTTGCTACAGCCGGGTCTTTCAACATCTGGGCAGCCAATGAGATCGTCGAAATCGGAGTCTTGAACTCATGCGTCATGTTGTTGACAAAGTCGTTTTTCATTTCCGTCAGTTTCTTCTGCCTGAATACTATATAAATGGTAAAGATAAAAGTAATCAATAGCACAAGAGTAAATATCATCGATGGAATCATGAAAAACCTGACCGAATCGAAAATATAGTTCTTCTTTCCCGGAAAATGAACCTTTACGATACTCATCCGAGCCGGCGGATCATTCAGGAAAAGCGGCTGCGTATAAGATCCATCACTGCCTTCATCACTATAGTCCGAACAGCGGTACACCTCTCTGCCGTCACGGTCTATCACTTTGAAATGATAGTCCAAATCAATGCCGTTATCAATCAAGCCCGACTTCAAATACTGATCCAGGTTCTTGAAATTGACACGCTCAGCAATCGGCTTGTTGCTGGCGTGATAAATCATCTGCCATACCACATCGTCCATCAAAGCACGCTGATAAAGATATCTGTTCTTTACCGCATCAACCAATGAACGCGACGTCTGTGGAATGGTTTTAGCACCATGTTTGCGCGAGATCATTGCCCGGGGCAACTCCGACGGTTTGTTGATGAACGATTTCAATTCAATCTTCGAACCATCCGGAGAAGTAATCATGAAACGCTGAGTCTGTACCATCGTTCCCTGAGAACTTTGTTCCCACGCCTTTTTCTCGGCCTCGGAGATGTCTTCGCGTATCCAGCGCTCAACCTCCGCGGATTCCACATCCTTGGAAGCGGCCATCAAAGCACGCTTCACCGATTCATCAAACTGCTCGTTACGCATCTTCACCATTTCCTCAATATAACTGATCTGCAAGAACAGCAAACTGAGAAAAGCAAGACCCATTACGGCACTCAATATCCATATTGTAGATTTTTTCATAGGCACAAAATTAACACTCCCTAATTAACATTCCTAATTCGTTAACCTGATTTAACCGGGCATTCTCGTTAATTAACCGTAAGAGGTTTTTTATGTTGCACTATATACACTACAACAAATAAAGGATTCTTCTGTTTGCAAATTTAATAAAAAATTAAATATTTGCATTCACATTTCCAGTGATTGACCTTCACCCGCCCTAAAACTTAAAAACCAGACATGACACAATCCGTATTTCAACATGTCTTGTACTGATATAGGTAGACACATTTTAATAACAAAAATGTGAATCAACAA
>CAJKOW010000020.1 GCA_905201685.1 uncultured Bacteroides sp. | reverse complement strand
TATTATTACTCAGTACTTTAAATTATTTTTTTTGAAAGGTGTTGCGGAATTAAGGCTCTCTATTTTTTTAGTCAATCCATTGTACTTTCCCATTCAAACTCTGACGGCAATGCTATCGAAATCAAAAGAAAGAATTCGATTCCATCAGATAGAATCATCCTTGGGAACAAAGATAAAAGAAAATCTTCGAAAAATAGT
Organism: uncultured Bacteroides sp.; assembly: GCA_905201685.1. Lineage (GTDB taxonomy): Bacteria > Bacteroidota > Bacteroidia > Bacteroidales > Bacteroidaceae > Bacteroides. The sequence continues at coordinate 30,367 of CAJKOW010000020.1, read as the reverse complement.
CCTTACATCCTGTAAAGAAGCCTTTTAAATAAGCCTGGTACCGACTGTTCCGACATATCTGCTGGACTTCAACAAACTGTTTGCTGTACAAAGCCCACAGCGACAAGAAAGAAAAATCCTCCTGCCGTACCCTGAAAAAGGAATCCGACAAGAGGATTTATATCATAAAAATGTAGTATATGACTACACTGCTTACTTCAGTGCAGACAGTGCCTCCTTGATGCGGCGAATAGCCTCAACAATGTTCTCGTCGCTGGTAGCATAGCTCATGCGGATGCAATCGGGTGCACCGAAGGAAGTTCCGCCTACGCAAGCCACGTGACCTACTTCGAGCAGATACATAGCCAGATCGTCGGAAGTATTGATCTTGCGGTCACCGGCCGACTTGCCGAAGTATGAGCTGCACTTGGGGAAGAGGTAGAAAGTGCCTTCAGGCACATTGACCTCGAAGCCCGGCACTTCCTTTGCCAGCTTCACGATGAGGTCGCGGCGACGCTGGAAAGCCTGACGCATTTCCTCAACAGGAACCTGCGTACCTGTATAAGCGGCTTCGGCTGCTTTTTGCGATACGGAGCAAGGACCAGACGTATATTGTCCCTGCAACTTGTTCACACCTTTCACAATCCATTCGGGACCGGCAATGAAACCAATGCGCCAGCCAGTCATGGCGTATGCTTTCGACACACCATTGACGATGACCGTACGGTCTTTCATCGACGGAATCTGGGCAATGCTGTGGTGACGACCGATGTAATTGATATGCTCATAAATTTCATCGGCAATGACATATACCTGCGGATGCTTTTCGAGCACGACAGCCAGTCCGGCCAATTCTTCAGCACTGTAAACAGAACCCGTCGGATTGGACGGAGAGCAAAGTATCAGTGCCTTGGTCTTCGGCGTAATGGCAGCCTCCAACTGGGCAGGTGTCATCTTGAAGTCCTGTTCGATGCCAGCCAGCACTGTTACGGGCTTTCCTTCGGCCAGTTTCACCATCTCCGGATAGCTGACCCAGTAAGGAGCAGGCACGATGACTTCATCGCCCGGATTGACAAGTGTCAGGATGGTGTTGCAAACCGACTGCTTGGCACCATTGGCACACGAAATCTGGGCAGCTGTATAGTCCAGACCGTTTTCATTTTTCAGTTTGGCCACGATGGCATTGCGCAAGGCCGGGTAACCGGCTACGGGAGAATAACGGGAGTAATTCTCGTCGATTGCCTTTTTAGCAGCCTCTTTAATGTGGTCGGGAGTATTGAAGTCAGGTTCACCGACACTCAGGTTAATCACATCCACGCCTTGCGCCTTCAGTTCGGCACTCTTCTGAGACATGGCCAATGTCGCCGACGGCGACAGACTGTTCAAACGGTCAGATAATTGATTCATCTTATTTCTATATTTAGAAGGTTGTTATAATCCGGTTGCAAAATAACAGATTTTTCCCGACACGGGAAAACAAAAAGTCAAATTACTTATTGAAATGCAACGTATGCCCCATGCGCTCCTTCTTCGTACGCAGGTAACGTTCGTTGTAAGGATTGGGAGTTGTTTCGATGGGAACATTTTCGGTAATTTCCAACCCGTAAGCTTCAAGACCGACACGCTTTACGGGATTGTTGGTCATCAGGCGCATCTTATGCACACCCAGCTCACGGAGAATCTGGGCACCTACACCGTAGTCGCGTTCATCGGCCAAATGTCCCAGACAGATGTTGGCATCTACCGTGTCCATACCGTCTTCCTGCAGTTTATAAGCTTTCATTTTCTCCATCAGCCCGATGCCGCGGCCTTCCTGATTGAGATAAACCACAACTCCCTTTCCGGCCTTTTCTATCATTGCCATAGCCTTGTGAAGCTGTTCGCCACAGTCGCAACGCTTGGACGCGAAGATGTCGCCTGTAGCACACGAAGAGTGCACACGTACCAATATCGGTTCGTCGGGCTCCCACTCTCCCTTGAACAGTGCCACGTGTTCCAAACCGTTGGACTTCTGCCGGAAAGCGATCAGGCGAAAATCGCCATAGGCGGTAGGCATGTGCACTTCGACTCCTTTTTCCACAATAGACTCCTGCTTCAGACGGTAGGCAATCATGTCGCGAATGGAAATAAGCTTCAAGCCGTATTCATCGGCCATCTTACGCAACTCGGGCAAACGGGCCATGGTACCGTCTTCGTTCATGATTTCCATCAGCGCACCAGCCGGATAAAGTCCTGCCAGCCGACACATATCGACCGTGGCTTCGGTATGTCCGGCACGACGCAACACACCTTTTTCCTGCGCATAGAGCGGATTGATATGACCGGGACGGCCAAAAGTGGCAGGAGTCGATGCCGGGTCGGCCAATGCTTGTATGGTAGCAGCACGATCGGCAGCCGAAACGCCGGTGGTGCATCCTTCCAGTTTGTCGATAGTCACCGTAAAGGGAGTACCCAACACCGAAGTATTGTCAAGTACCTGATGCGGCAAATCCAGTTCTTTGCAACGCGACACGGTAATTGGCGCGCACAACACTCCACGGGCATGCTTCAGCATGAAGTTCACCTTTTCGGGAGTAATCTTTTCGGCAGCGATAATGAGATCGCCTTCGTTCTCACGATCTTCATCATCAACTACGATGACAAAGTTACCGGCCTTGAATTCTTCAATGGCTTCTTCTATGGTATTCAGCTTTACATTTTCCATATCATTATACAATTTATTTATCCCTGAGATTCTTTATGATGTATATAACGTCATCGTTGGTCTTAACGATACGCTCCATGTCTTTGCTCAGCCGCAGACGGAATGCCCAGATGCGGAAATAGAAGAACAATCCTATCGGGAACACTACTCCGCACGCTAGATTCAGCCAATAGTTATGGAACGGACGAACATGAGCATGAACAGGTATCACCGGATAATTGTTCAGTGCCGTCAGCAGCGACATGGAGCGGGTGTTCGACATTTCGTCGATCAAGGTTTCCATACGCTCGTTGATTTTTTCGACTTCTTCATCGACCTGATCGTTCATCCATAATTTGAAATAATTCGGTGCCCGCTTCAATTCGCTTTTAGCAGCATACGCCCGACAATCGTCCGAGAGCTGTTGCAAATCACCGGGAAGCCTGTCGTAATCGGGATCGTGGATAATGACTTCCTTGCGGAACATATGCCGTACGCTGCGAATACCCACAATCTTCTTAAACCAATTGATATAGGCATCGGCATTCAGCACCACCGAATCATTGTTCGACTTATAAGTAAGGAAAGCACCCAACGGAGCCAGGATGGCCGTACTCAGCCACATTCCCGTCCAGACAATCCACTTCCCGTCGCGTGCCATCTTGTAGCCGGTATTATTAATGATGTAGTAGATAATGAATATCAGTACCGATACCACAACCGGCATACCCAAGCCACCCTTCCGGATGATTCCTCCCAAGGGAGCTCCGATGAAAAAGAAAATCAGACAAGCCAGCGAAAGGGTCAGTTTTTCGTGCCAGGCGGTCATGTGTTTTCGCATGCTGCCTTCTGTTTCCTCCATATTGAAGCCCTTGAAGCTCCAGTCGCTTGCCGCCGACTCGGCACGGCTTACGGCTGTGGAAATCACCTTCTGCTTTTCCATCAGTGTAGCGGCGTCAAACAAGCTGTCCACGTTGTATTCGGCCAATACCGCCTTTTCGATTTTTGTCGTATCGGCCTTGGTCAGCTGGGGAACGGGCTTGTAGGTTGACTCCATGGCTTCGTTGTAATAGGCCCGCCCTACACTATCGTTTTTCAGCTTCATCGAATCGATATCGGCCTCCAGTGTTTTCATATTTTTACTACTCGCCTGTCCGCTCATAAAGCCTTCATCGGCCATATTGAAATCGGAATCGAACTCTATGATGGCGTGCTTCTCGCGAAAGGCTTCACGCTGGTAAGGCACGTTCTTCTGATTCATGCTCTGCGATTTCAGGTTTTCGAACTGCTCACCGCTGAACAGATGCAAAAGCAGGTGCTGCTTGTCGGCCGTCATTTCCAGACGTCCGGAATCGGCCTTGATAATCTGTGCATTCTCGAATCCTTTCTCGAAATTATAAATCAGCACATCGTACAGCATACCCGTCTCACGGTTCTTATGCTTCACATACAGATTGTAACCTTCTATTTCGTCATAAAAAACGCCTTCGGGGATGTCCAGCTCGGGAGACTTCTGCTTCATCGAAAGCAACAACGTCCAAAGCTTGGTTTGCGCCTTCGGACCAACCACGTTTTGGAAATAAAACGAAACGCAACAGATGAATGAGATGAAAATAATCAGCGGCCTCATGATTTTCAGCAACGAAATGCCCGCTGCCTTCATGGCCAGCAGCTCAAAGCGTTCGCCAAAGTTTCCAAAAGTGATCAGTGCCGCCAACAAAATGGCCAAAGGCAGAGAAGCCGGAACCAACGTCAGCGCCGAATAAAAAAAGAATTGTCCCAGGACCGTCATTTCCAGCCCCTTTCCCACCATTTCGTCCACATATCTCCACAGGAACTGCATCATGAAGATGAAAAGGCAGATAAAGAAAGTGCCCACAAAAAGCAGGCAAAAACTCTTCAATATAAATATATCTAACTTTTTTATGCGCAGCATCTTTTTCGTATCATGCATTGAAGACACAAAAGTAGCACAAAAAAAGGAGTACGGAAAATTTTTAATCGAAAGTTAACTAAAAACCACACGTTCTCCGCAACGTCTCCACCTGCGAATCCCACAAATCACGTAAATCGTCCACATCGCTCTCGGCAGCGAAGTCGGTTATTTCGAGCACAAAGTCGTTCGTCAGTTCACTGTTTGTCATCTTTAATTCAAAGTATTCGCGCGGCACTTCATTGTCAAGCCAGCGGAAACGGATAAATGAATAGGCACGCACGGCTATGATCTCCGCCGTCCGTTTCTCTGTCTTTCCCCAAAAGAAGTTAACAATCTTATCATCAGACTGCACCCTGTCAGCAAACCAGCCTTCCAAACCGGTTGGTGTACTAATGGCCGACCAAAGAATGCTTTTAGAAGTTGCGTTCAGAAGGTATTCCAAGTGTACTTTCTTTCTTTCCATAGTTTCATACTGCTTTCTATTGCGTTGCCAAGATAGATACTTTTTTCTAATTAGAAAAAATAAAATATCGAATTTATTCGAATGAAGTTTTGTTACTGGATGTAACTACCTGATATTAAGGCATTACTGTATCTTCAAAAAATCAGCATCGAAGACCATGGATTTCCAGTTTCACAGAAATATGCTAAAAAAACAGGCAAAAGTTTTGGCGGTTCAAATAAATGCTCTATCTTTGCACCCGCAATCGAGAAATGATGGCGGGATAGCTCAGCTGGTTAGAGCGCATGATTCATAATCATGAGGTCCCCGGTTCAATCCCGGGTCCCGCTACTGATAAAAGTTTAGACTGTTGAGAGGCTTCCACTCTTGGCGGTCTTTTTTTATGTGCCTACATTTCGAATCGAACGCTGCCGTGAAGGATCAAGCCTCACCATATCAAGCTGATTATCAGTGGATTTATACTGAAAGAAAGCAAGGAGGGAATCATCTGGAAAAGACGATTCTACATGCCCCGTGAGCCGTGCAAGTGTTGCTCGTGAGCCGTGCAAGTGTCGCTCGTGAGCCGTGCAAGTGTCGATGAAAAGCAATGCAAGCACTGATTATCTCAGTTTTTATCACTACCTTTGTACAAGTGCCTGAATGAACTCATTCGAGCACTGTAAATCCCTAACCATAAGGCTGAAATAAGATTATTTGATTCATATAAACAACAAACGACATGCAACCTTCCAATTATACCCCTGCCGCCAATCGCTACGAAAGCGGCATGAAGTACCGTCGCTGCGGACGCAGTGGCATTCTGTTACCCGAAATTTCATTGGGACTGTGGCACAACTTCGGCGACGTTGACACATTTGCCAACTCACAAGCCATGGCACACTATGCTTTCGACCGCGGCATTACCCACTTCGACTTGGCCAATAATTACGGTCCATCTGCCGGCTCGGCAGAAGAAACGTTCGGCACTATCATGAAAAAATCGTTCATGCCCTACCGCGACGAATTGTTCATCTCGACCAAAGCCGGACACGAGATGTGGGCAGGACCTTACGGAGACTGGGGCTCGCGCAAGTCACTGATGAGCAGCCTGAATCAAAGTCTCAAGCGAATGAATCTGGAGTACGTGGACATATTCTATTCCCATCGCTACGATCCCAACACTCCACTCGAAGAAACACTGCAAACCCTTGTTGACATCGTGCGTCAAGGCAAAGCCCTCTATGTAGGCATTTCAAAATATCCGGCCGACAAGGCAGCCTTTGCCTACCGGTATCTTGCCGAAAGAGACGTGTACTGCCTGCTCTATCAGGGCAGATACAACCTCTTCAACCGCGAACCCGAACAAACAGGCATCCTGCAACAGGCACAAGCCAACGGAACCGGCTTCATCGCCTTCTCGCCACTGGCACAGGGCCTGCTGACCGACCGCTACCTGAACGGCATCCCGAAAGATTCGCGCATCGCCCGGGGCGGTTTCCTGAAAAAAGAAGCACTGACTGAAGAAACTTTAAGAAGAATCAAGGCACTGAACGAACTGGCCGCCCGACGCGGACAAACACTGGCCGAAATGTCGCTGGCGTGGTTGCTGAAAGACTCAACAGTCACCTCGGTCATTGTAGGCGCCAGTTCGGTCAACCAATTGGCTGACAATCTGAAGGCTCTCGAAAACACATCTTTCACCAGCGAAGAACTGACCCGGATTGACGAAATCCTCGCCTAAATGAGTTTCAGCAAAAGCCCGCACCACATCACTGCTTCATCAGCGAACGGTATATCACGTCCTGAATGCGAGTACGTATATCCAGCTTCATCAGTTTCGTATTCCATACATCGGGATAAATTCGGTTGCTGAGGAAAACGTAAACCAACCGATTGTCCGGATCAACCCAGGCACACGTACCGGTAAAGCCCGTATGCCCATAGACGGAAGCCGGAGCCGATTTGCCGCAAGGACTCTTCTCAGGATGTCGGCTGTCGGGCTTGTCAAATCCCAATCCACGACGACTTTTTGAAGAAACGGTAGTGGTAAACAGATGACAAGTCTCGCGGCTCAGATAACGTTTGCCGTCCAGCTCGCCACCGTTCAGCAACATCTGGTAAATCTTTGCCACCTCGCCGGCATTAGAGAAAAGCCCGGCATTGCCCGACACTCCCCCCTGGAAAGCAACCGACTCGTCGTGCACAAATCCGCAAAGTATCGTTTTCCGCAGGAAAGGATCGGAAGAGGAAGGCACAATCTCGCTCTTCGGCAGACGACGAAGCGGCAGATAAGCCGTATGCGTCAATCCCATCGGAGCATAAAATTCCTGCTCCAGATAAGCATCCAACGGCATACCCGACAAAGCCTCAACCACCTGCTGAAGCACGATGAACCCCACGCAACTGTAACGGTAGCGCTTGTCTTTCAACGTCGCATCGGCTATCTTCTTCAGATACGTCTGCCTGAACGAGCGATCGAGCCAGAGGCTGTCGGTCACTTGCCAGGTATGAGTAGCCGTACGTACGCTGGAAATAAGCCCCGGCTTGAAACGGAAACCGGGATTGGCCCAAGTAGCAGCACCGATACGAACAATATGCTGCTTGTCGGCCTTCGACTTATAAAGCCCGCCCCGATAGCTGGTTTTGTCAATGGCATCCTCATAGAACAGCAAGGTGGAGGGAAGTCCCGACTCGTGCAGCAGCAATTCGCGGATAGTAATGTTCCGTTTGTCGGTATTCTTCAGAAACGGCAGAATATCGCCGATGCGGTCAGTCAGATTCAGTTTACCTTCATCGTACAGCTTCATCACGGCCAGCAGCGTAGCCGTCGTTTTGGTCAAAGAAGCAATGTCATACACATCGGTAGGCTTCACCACGACCGGATGCTCCGTATCACCGCCCTGACTCCGGCCCCATACATGCGTACCAAACGCCTTGTTATACATTTCCTGCCCGTCTTTCCATACTACGACCTGACATCCGGGGTAAGCCCCTGCACGGATACCTTCTTCGGCAATCGAATCAATAGCCGACAATATATTCGAATTCATGCCGTGCTCATCCGGAATGAAATGAGGAACAGACGTCGGACCCACATCCACTCCGGCTCCAGCAGCAAACGAAGTACCGATACTTGCCGACAAGCGTCCATTGGCACATTCCTTCCCGTACATGATTTTGGCCACCTGCTGTTGCACATCTTCCTCGGCAGAGTGCGCCAACACCACTGCGCCGGCTCTGGCCATTGCCTGTTCCAAGGGAACTAGCTCTTTTCCAGAAACAAATGCCAGGAAGACCGTCGGAACATCAGAAACGAAATGCTCAAAAAACGATTGATAATCGGCCAGCTGACGCTCGGTGATGCAGACAAGAATACGCTTGTATTTCGCCAAAGAATCGGTCAGCTGTTTCCGGTTCTCCTCTGTCATGTCTTTCGACAAGACAAATTCTACCGGATGAGTAAACGTCCCCAATTCCTTAATAAAAGGTTTCATCGTCTTTTCATCGCCTACATGCAACACGGCTGTTTCCCGAACTACCGGATCCAACGGCAACAATCCCGTCTGATTGCCCAAAACCGTAATGGCGGCCAGGTTCAGACGCCGGATAAGGTCGCGAGTATAAGGACGATCGAGACGACTGTTCAAACCGGACAATCGTACATACGGCCTCTTATTCAATCCCAAAACATACTTGTAAGTCAACACCTTCCTGCATTTGGTATCGATTTCTTCGCGTGTCAGTTCGCCACGTTTCACGGCTGCCATCACGGCAGCTACTTCCTCCTTGATGCGACGCGGCACCAACAAGAGGTCATTGCCGGCCTTCAGTGCCTGAAGGCAAAGCGTGGAGCTCTCGCCCACACCTTTCATGGCAAGCGCATCGGTAAAGACAAGTCCCTGGAACTTCAGCTCGCGCATCAGCAGATCATACACCACATTGCGCGACAACGAGGAAGGAAGTCCGTCACGCACCTCAAAAACAGGCACTTCCAGATGCCCCACCATAATGCCACTCACACCGGCGCGGATAGCTTTCTTAAACGGATAAAGCTCCACACTGTCCAGCCGTTCCCGACTGAAGGGCAATAACGGTAATGCCTCGTGCGAATCGGTATCCGTATCCCCATGACCCGGGAAATGTTTGCAAACCGACAATGCCCCACCGGCTTCAAGCCCCGTGGCATAAGCAATCACCTTACTTGCCACATTCACCGGACTTTCACCGAACGAACGTATATTAATTACCGGATTCTCCGGATTGATATTGACGTCCGCCACCGGAGCAAAGTTAACCTGTACCCCCAACTCGCGGCACTGACGGGCTACTTCACGACCGTATTCATAAATCAGACTGTCGTCCTGAATGCACCCCAATATCATATTCTTCGGAAACGATGGTGTGTCACGCAAGCGCATGGCCAATCCCCACTCACCGTCGAAAGTCATCAGCAACGGGACTTCAGCCATCCGCTGGGCTTCATTGGTCAGCGTCACCTGATTTTGTATCTGTCCGCCCGAGAACAACAACCCTCCTACCTTGTAATCCTTCACCACCTTACGCAACAATTCCCTGTTCTTCTTCGTAGGCTGAGGTGCAATGGTATAGATAAACAACTGTCCGATCCGTTCTTCCAAACTCAGTTCCTCCATCACAGAGTCCACCCATTGCCGACAATACACATCGTCCGAAAACGGACGCACCATCAACGGTTCTACCGGCGACGTCGGTTCCGGCGGAAGAAGAGACCGGTTCCAATCCGGAGCCACATGAGAACTACAGATGATAAAAATCAGAAATAACAAAGACAATCGTTTCATCATAAATCAATCAGGTTATAATTCACAGCCGCCATCCGAGGCCATCCCGTCCTGCGGCATTCATTCTAATCAGTCACATACCCAAAGCCCATTGCTGCCTATTTTTTCAGACTCTGATAAATCAGTTCCTGAATCTGCTCGCGAATATCCAGATCACCCAACTTTGTATTCCAGGGGTTCGGACACAAGCTGTTACTCAGGAAAACATATATCAACTTGTTCTCAGGGTCGGCCCAGGCGCACGTTCCGGTAGAACCGGCATGCCCATACACCGATGCCGGTGTAGAGAGCGAACAAGGGCTACGCAAAGCGATGGAAGCATCGGGATGGTCGAAGCCCAATCCGCGACGACTCAGCTTTGACGTTTCCGTTGTAAACAGACGACAGGTCTGCTCGCTCAGAAAACGCTTTCCATTCCATACACCTCCATTCAGCAACATCTGGAAAACGACAGCCACTTCGCCAGCCGTCGAAAACAATCCGGCATTGCCTGATACACCTCCCATACAGGCGGCAGCCTTATCATACACATATCCGCACAGGTCCTGACGACAAAAAAAGTCATTAAAAGCTGTCGGCATCACTTCTGCTTTGCCATAACGCGAAAGTGGCAGATACATCGTACGCTGCAACCCCATCGGCGCATAAAATTCCTTAGCTACATACAAGTCCAAAGGCAATTGTACCACCGACTCAACCACTTGCTGCAACAAGATTCCTCCCAGATTACTGTAAACGTAATGCCGCCCTATCAGATCGCTTTTGGCTATCATCTGAAGAACAGTGTTTTTGAAACTTTTGTTTAACCACAACCCATCAGCCACTTGCAAGGTATGCGAAGCAGTCCGCGAAGCCGACATCAGCCCTTTTTTGAATTTAAAGTCTGTACAGAAATAGCTGTGTTCGCTCACCTGCGTCCGATGCCACTCGTCAGCCCAACTTTGCGCATACGGACCGTGCACCGAATGAGGGTCGATAGCCTCGATATAGAAACGTAAATGGGGAGCCAATCCGGCTTCATGAAACAGAACATCGCGTATGGTCATGTTACGTTTATTGCTATTCCGCAAAAAAGGAAGATAGGAAGACACTTTAGCATCCAGCTTCAACCGTCCTTCATCGTACAATTTCATCACCGCCAACACGGTAGCCATCGGCATGCTCAAAGCTCCCAAATCGAACATATCGGTGGGGCGGACCGATGTCGTATCCTGTTCGGAATGCGTTCCAAAGCCCTTGTCGTAAATCGTTTTGCCATCCTTCAGAACCAGAATCCGACAACCCGGATAGACATTCTTTTCCAATCCGCTTCGGGCTATCTTATCAATCTGCTGCAAGACGTATGACTTCATGCCCATGTCTTCGGGCAACATGCGAGTCGGCTTCATCCCCGGTACTATGTCGCAACCTGCCCCAATCGGAAAAGTCTGTCCGATGTTTGCAAACAGCCTGCCTGTCGCCGACTCCTTGGCAAACAACACATCAGCAACATACTGCTGTATATCTGCTTCTGCCGAATGTCCCAGAACCAATGCACTGGATCGTGCCAACACCTGTTCTAACATATAGGTTGACTGAAACGGAGCAAAAAGAGTATAAACCAACGGAGCTTTCAGTTCAAGGCTTTCCAAAAAATTCTGCACTTGCGGTCCCAATATCTGCAACCCCGTTCCTGTTATGCTGACTATTACTCGACGAAAAGGCTGTAGCAATTGCCTGAGTGATTCACATGCTTCAGCATCGGCATCGGGCGCTAACTGATAACGTACAAAATCAGTTTGGTTTTTTAAGCTTTCTACAAAAACAGAATCTCTCCCAACTTCACCTATACTCAACACAGCAATACCTTCTTCAGCCGGAGTAAACGGTAAAATGCCAAAATAATTGCTAACCACCGTCACAGCAGCCTTCCGCAGCCTGGCAGCCAAGTTTTGTGCAGCTTCTGTATGAATGCGATAACTGATGCCGCTAACCTGCAATTGCGGTTGCTTGCCACGCAAGCCCAATACGTATTTACGCTCCAACACCTTCCGACAACGTTTTTCCAATTCCGTATCTGTCAATTTGCCCGAATCCAGTTCTTCCATCAGTTCTGCATGTTCGCGCAAAGCGTTTCCATACGATACGATCATTCCATCCAAAAATCGGGTACCCTTCAATTCTGCAGGCAGAATGTCTCCAAACATCCCCAATTCTTTTAACTCACGAACGGCTTCGACCTGATATTCCTTCATCAATACGGTATCATTCATACATTGCAAGGCTGCTTCATTTGGGAAAACAGGTACCCCCGAAAGTCGATCCGACAGTCGCCTGCCTCGTGTTGTTATCAGTAAAGGCACCTCAGATGCCTTCTGAACCAAATTCGTCAAAATGGCTTGTTCCTCAGGGGTTCCCCCATCGAAGACCAAGCCTCCTATTTTATACTTCTTGACTAAGGCCTTAAGTATCTTCTTATTTGACCGACTCGCCTGAGCAGGCAAAGTAGCAACCAGCAATTGCCCCATTCTTTCATACCTGGTCAATCGAGAATACACCGAATCGACCCATTGCTTGCAAGCCTCATCGACCTCAACATCTGTTGTTACGGCAGCATCCTGTGCAGAAACAGGTAAAATGCACGCACCTACAAGCAACCAGACGGTCAACAACCCATATTTCAGAAAAAGCTTCATTGTTATCAACGACCTCTCTTATATAATACTCAAATCTTATATAATACTCAAAACATCATTTTGCGTCCAAAGTCAGTTTCATCTTTCCGACATACGCTCCGCTCTTTCCAACGTGCATAATGGGAACTTTCTTCCCGTCAGCATTCTGATAGACAGCAGGCTGCTCCATATTGGTATGAGTATGTCCTCCTAAAATAATATCAATATTACGGGTTTTGGCTACAAGATTGTTGTCATACTCTTCCGAATCATCAGCACCTGGCTGAATTCCTAAATGCGAAAGACAGACTACAACATCGCAATGCTCCTTTTCCTTCAGTAAATCAGCCATCTGTTGGGCAGTAGCTACAGGATCCTTATAGACCACACCTTCACACTTATCCGCCTGAACCAATCCCTCCAACTTCGGACTAATACCAAACACACCTATTCTCAATCCGCTGCGTTCAAGAACGACATAAGGTTTAACAATGCCTTCGAGTACCGTTCCCTTCACCTCGTAATTGGCACAAACAACCGGAAAATCAGCCATTCGGAACAGACGCGCCATATTCTCGAGACCAAAATCAAATTCGTGGTTGCCGATAGTCATGGCATCATACTTCATCAGGTTCATGGCTTTTATTTCCACTTCTCCTTTAAAAAGGTTATAATAAGGTGTACCCTGCGAGATGTCACCACAATCGAATAAGAGTACATCAGGATGTTCATTCCTGAAATTCTTCACAAACGTAGCCCTACGAACAACCCCTCCCATACCGGCAGCCGGATCGGCAGTTTGAGCCGGAATGGGTTCAATACGACTGTGCGTATCACTTGTCTGGAGAATATACAATTCCTTTTGCTGTGCCGACGCACTACCGGCCATGAGAGCAAACAACAGACCGATTATGTATAAACGCTTCATACGAAAAATCTAAATTATTAAATATATATCATTAAATTCAGCCAATACAGTGGCATTGGATATCTTAAAAAAACAGGGATGTATTACTTATGTCGTCACTTCTTTACGACAATCCGTCCTTCCATACGCGAGGTTATTGCCTTTCCGGCAGCAGTCTGTTTCTCTACATATTTCATAAAGAGATCACGCAACCTTGCATCCTCGGGGCATTCACGCTTCTCAGCTTGTATCAGTGCCGTCATACCGTCGTTCCCCTCCGCCAGATAGTCGATAGTGGCTATTGTGTACATCTTGTTATCTTCTACAGCCTGACCGGCAATCGTTCCGTTCAGCAATTTACCTTCGGGAGTGATTTCCAGACGTATTCCACTGACTCCTTCTCCACCACGGGATGCAATATTTTCGAACAACTGTTTCAAATAAACGCCCTTGATTGTAAGTACGCATAGCGCATTTTCAAAAGGTAATATTTCGTAAATTTCAGCGCATGTAATAGGTCCTTGTGTCAACACACTGCGTAAGCCGCCTATATTGACAAGTCCCATATCAGCCGGCTTTCCCAACACTTGCACTGCCGATTCACGCAAAACATCGGCTACCAGATTCGACAAAAGATCCTCCGGACGTTTGCGATCCATCGACACATCTGCCGTACCTACTACCCGATACATAATACTGTCCACCGTTTTCTTATAAGGAGCGAGCAATGCCATTGCTTCCGCATCCGGATGTGTATCCCACGATGAATTGATTGCTACCCTTTCCCCCTCTACTTTCGTCACTTCGTAAGCAGAATGGCAGGACACTAAAAAAAAGGCAGTACCCAGCACTGCTCCCGAAACAAACTTAAAATAATTCTTTTTCATCCGTTTTCTGTTTTATGAATATCTGCGGGACAGACATACTCTCTGTACCTTTGTAGCTACAAAGATACTTTTTCCTTACGAAGAAAAGAATTACAAAAGGAAAAAGAAACAGAACAATGCCAAATTTTCTAAAACCAGAATAATTCCCAATACCAATCAGCGACTAAAAGCAATCAGCCATGAGTAATCTTCGTAAAGCAGATTTCAAACAAAAATAGGGTGAAACATTTGTGTATCTGACAAATAATTCGTTCCTTTGCACCGCTTTCGCGCAATCGCTGTCAGGACGCACCGAGAGAAGCCTGGCATGTTGCGTTGTAACGATCAAACAATTTAATAATAAAAACAATGGATTTAATTAAAATTGCAGAAGAAGCATTTGCTACCGGTAAGCAACACCCGAGCTTCAAGGCAGGTGACACAGTAACAGTAGCATATCGTATCATCGAAGGTAACAAGGAACGTGTACAGCTGTACCGTGGCGTTGTTATCAAGATTTCCGGTCATGGCGAAAAGAAGCGTTTCACAGTACGCAAAATGTCAGGTACCGTAGGTGTAGAGCGTATCTTCCCGATTGAATCACCGGCTATCGACAGCATCGAAGTGAACAAAGTGGGTAAAGTACGTCGTGCCAAATTGTATTACTTGCGTGCCCTCACAGGTAAGAAAGCAAGAATCAAAGAAAAAAGAGCTAACGGCTAATCATCCTGAACCGCTACCAAACAAGAGTGTATCCCAACGATGCACTCTTTTTTTTATTCTTATCCGTATCACAGCCCGCACAAAATATTCCTACCCAAACGCTTCTATCGAAAATCTGTCTGCATCACCAACTCCATTCAAACTTTCTTCAGAGAGAGACTTCCCTGCAAACTTTTATCCCAAACTTCCGATTAAATTTCTATGCAATAAAAATAAGAATGCGCCAAAACGGAGAAGAATTTTCCGTTCTGACGCATGGTTCTCTTAAATGACATCCGAAGCGACGTGCTTCAGGTGAATTTATTTCATATCCTTCAGTTCCCAACCCAATGCGCTGGCACCCAATACAGCAGCATCAGCATCCTTGAGTTCGGAAATCAACAGTTTCGTCTTACCTTTATATATATGAAACACATTTTCTTCTATTGCTTTCTGAACGGGCTTAATGATATAATCTCCCGCCTTCGCCAAGCCACCAAACAAAACAATGGCTTCGGGACTCGAAAAAGCAATAAAGTCAGCCAATGCCTCACCCAGCAGCGTACCTGTAAACTCAAAAATATCCTGAGCCAGCTTATCACCTTTTACAGCAGCATCGTACACATCTTTGGAGGTAATGTTCTCTGCCGGAATAGAACGCAACAGACTGGGCTCGGTACGGGCAGTCAAAAACTCACGAGCTGTACGTGCCACACCGGTAGCCGAGCAATAAGTTTCCAAACAGCCACGACGTCCGCATCCACAAAGACGACCGTTCTCGCGACGGATAATGGTATGTCCCAATTCGCCAGCAAAGCCATCGTGACCATATACCATCTGGCCATTGATCACAATTCCACTTCCAACACCCGTTCCCAACGTAATCATGATAAAGTCTTTCATGCCTCGGGCAGCACCATAAGTCATTTCACCGATAGCGGCCGCATTGGCATCATTAGTCAGTGCTGTAGGAATACCCAAACGCTCTTCGAACATAGTAGCCAAGGGAATCACACCTTTCCAAGGCAGATTCGGAGCAAACTCGATGGTACCGCTATAATAATTGCCATTAGGTGCACCAACTCCAATTCCCTTTATCTTTTCCACACCTCCATTGGCTATAATAAGCGGCAGAAGATGCTTACACACTTCATCCACATAATCGTTAACGTCGGCATATGCCCCTGTTTTAATGGAGCCTGTAGCTACTATCGTCCCACGTGCATCAACAATACCAAACACAGTATTTGTTCCACCTATATCAATGCCCACTACATAGGGCTTTTCCATGGTTGAGTTCATGATATCAATCCGTTTTAAAGGGTTAGTTATTTTAATGATTATGTTTACAAAAATCACAAAGAAAAACGACACTACAAAATCTTTTTTTAAAAAAATTCAGCCGGTTTGCAACTTTTCGCAACCTCTGAGCGTCTAATAGTGAAAATTAATAAGAGCAAACATTAAACTTAGAGAGTCGTGATACTACTAAAAGACATCAACAAGACCTACAACAACGGCGCACCGTTGCATGTGCTCAAAGGAATCAACCTGCACATCGAAAAGGGAGAATTCGTATCCATCATGGGTGCATCAGGATCGGGCAAATCCACCTTACTTAATATATTAGGTATATTAGATAATTACGACACGGGCGAATATTACCTGAACGGTACCCTCATCAAGAACCTGAGCGAAACACGTGCCGCCGAGTACCGCAATCGCATGATAGGCTTCATCTTCCAGTCATTCAACCTCATCTCGTTCAAGAACGCGGTAGAGAACGTCGCCCTGCCCCTCTTCTATCAGGGAGTAAGCCGCAAAAAACGTAACGCTCTGGCGTTGGAGTACCTCGACCGACTGGGACTGAAAGACTGGGCCAATCACATGCCCAACGAAATGTCAGGAGGACAAAAACAACGTGTGGCCATTGCCCGCGCTCTCATCACCCGCCCTCAAATTATCCTGGCCGACGAACCGACCGGAGCCCTTGACAGCAAAACTTCGGTCGAAGTAATGCAGATTCTGAAAGACCTACATCAGACGGGGATGACCATCGTCGTCGTGACCCATGAAAGTGGTGTTGCCAACCAGACAGACAAGATTATCCACATCAAAGACGGCGTTATAGGCACCATCGAAGAGAATCTGAACCACGATGCTTCGCCGTTCGGGAAAAACGGATTTATGAAATAATTATTTTTAAGCATTCGAACTTTCGGAGTTAAAAGGCTAAACCAATAGCACAACCTCATTCACAACAATCGTACTTTGCGTTAGCTACTTGACTCCCATAATTAATCCAATACCTCAACTTTATGATTGACCTTTGGCAAGAAATATACGGCACCTTGAGGCGCAACAAGCTCCGCACCTTCCTGACCGGCTTTGCCGTAGCATGGGGCATCTTCATGCTCATCGTTCTGTTAGGTGCAGGCAACGGACTTATCCATGCCTTCGAACAAAACTCGTCCGAACGAGCCCTCAACTCCATACGCATCTTCCCCGGCTTGACCACCCAATCGTACGACGGACTGAAAGAAGGGCGCCGCATCGAGTTAGACAACAGGGACTTGAAAGATTCTGAGACTCAGTTCCCAGAAAATATTTCAAGCGTAGGTGCTACCGTACGGCAAAGCGCCCTTAGCATCAGTTTCGGTAAAGAATATGTCAACCTCTCTTTGCTGGGCGTCTATCCCAACTACATCGACATCGAAGCCATCAAAACAGCCGATGGACGTTTTATCAACGTCACCGACCTGAAAGAACGGCGCAAAGTCATTGTACTCCACCGCAAATCGGCCGACATCCTCTTTGGTAAGACACATACCAATCCCATCGGACAGTTCGTCAATGCCAACGGCATTGCCTATCAGGTAGTTGGCATCTACAACGACCAGGGCAACAGCGAACCAAGTGAAGCCTATATTCCCTTCAGTACCCTACAAACCATCTACAACAAAGGCAACAAGCTGAACAATATTCTGTTGACCACCGAAGGGCTCACTTCCATCGAAAGCAACGATGAATTTGAAGCAAACTACCGCCGGGTCATCGGAGCCAATCATCGCTTCTCCCCCGACGACACCAGCGCCATCTGGATATGGAACCGCTTTACCGATTACCTGCGTACCATGAATGCCATGGGTATCTTACGCACTGCCATCTGGGTGATCGGCATCTTTACCCTACTGAGTGGCATCGTAGGCGTATCGAACATCATGCTTATCACCGTGCGCGAGCGAACCCACGAGTTCGGTATCCGCAAAGCACTGGGTGCCAAACCATCCTCCATCCTGTGGCTCATCATCGTCGAGAGTGTCACCATCACCACCTTGTTCGGCTACATCGGCATGGTGGCAGGCATCGGAGTAACGGAATGGATGGACAATGCTTTCGGAAGCCAAACCATGGATGCCGGCATGTTTCAAGCCAAAATGTTCAGCGACCCCACAGTGGATTTGCACATAGCCATTCAAGCCACGCTTACACTGATCATAGCCGGTACATTGGCCGGATTCTTCCCCGCCCGCAAGGCTACGAAGATTAAACCGATTGAGGCGTTGAGGGCGGATTAAAAAAGAGGGGCCTCACCCCGCCCCCTCTCCCGAGGAGAGGGGAGAAGTGAAAAGTGAAAAAACAGAGAGAAATAATTATTATAAATGGTATAATACATTCATCATAAAGTATCATCCCCTACTCCCCTCTCCTTGGGAGAGGGGCCGGGGGTGAGGCTTCTTATTCATTATGAAAATAGACAAAGACACCTGCGAGGAAATCCTCGTCACCATCACCCGCAACAAGACGCGAAGCCTGCTGACGGCCTTCGGCGTATTCTGGGGCATCTTCATGCTTGTAGCCCTCATGGGAGGCGGACAAGGCATGGAACAAGAATTACGGAAACAATTCGAAGGATTTGCCACCAATTCCGGATTCATCTTCGCCCAGCCTACAGGCGAAGCATACAAAGGCTTCCGAAAAGGCAGAAGCTGGGACTTGGAGATGGCCGACATAGAACGCATCGGCAAACTCAGCCAGATAGATATAGCCACCCCTTCAGTAGCCCTGTGGGGGAAGACAGCCATCTACGAAGGTAACAAATATGACTGTAGCATCAAGGGACTTTACCCCAACTACGAACAAATCGAGCATCAGGAGATTGCCTACGGACGGTTCATCAACGACGTGGACATCCGCGAAGCACGCAAAGTGTGTGTCATCGGTAAACGCGTTTACGAAAGCCTTTTCCCAAAAGGTGGTGATCCCTGCGGAAGTTACATACAAGTAGATAGCATCTACTACCGCGTAGTAGGCATGTGCTCGTCCGAAGGCAACGTCAACATTCAGGGACAGGCCTCCGAAGCCGTCACCCTGCCTTATACCACCATGCAAAAGATGTACAACATGGGCAACACAGTCGAACTGATATGCTTCACCATGAAACCCGGCGTAAAGGTGGCCGACGTAGAAGACAAGTTGCAACAAACCATCAAATCGGCCCATTACATCTCGCCCGACGACAAACAGGCAGTAATGATGCTCAACGTCGAAGCCATGTTCTCCATGATGGATGCCTTGATGACCGGCGTACACATCCTGATCTGGATGGTAGGCCTGGGGACCTTGTTTGCAGGAGCCATCGGCGTATCGAACATCATGATGGTGACCGTGCGCGAACGTACTACCGAAATAGGTATCCGACGTGCCATTGGCGCCCGGCCGCGCGACATCCTGCAACAGATTCTTTCGGAAAGCATGGTGCTGACCACCGTGGCAGGCATGGCGGGCATCTCGCTGGCCGTACTGGTGTTGCAAGTATTAGAAGCGGCTGCCAATCCGCAGGGAGTAGTCGAGATACACTATCAGGTCAGCTTCGGTATGGCCGTTGGCACCTGCATCCTGCTCATTGCCCTCGGTGTGCTGGCCGGCCTGGCACCGGCCTATCGGGCCATGGCCATCAAACCGATAGAGGCGATACGCGACGAATGACAAACCCATAACCGCCAACTGCCGTCGGCCAAAAAGAAAAATATGAAACAAAACCAACCGAACAAGAAACAATAACTAACAAACATCAAATATGAAAGCTAAAAAGATTCTGAAAATCGCGTTGCTGGTCATCGTTGCCGGCATCTTCATCTGGACCTTCGTATTCCTTTACCAGAAGTCGCAACCGGAAATTACCGTGTATGAAACCGTTCATCCCACCGTGGCCGACCTGGAGAAGACCACCGTCGTCACCGGTAAAATAGAGCCACGGGACGAAGTCCTCATCAAGCCCCAGATTTCGGGTATCATCGAAGAAGTCTATAAAGAAGCCGGACAGAAAGTGAAGAAAGGTGAAGTGATAGCCAAAGTAAAAGTGATTCCTGAACTGGGAACACTGAACTCGGCCGAAAGCCGCGTCCGACTGGCCGAAATCAACGGACGACAGGCCGAAACCGACTTTGCCCGCCTGGAAAAGCTCTATCAGGACAAACTGATCAGTACCGAAGAATACGAAAAAGGGGAAGTGACCGTGAAGCAAGCCCGCGAAGAATTACAGGCAGCCAAAGACAACCTGCAGATTGTAAAGGAAGGCATCACACAGAACAGCGCTTCCTTCTCGAGTACACTGATCCGCTCGACCATCGAAGGGTTGATTCTGGACGTTCCTGTCAAGGTGGGTAACTCGGTCATCATGAGCAACACCTTCAACGACGGAACCACCATTGCCACCGTGGCCGACATGAACGACCTCATTTTCCGAGGCAACATCGACGAGACCGAAGTAGGCCGTGTCAGCGAAGGAATGCCGTTGAAAATCACCATCGGCGCCCTGCAGGACCTCACCTTCCAGGCCACATTAGAGTACATCGCCCCCAAATCGACCGAAGACAACGGTGCCAATCAGTTCGAAATCAAGGCAGCCGTCACCGTACCCGATACGGTAGTAATCCGCTCGGGCTATTCGGCCAACGGCGAAATCGTGCTTGAGCGCGCCAAACAGGTACTCTCCATCCCCGAAGGCTGCGTTGAATTCAAGGACGACAGCACCTTTGTTTACGTCCTGACCGACAGTGTACCTCAACAGCAGTTCCGCCGCCAGCCCATCGAAGTAGGCATGAGCGACGGCATAAAGATAGCTGTCAAGAAAGGCATTACAACCAACGACCTGATACGTAACGCCAGCAAAAACGAAGAAGAAGAATAACCACGAACCATCAGAACCAATCATTATGAAACGAATCTTCATGATAGCCTGCATAGCCTGTGCCTACACCGGCCTGCAGGCACAAGAGGCCTGGTCGTTGCGCCGTTGCATCGACTACGCCATCGAGCACAACATCGACATCAGGCAGAGCGAAAACGCAGCCCGCCAAAGCGAAGTGGAAGTGAATACAGCCAAATGGGCACGCCTGCCCAGCATAAACGGCAGTGCCAACCAAAGCTGGAACTGGGGACGTACGCAAACCGCCGTACCCGACGAAAACACAGGCGACTACTCGACCGTTTACGTCAACACCAGCAGCCACGGAACCAACATGTCGCTCAGTGCCAGCGTTCCCTTGTTTACCGGTTTGCAGATTCCGAACGAGTACGCACTGGCCAAACTGAACCTGAAAGCCGCCACGGCCGACTTACAGAAAGCCAAAGACGACATCTCCATCAACGTGGCGTCGTACTATCTGCAAGTGCTGTTCAACAAAGAGCTCCATCAGGTTGCACTGGGGCAGGTTGCACTGAGTAAAGAACAATTGGAACGCATCAGCCGCCTGGCCGAACTGGGAAAAGCCTCACCGGCCGAAGTAGCTGAAGCCAAATCGCGTGTGGCACAGGACGAGATGACCGCCGTGCAGACCAACAACGACTACCAACTGGCTCTGCTCGACCTCAGCCAGCTCATCGAACTGGAGACACCCGAAGGATTCGTCTTAGAGGAACCGGCCGTCCAGCTGGAACTGACTCCGCTGACGCCTCCCGACGACATCTATCAAAGTGCCGTAGTCAACAAGCCCTCGATACAGGCAGCCCAATACCGTCTGGAAGGCAGTCGCCACAGCATCCGCATCGCACAAAGCGGATTCTACCCGCAACTCAGCCTGAACGGAAGTTTGGGCACCAGCTATTACTCGACCATCAACCGTACGTTCAACCAGCAGATGGGTGACAACTTCAGCAAGTATGTCGGCCTCAGCCTGAGCGTACCTATCTTCAACCGGCTGAGTACCCGCAACCGGGTACGCACGGCACGCCTGCAACGCGAAAACTATGCCCTGCAGTTAGACAATGCCAAGAAGACCCTCTACAAGGAGATTCAGCAGGCCTGGTACAGCGCCACCGCTTCCGAAAGCAAATACACCAGCAGCCGTGCCGCCACCGAAGCCAGCCAGGCATCCTTCCAGCTGATGAACGAAAAATACATCAACGGCCAGGCTACCGCTGTCGAGTACAACGAAGCCAAACAAAACCTGATGAAGGCCCAAAGCGATGAGTTACAGGCTAAATACGACTACCTGTTCCGCACCAAGATTCTGGACTTCTACAAAGGTATTCCAATCGAATGACGTAAAAATGTCGTATCTTTGTGCCCGAAAGCATTGGAACGAAACAAGAAGCATAAAGATATGAAAAAGAGATACGTAAAAGTAGCGGCAGGCTCCGTCCTGCTGCTTCTGCTGGTTGCCGTAGCGGCTTTTCTGAGCCGCGGCAGCCTGTTGCGTCACATGGCAGACAAACACATGGCCGGTATAGAACAACGCTACGGGCTCGACATCGGTTACGACAGACTGCATATGAAAGGTCTGCGCACCATAGCAGTCGAAGGGCTGACCGTTGTTCCCTCGGGGCGCGACACGCTCCTTGCCCTGCAATCGCTCGACGTTCGCATCGGCTTGTGGCCGTTGCTTTGGGGCAACATCAACGTCCGTCACGTCGGTATGGACGGACTTTCGCTCCGCTTCATCAAGCAGGACGGTAAGGCCAACTACGACTTCCTGTTTCTTCCCGCTTCCGAACAGCCCAAGCGGGACACTCCCAAGGCCGAAACAAACTATGCCCGCCGCGTCAACACACTGCTCGACTTGCTATTTGGGCTGCTCCCCGACAACGGCGAACTGAACAACCTTCACATTTATGAACGCAAGGACAGCAATTTCGTTGCATTCCACATCCCCCGGTTGCACATTTCCGACCGCCACTTCCAGTCAGAGATGCTCATCGAAGAAGACAGCCTCAGCCAACAGTGGAACATCAGCGGAGAACTAAACCCGTCGGACCGCCACCTGCATGCCACGGTCACCGCACCCCAGCTCACCGTCCCCTACATCGGCCGGCGCTTTGGTGCCGAAGTACAGTTCGACAGCCTTACGTGCCGCCTGTCGCAAGAGAAAGGCGACAACAACCTTGCCTGCCTTGTGGGCGAAGCCGAAGTGCGCGGTCTGCACGTCTATCACAAGCGCCTGTCCACCGAAAAGATCAACCTTGACCATGGGCAGCTACGTTTCCACGTCGATGTGGCGCCGCAATCCGTCGAACTGGACAGCGCCAGCCTGATACGTTTTAATACACTCACCTTTCATCCCTACATGCGGATAGAACACCCGCAGCAATCGGGTACGACACCGACGTGGCACTTCACGGCATCGGTCAACAAGCCCTGGTTCCCGTCCGACGAACTGTTCAGCTCGCTGCCCAAAGGCTTGTTTGAGAATCTGGAAGGTATCCGCACGGAAGGCGAACTGGCCTATCACTTCCTGCTCGATGTGGACTTTGCACAACTGGACAGCCTCCGCTTCGAATCGGAGCTGAAGGGCAGAGACTTCCATATCCTGCAGTTCGGGCGCACTCCGCTGAACAAGATGAACGGAGAATTCGAATACACGGCCTACGAAGACGGCCGTCCTGTCCGCACCTTCCCTGTAGGGCCTTCGTGGGAGCACTTCACTCCCCTGGCCGAAGTACCGGAGCTGTTGCAGATGTCCGTCATGCAGAGCGAAGACGGTGCCTTCTTCTACCACCAGGGATTCCTGCCCGACGCGCTGCGCGAAGCCTTGATACACGACCTCAAGGTACGCAAGTTTGCACGGGGAGGCAGCACCATCTCGATGCAATTAGTCAAGAACGTCTTCCTGACCCGCAACAAGAACATAGCCCGCAAGCTGGAAGAAGCGCTCATTGTCTGGCTGATCGAAGGACAGCACCTCACGTCCAAAGAACGCATGTACGAGGTCTATCTGAACATAGCCGAATGGGGTCCCCTGATTTACGGCATTCACGAAGCAGCCGATTTCTACTTCGACAAACGGCCTTCACAGCTCTCGCTGGAAGAGTGTATCTTCCTGGCATCCATTATCCCCAAGCCCAAGCACTACAAGAGTTCCTTCACTCCCGACGGGCGTCTGCGCGACAGCCAGGAGGGATACTTCCGCCTCATCGCCGAACGGCTGGCCAAGAAAGGCCTCATCAGCGAGGAACAGGCCGCCAAGGTGGACATCGCCAACGTCACACTGCGCGGTGCCGCTCTTGCAAGCTTCCAAGCACAGGCTGAGGAAGGGGAGGAAGAAGTACCTGACCAGACAGAAACTGAAACGGACGAAGGCTTCTGACCTCACCGCTCCGTCCGCCACAAGCGAAGTTTTCCTAATCCCGGGCTTTTTCCTTCAGATGACAGACTGCCAGTATCAGGTTCGAATCGAACTGAACATCCGCATCGAACGTTTTCCTCAGCTTCTCAAAGCTCTCGTCGGAAAACAACGAGGGATACAACGGATAGATCCACAAGTCGTCCGAGGCATACAACAGGTTCAGGGCAATGGGATAATCGACCGACGACATGAAAGGAGCCTTGAACACACGTGTCCCTCCCGACTGGCTGTCATAGAAGCACTTATAGCCCAGCCCCATGCCTGTCCCCATCTCGGAGAAAGAAAAGAACACACGGTTGCGGGTGACAAAGCAATGCTGGATATCGCCTAAGTAATCATGGTCGGCAAGCAGTTTGTCATATTCTTCCATACTGCCAGCTTCGCGTATCTGGTCGTAAGGCACTGTGCGACTGCCGAAGTCTATGCAAAGATAAGGATCGGCATCCGTTCCGTCCAACTCGTAAATCATGTTGCTCGACGGATAATAGAAGAAAGCACGTCCCCGCCCATCGTCGGTGAAGACAGACTCAAACGTCACATTCACAAACTCTTTCTGAGGGAAATATTGTTTCTTCACGGTTTGCAGATCTGCAGACAAAAGAGTCAGATTGTAATGTCCGGGATTATTGTCCTTGAAGCAACTGTACACCCATACGCCCTCTTCCGTCCGGAAAAAGGAATTGAACTCAACAGCAGCTTTCGCAGATTGCTCCAACAGGTTGCCGGAAAGATTATAGGTATATATCCGGTTCCGGAACCGTTCGTGAACATACACCAGTCCACGCTTGGCATCAAGTTGCACGTCATTGATATACATATATTCATCGGGACCTTCGCCCTTATTGCCTATCATTCTGACAAAACGCCCAAGGGCATCAAACAGAAACAGACTCATCGTCTTCTGGTCGAAGACAAGGATGTTCTCCTGCGTCAGATAGAGTTTCGTAACCTTACCAATCAAAACATCGTCGGTAGTTTCCAACGGGATATACCTCACGGTATCGAAATAATCATGAAAGTCGAAATCCTCGACCTTGTCCACATTGACAGTAATCGTAGTACCTGCATCGGCAACGCCACGTGAGGAAGTCGAAGAGCACGCGGCGACCAGCCATACCATCAGCAACATTCCCATAAACAGCCAGCCATTCGCCGCCTTCATCGCCTGCAATCCTTTTGTTTTCATGTTTGATAGTTTTAAGTGTAACTCAAAAATCGGTGAAACCGGCGTGAAACTTCATCTTTCACCACATTCCGCTGATAATCAGCAGTTAGCAGCTGGTGAAAGCGTGAAAGGAGAGAAAACATCTGTCTTCAAACAGTGCTGTTTCCGGCCATAGCCTTCACCCTTTCACCTTTCTTTTTCCCTAACCGCTGTTGCAAAGAGGGACTTTACGACCGCCAAGTGGCACTTGGCAAACGTAAACATCTACTTCAGCACCGTCAACTGCCTGTAGTTGCCGGCAACAACACTTGCACGGCTCGCGAGAAACACTTGCACGGCTCACGAACGACACAAGTGTGGCTCACGAGCAACACAAGCGTGGCTCACAGCCCCTCTGCATCAGTGCCCAAATATATACAAAAGGGAAATTACACCCAACAAAAAGAGACTGACGAAAACTGACAATGCTCATAGACAACGACTTACGCATAGCGATGTAACAAAACTGTAAGGTTCCCGGCGTTTTCCCCGTCACTTTCTCACAGGTAACAAAAGTTTTTCCCTACGTTACATCGCCTGCAAAAATCGTACATTTCACGCCCCTTTCCGCAAGGAATTGGACGAAGCACGTCCTTTCGGGTCCTTCCGCGAAGACCCCTTTGCCGGACGCTGTACCGGTGCCTTGTCTTTGTCTTTTTTAGGACGGCTAACCCTTTCGGGAGCCTTTCCCGGTTTCGGTCTTGCCGGACCCTTCGGTGCTTTCAAGTCGGGTTTCTTCACTGAATTCGGACGCGGACGGATGCTGCCGAAGTCCGAACGGCGACTGGACTGAAAGTGCTTGCCGTCGCGGATGCGGAAACTGCCCGTATAAAACGCATGATGGTAGCGCCCCTTATAATAACTCACCTGGTTATGACGGGGACGGGCGTGTCCGCCGCAATAGGTCTTGTAATGAGGGGGACGCGGATAATAGAAATGATTGCGATCGGTATAGGTCAGGTAAATGCGGAAATTCCAACGCCCGCCCGAAACATAGACGGGACGGAAGAAATAGGCAGCCTGCATAAAGCGGCCGTACTGGCTACGGTTGAGCACCCAGTGCAAGTCGTCGTTGCGGATGTCCAGACAATCGTAGTAGCGGTTCAGCGCCCACTCTTCGCCTCGAAGCACATCGTCCATCAAAGGGCCGATGTTTACAATGAAATCGTAATTGATTTCGTACACGTCGTTATACTGTGCCGTACTCAGCTTCAACTCATAAGCCATCTTGTCTGTCAGAAAACGGGTTTCGTGACGCACGCGGCTGCTGCTCATCGCGGCACTGCACAAAACGGTACTTGCCAAAACGGTACAAAACAGGATGATAAATCGTTTCATGGTTCCCTCCTTTTTTTATAATTGTTTTCTTCATGATAATTCCGGCAAAGCCACCGCTACCGTTCTTCTTCCAACAGAAAGTATCGGCCGCAGGCGGCAACAGTTGCCACGTCCGACACGGTGCCTTGCTCGTGACACAAAAATAGGGAGAGAAAAATCCCCTCCCTCGTCACATACTCTATTCCCCGGTAGGGAAATCCCTATTCTTTTGCCAGCACGATGCCGTCGTCCTGCAGCACCACCAAGCGTTTCTTGTACAAGTCGCCCACAGCTTTCTTGAACGTCTTCTTGCTGACACCGAACATTGCGTATATCTCTTCGGCCGGCGTCTTGTCGTTCAGCGGCGTGCGTCCGCCGTTGCTGCGTATGTGCTCGAGCAACGTCTTGGCAAAGTCGTCCACCTTGCCTGCACCGGGCTTCTGGAGCATCAGGTCTATCTTGCCGTCGTCGCGCACCTGTTTCACGTATGCCTTCAGACGCATGCCGGTATGTAGCGGCTGAAATATCTCGCTGTCATAGAGCAATCCTCCGAAGCGGTTCTCGATGATGGCCTTGAAGCCTAAGTCGGTCTTCTGCCAGATCAGCACTTCCACTTCCTGCCCCGGCACATAGTCGGCCTTCTCCTTCGACAGGTAACGATCGACCTTGGCCGAAGCCACAATCCGGTAGCTTTCCTCGTCCAGATGGACATGGACGACATAGCGTTTGCCCACCTGCATTTTCATCTTCTGCTCGCTGAAAGGCACAAACAAGTCCTTCATCAGTCCCCAGTTCAGAAAAGCTCCGTACTGGTTGACCCACGCTACCTCCAGGCAGGCAAACTGACCTACCTGCACCAACGGCTCCTGCGTAGTGGCTACCAGACGCTCTTCGTTGTCCAAATAGATAAAGACATCCAGCTCGTCGCCCACCTTGCAATCCTGCGGCACATAGCGTTTGGGCAGAAGAATCTCGCCCTCTACATCGTCGTCAAGATACATGCCGAAATCGACCTGTTTCACCACCTTCAGCCTGTTGAATTTTCCTAATTCGATGCTCATAATCTTCTACTTTTCGGGCAAAGATAATGGAAACGGCAGGCAGAACAAAATCGTCAAGCTCATTTTTCGGCCGGACAGACAAAATAACACCTTGCGCTCCCTGCCTAAAACAACGCAGTGAATGTAAACTGAATATAATTATAACTTTTCAATCTAAAAGATAACTTTCTTCTATGAACAAGTCTGTGCGAATTTTATTATCTTTGTAGCCGGAAATATAAAATAGACCTTTATATTCACTTTTAAATAAAATAAAAGATTATGGAATTTCTAACTAACGAGAAACTGACCATCGTCGGCGCAGCCGGTATGATTGGTTCGAACATGGCTCAAACTGCCATCATGATGCACCTTACTCCGAACATCTGCTTGTACGATCCGTACGCTCCCGGTTTGGAAGGTGTTGCTGAAGAAATGTTCCACTGTGGCTTCGAAGGCGTGAACCTGACTTTCACTTCCGACATCAAAGAAGCCCTGACCGGTGCCAAATACGTAGTATCTTCAGGTGGTGCAGCCCGTAAAGCCGGCATGACTCGTGAAGACCTGCTGAAAGGTAACGCCGCTATCGCCGAAGAGTTCGGAAAGAACGTAAAAGCATATTGCCCCGATGTAAAACATGTAGTTGTTATCTTCAACCCGGCCGATATCACCGGTCTGATCACACTGCTGTACTCCGGTTTGAAACCTTCTCAGGTTACTACACTGGCTGCCCTCGACAGCACACGTCTGCGCAGCGAACTGGCCAAGCACTTCCACATGTCTCCCGATAAAATCGAAAACTGCCGTACATACGGCGGCCACGGCGAACAGATGGCTGTTTACGCTTCTACTGCCAAGGTTGACGGCAAACCGTTGCTCGACATCATCGGTACTCCCGAACTGACAAAGGAACAATGGGCTGAAATCCAGACTAAGGTTACCAAAGGTGGTGCCAACATCATCGCCCTGCGCGGTCGTTCTTCTTTCCAGAGCCCGGCATACGTTTCTATCGAAATGATTGCTGCCGCTATGGGTGGAAAACCGTTCCGTTGGCCTGCAGGTACTTACGTATATAGCCACGGCTTCGACCACATCATGATGGCTATGGAAACTGAAATCACAAAGGATGGCGTTCACTACAAAGAACTGAAGGGTACTCCCGAAGAAGAAGCCAAACTGCAGGAAAGCTACAAGCACCTCTGCACACTGCGTGACGAAGTTATCGAAATGGGTGTTCTGCCTGCTATCGACCAATGGCACAGCATCAACCCGAACATCGACTGATAAGCAAGCTGATGAAAACCATTATAGGAGGACTGCCATTAGACAGTCCTCTTTTCTTATCATACCTATAATACCCACCGACAACATTCACCCGACATTCCAACATGAAAAACCTATTACTCTACCTTTCCATACCGCTGTTATTACTGACAATGAGCGCCCCCACCCTTGCAAAAGACAAGACAGGAAAGGCTGAAAAAGTCATTGAAAACAAGCTGTACAGCATCACCCTCCCCGGTGATTGGGAACCGGGAAGCCTCCAAAAGAAAGACGGCACTCCCTATGAACGCAATGCCGGCCCCTATCACCTGTACGTATTCCAATGGAACTCACCTAAAAAAGGAAACCTCTTCGACGGATACGGCATTTTCCTGCAAAGCTACGAACGACGGGACGGAAAGGCAGTCACAATGGCCGACATGGAAGAAGAAATCCGACGAAACAACAGTATCTCCGGAGTGAGCAATGTGAAGCGTACGGAACTGAAGGCTAAACCGGGACAAAAACTGATACTCATCACCCGCAAAGGACAGAACTACAGTGAAGACAAAGGATGGATCTATCTGCAGGAACGCATATACTACTTAATTCAGCCCGACGGCAAACGGATGCACCTGCTCAAACTATTTGTCAATGAAGACTTCTATCAACGCCAATCCGATGCCGAAAAACTGATTCAAAAGATTTTCGCCTCGTTCCGCGTAAAGAGAGCTCCTCTCTCCCAATAAACTGTAGCCAGCTTCCCTCGAACGTCACTTTTCACGAAAGAGCTCTTCTTTTTTACACATTTTTCCGATAAAAGTTTGCAGTATCAAAAAAAAAGGCTTACCTTTGCACCCGCAATCGAAAGATAAGCAATGGTGTCATAGCTCAGTTGGTAGAGCAAAGGACTGAAAATCCTTGTGTC
>CAJKOW010000019.1 GCA_905201685.1 uncultured Bacteroides sp. | reverse complement strand
CCGCTATGCCTACCACTACGGCTACGGTTCAGGAAGTTACTATGGATCAAAATAGGCCTCACCCCCTTCCCCTCTCCAAAAGAGAGGGGGGAAGGTTTAGCGTTGAAGGTTTAAAGATTTTAAGTTTATTAGTAAGTTGAAGTTAAGGAGTTAAGGAGTTAAGGAGTTAAGAAGTTATAGAAGTTATCACTCCGCTTTGCTCTGTTAGAAGTTAAAGCCGATAGTTTCGTAATAGTAAATGGTTAATGATTAATGAGTCGTAGAAATTCTTCATTCATCATTCTTCATTAGCTTCGCTCAAAACCTCTTTTATTTGAACGCTAAGGAATAGTCTTCATTTACTAATGTCCTCTGTAGTGAATTGAATCATGATGCATACGTGTGTACAGACGCAAAATTTTGCGTCTCTACTGTAGCAACTCCTTCATTCTCCATTCTCCATTATTAATTATTAATTATTAAATGTTCCTCCGCCCCAAAATATTCCTCCGCGACACCCTCCGCGGCTTCACCGACTTTCACAGTCACATCCTGCCCGGTGTGGACGACGGAGTGCCGAGCTTGGACGAATCATTGGCAGTGCTGCAACGCTACGAGGAGTTAGGCATCACCTCCGTGTGGCTCACCCCACACATCATGGAGGACATCCCCAACACCCCGTCCTTCCTGCGTGAGCGCTTCGCCCGGCTGCAGGAAGCATATACAGGCCCCGTCCGGTTGCAATTGGCAGCCGAGCACATGCTCGACAACCTGTTCGAACAACGGCTGTCCGCCGGCGAAGTCCTGCCCCTGATGCAAAACCACCTGTTGGTCGAAACCAGCTACTTCAGTCCGCCGATGAACTTGGAGGCTACCTTAGAACGCATCAAGTCCCGCGGCTACCATCCCGTACTGGCTCACCCCGAGCGCTACGGCTACATGGATCGCGACGACTACCGCCGCCTGAAAGACCGTGGCATCCGCTTCCAGTCCAACCTTCCTTCCTTGGCAGGCGCCTATGGCCCCGTCGCCCGGAAGAAAGTCCAATGGCTTCAGCAACAACACTTCATCGACTACTGGGGCACCGACCTCCACCGCCTCCACGTCTTCGAAGCAGTGATCCAGGAGAAAGTGAGAAAGCAGAGTTTAGGGTTTAGCGTTTAACAACATTCATGTAGAGACGCAAAATTTTGCGTCTCCCAATAAGAACAAAGATATTTTAGGCACGGATGACACGGATAACACAGTTTTATTTCAATCTGCGTTAATCTGCGTTGAATTGAATCATAGTGCATGTGTGTACAGACGCAAAATTTTGCGTCTCTACGGTGTGCATGTGTACAAACTAATCTGCGTTAATCTGCGTAATCTGCGTTGAATCAAATCAGGCACGGATTACACGGAAAACACAGATTGATTTTTTACCCTGTGAAACTCCGTGTCCTCTGTGGTGAATCAAATTCTTCATTCATCATTCTTCATTCTTCATTTCCCTGTATTCCCCACAATCAAAGCACGGGCACTCCTTCCTCACCCCGGGAAGATCCCTGTGCCCCACGATCTTTGCCTGGGGAAACAGTTGATGAAGTTTTTGCAAGAGTTCAAGCAGCTGCACCTTCTGCTCCTGGGTACGGGTGTCGGCAGGTTGCCCCTGCTCGTTCAGACCGCCCTCGTAACAGATGCCGATGCTGCAACGGTTGAAGGGTCGGCAATGCGCCCCCACCTCCAACAAGCCCCGGTGACGGGTCACCGTCCCGTCACGACGGATGTAGAAATGATAACCTATGGTACGGAAGCCACGCGCCTTATGGTCGCGCATCAGCTGTTCCACCGTATAGTCACGGTCACAACGGGTGGCAGAGCAGTGGATGACAAGGAAGCGGACCGAGTCCGCTCCATTCATCAAGATCCCGTCCTGCACCCCGCGGAGAAGTGCGCGCTCGTTACGCACTACTTCCCCGCCTACGGTCAAAGGATAAGTTTCGGTAATCATACAGGTTACAAAGGTTAAAGTTGAGTACAACTACTGATGCCAAGCGCCGTCAGTGCCGCAATAGCAGCCTGGATAATGGCATGAATAATCGTCTTCCAGGTGATTTTTTGAGAATTAGATTCGTTCATAGTTAATAAGGGTTGATGGTTAATGGTTAATTTAATGGATAATGGAGAATGGATAATGGAGAATGGATAATGGAGAATGATTAATGATTAATGGTTAATGATTAATGGTTTTTCAGGCACGGATTACACGGAAAAACATGGATTTTTAATCTGCGATAATCTGCGTAATCTGTGTTGAATAGAGGTTGAAGGTTTAGCGTTGAGTGTTGAGCGTTTAGTGTTGAGAGTAGTCTATGTATTGGCTCTAACTTCTTTAACTTCTCTAACTTCTCTAACTTCTAATTCTTCATTCTTCATTCTTAATTAGAGAACTATCCTCAGTGGTATCTTCCCCTTTCCCCTCTCCTTGGGAGAGGGGCCAGGGGTAAGGCTTTAACCCAACGGATCTTCACCGCCTCCTCCACCGCCACCGGACTGATCAGGATCTTCCTCATCCACGGTACCCGGGTCGGTCGAAGTAACCTGCTTGATGACGTTTCCGTCCTTGTCGTAGCACGTGATGTTGATGGACGTATTCTTCAGTTCGTCCTTGATCTCCGTGCTGGGAGTGAAGATCACCTTCCGGGTCGTGATCAGTTCGGTCCCCACGTCCTCGACGTTCTCCACCGAAGTGGCCTGTACGCCAAAACGCATCGTGCCCAATCCCGGGATGGCAACCGAGTGACCTTCCGTAGCCCACGCACGGATCACGTCGCCAATGGCTTCCCAGGCAGCATTGATGCTTCCCTTGGAGATACCCGAACGGATAGCGGCTTCTGAAACAACTTTGTCCTCCTTGAGTGTACTGTAAATCTCAGCGGACATGATAAAACGATACTGCCCTTTCGAGGGCCCTACTGCCAGCTTCATCTGGCGTGCTTTTACTCTGATAGCCATGATAGATAATGGTTAATGGTTAATGGTGAATGGTTAATGGTGAATTTAATGGATAATGGAGAATGGATAATGGATAATTGAGAATTGAGAGTTGAACGTTTAAGGTTGAGCGTTGAGAGTTGAGAGTTGAGAGATTAGAGTTGAGCGTTAAGTGTTTAGATTAGTCTATGTATTGGCTCTAACTTCTTTAACTTCTCTAACTTCTCTAACTTCTAATTTTTCATTCTTCATTCTTAATTCTTCATTTAACTCGTTCTCCATTTTCCCCTTCACGATGCAAAGATACCCCTCCCCTTTCGGGGCCTTATGGGTTTTGATGGTTTTCTATGGGTTACGGCTCACCTAAGTGACGGACGATGAGTGACACCTGACGAGCAGTCAGCCACTTCTGCGAACGGCAGTAGCCCACCGCCTCCAAATCCGCCATCAGCGGAGGACAGCTGTGCACCCAGCGCATCAGATGATTGGTAGCAACAACCGCCGACGCCTCCGGGAAATAATACCGGGCCAGCCGGCTCTTGGTTAAAGATATAATTTGGAACATGATGAGTGTTAATGGTTAATGGATAATTGAGAATGATTAATGATTAATGATTAATGGTTAATGATAAATGGATAATGGAGAATGGATAATTGAGAATTGAGAGTTTAAGGTTGAGAGTTTAGAGTTGAGGGTTGAGCGTTAAGTGTTTAGATTAGTCTATGTATTAGCTTTAACTTCTCTAACTTCTTTAACTTCTCTAACTTCTAATTTTTCATTCTTCATTCTTCATTCTTCATTTTCTTGTTCTTCATTTTAAAGCGTGATTTTTTTCCAGTTGGGAAAAAATATTTCCCCAGTTGGGAAAAAAGAATCTTGCAATCTTGCAATCTTGCAACTCTCCTCACACACACCCACGCGCACGCACGTGCGAGGCAAACTCGTACTCACCCCGTCCGGACTTTGCCAACAGTCCCTTGTCGGTGAAGCGTTTCAGCAGCGAGTCCATGGTGTTCTCGGGGATGCCGAACCGCACCGCCTGCTCCAGCACGTCCTGACGACTGAAGCACATGGGCAGCAAGTCGAAGATCATCTCCGGTCGTTGCAGTTGCACCGACGGCACCTCCACAGCAGGAAGAAACGAAAGGATATAACAGGCATGACGATACAACGGAGCAGCCAGCCCCAATACAGCCTCAAAGTCCGCCTCACCGATGGACAGCACTAAACGCGACACCACGCCGTCGGCAACGTTCTCTTTCGGCGTCCCTTCCTCGGCAGCAAGCCCGGGACAGGCCAGCAGACGCCGCATGAAGTTGCGCAACCGGCGTTTCCCGTCCGTCTTGCAGTCAGCGGCACTACCGTTCCCTGTTGCCTGCAACATCGGATCGAGCGCACGCAGCAGGGCCACCACGCTCATCATGCGGCACAGGTTGACGGCAATACGGGTCACCGAGCTTTTCATCACGTCGCCATGGGTCGCCCCCGCGTGAGTGAACAGTTGCGACAGGCGGCTGTTGAACGCCTGCTTCTGATCGGATGTCAGTTCAAAGCGAATGGAGCACACCACTGTCCGCAACGTGGCGAGCAGCCGTTCCCACTGCTGCCCCCAGGCCATGAACTCCCGGTCGTAATCCTGTCCGGAGGTGTCGAACTGATCCACCCATTCCTCGATGGGCGGCATGTAGTAGAACACCTGGCGCGAAAACAGGCCGTTCTCTGCCGAAGGGATCAGCGGTTTCACTTGGGCGGGCGTCCCGCTGAGCAGCACGCTGAGGAACGACGAGCGGCATTCGCGGTACTCATGGTTGGTGCGCCGGTTGAAAGCCAAGCGTTCGTGATCGAAACAGTTGCGCAGCGTGTCGCTCCAGTGACCATAGTCGGCACCGATGGCGGTGCTCACCGTATCGGCCTCCGGCTCACAGATCAGTCCGATGCCGTCAGCATCAATCAGGTTCTCCACGACACCGGTTCCCGAGTTGTTACCGGGGATAATGAAGAGTTTCAGCGGTGGCCTTTGCGGTTCGGCCTGATTGGCCTTATCCTTGCCCAAACATTCCCACTGCGAATGTTCCTGCTGATAGGCTTCCATCGCCTTGCGGTAGTTGGCCATACAGGTGTTGTGCAAGGGTTCCGCCAGTTTCCGGCTCCACGATATAACGCCTTTTCCCGAAGCGGGGGGCGCAATGATAAATGTTTGAAGACATGGATATTTCATTTTTTTGCCGTAAGGCGTATATAGCAGTTTGTTGACGGTCGATCCGATCACGGTCAGTCCGCCCAACAGCAGCACATCGCGCTGGGCAGGCGATTCGCCGCAGTCCACCATCTGTCGGATGAAGGCAGGCCAGTCGTAGTCGGGAAAGCAGTTCGGCAGTCCGCTGTGAACAGGCGCCTGCACCGTTTTCTCTGTCTTTGGCACCTCCGGTTGTTTCTCGCGCGTATGCGCGCGTGGGTGTGTGTGAGGAGAGTTGCAAGATTGCAAGATTGCAAGATTCGCCTCCATCTTCACCCCCGCCAGTTCGGCCAGATGCCAGACGGTTCCCAACGAGTTCTGTCCGCGTCCGTCCTTCAAAGCACGGTCGTACAGCTTGTCAGCCTCTGTCCGGTTGTATTTGTCCGAGATTCGGCACAAGCGGTGAAAACAGGTTCTGCCCTGCTCGCCGCAACTGTTGGCAATGGCAAAAGCCATCGGCATGTATTCCTGGTAAGTAGGAGCAATATTCGCTCCCGATTCTTCAACAGCGCTTACCAGCCGCTGCAATAATTCGATGTTATCCATGTGAATATGATATCAAAATAATTTAACATTAAATATTGATGAATAATGAATAATGGATAATGGATAATTGAGAATGGATAATGGAGAATGATTAATTGATAATGGATAATGGAGAATTGAGAGTTGAAAGTTTAAAGTTGAGAGTTGAGCGTTAAGTGTTGAGAGTAGTCTATGTATTGGCTCTAACTTCTTTAACTTCTCTAACTTCTTTAACTCCTAATTCTTCATTTAAGAATGTCCTCTGTGTTGAATAAAGGTTTAGTGTTGAGTGTAGCCTATCTATCGGCTTAACTCCTTCACTCTCAATTATCAATTCTCCATTCTCCATTCTCAATTCTCCATTCTCAATTCTTCATTCATCATTCTTCATTCTTCATTTATTTTCATCCCCTTCGCCCCCTCATCAAACGCCAGCAGGCACCCGCGGGCCAAATCCTTGTTGGCCTTGTCCGGCTTCAGACCGTAGCGCAGCTCAATGTAGCTCCAGGCGGACTGAACGGCACGACCGAAGGTCTGGGCAAGGGTCTCCTCAGGCATCACGCGATAGGAAAGAAAGAGTTTGACACCTCGTCCTCCGGGACTGACAAAAGCCAGATCGGGACGCAGCAAGGGATCGGCAGCCAGACGGTCGCGCCACACCTCAGCTTCTTCCAACGAAGCTAAGTGATCGATGTCCACCACCAAGAGCCCCGAAGGCACCTGCAAGTCCGTACCTCTGCAATAAGAGAACACGCCCGCGGGTGTCACGTAAGGCAGCAGTGCCAGTTTGCGCCGGCGATACTCCTGCTTGTCATCGGCCACGTTCCGCACCTGTTCAGTCAGTTCGCGAAGCTTCGGATCGGTAGTGATATACTCATAAAGTCCTTGAACACTGCACACTCCTGCAGGGACTTTATTACTGATAGGAGCATGAAAAAAAGACATAATACTGTTGATCATATTCGTAATGATTTTCGGTTAACTGATGTGGTAAAATTACAATAAAATTTCGTATTCACCAACCCTTTTCAACCCCATTGAATAACGGTTGAATAATGGTTGAATACTCATTGAATAAACCAGTCAAAACAAAGGAATAAACGTAATGAAGATTTTAAAGATTAATGATTGAAAGATTTTTTCAGGCACGGATGACACGGAAAACGCAGATTTAATTTTCCCTCTGTGAAACTCTGTGTCCTCCGTGATGATTTGAATCATGGTGTATATGTGTGTAGAGACGCAAAATTTTGCGTCTCTACTGTAGCGGATTAGCTTCGCTCAAAACCTCTTTTATTCGAACGCTAAGGAATATAATTCTTCATTCTTAATTCTTCATTCTTCATTAATCAATGTACTCTGTGTCCTCCGTGGTGGATCAAGGTTGAGAGTTTAGTGTTGAGAGTAGTCTATCTATCGGCTTAACTCCTTAACTCCCTATTTCTTCATTTCCTAATCCCCCCAATAAATATCGATACAATTAACCAAATGAACAGAACAGAAAAAAAACAAGAAGAGAGAGAAGAAGGTAAAACCATCAATACCTTCAACATCGAGAAAGGCAGCATCGTTTTTGCTGTCACAGCAGCCAACTCGGTGCAGATCATCACCGGCAATCATTTTACCATTTCCGTGTGCAAACAGGAAGAAATGACTTCAGTGTCCAACCTAAGTAAAGAAGAGTTGAAGCTGCATCGCTACATCCCGGACATGCAGTCGTTGCAGGACTTCATTACCGAGATCCAGCAGTGCGATACAGCTTCCGAAGTAGCCGTATCAGCCTGGCGCCGGTTGGACAACGTTTACATCACCAAAGAAAACATTGTGACCGCCGAGTTCATCGAGAGTCTCCAGCCGTTCATCAAACAGATCAAGTCCGGCACCTCGACCGACAACCTGCGCTGTCACATCAATAAGCTGATGATGGAGAAGAAGGCGTGAAAGATATGAGAATATTCTAAAAAACTCCTGAAATTTCTCTATAACACATTCATAATATTGTTATGGAAAGTAATTCTGATAAAAACCGGCGAATTGCCAAGAATACTCTCTTACTCTATATTCGGACAGCTGCCATCATGGTGGTCAGCTTGTACACAAGTCGAATCATTCTAAATGTACTCGGAGTTGAGGATTATGGTATTTACAACATCGTCGGTGGTACTATCTCCTTTTTATCTATTCTTACAGGGTCTTTGTCTGGTGCAATCAGTCGTTTCATAACGTATGGATTGGGAGAAGGTAATCTTGAAAGGCTAAAAACCATCTTTTCAACAAGTGTCAGCATACAGTTAGGCATTTCTATTTTTGTATTCATAATAGCAGAAATAGGTGGGCTGTGGATGCTCAATTCTAATTTGAACATTCCCGACGAAAGAATGAGTGCTACCTTTTGGGTCCTACAATTTTCCATCCTTACATTTATCACCGGCCTGATTAGCGTTCCTTACGATGCTTGCATCATTGCACATGAAGAGATGAAAGTATTTGCTTATATCGGAATATTGGAAGTAGCTTTAAAATTATTGTTTGTTCTCACACTGTATCTGACATCTAGATACTTGGATAAATTAATCACGTATGCTTTCTTGTTATTCTTAATTGCAGTCATATTAAGAATAATCTATGGTGTGTATTGCAAAAAGAAATTTTTGGAATGCAACTATCAGTTTAAGATTGACAAAAGTCTTTTGAAAGAAATGATGAGTTATTCCGGTTGGAGTTTTTTCGGTAATACTGCTTACATATTCAATACGCAAGGAGTGAATGTGCTTATAAATGTATTTTTCGGAGTGACACTCAATGCAGCCCGCGGAATAGTGACGCAAGTAGAAGGGGCAGTCATGAAGTTCGTCGAGAACTTCACAACGGCGATTACTCCACAAATCACCAAATCTTATGCAGCCGGGAACAAGGAGTATATGTTCACCCTAATTTGTAGAGGAACCAAATTTTCTTATTTCTTGCTGCTTCTTTTTCTTATACCTATTGAACTTGAAGCAGACACCATATTGAAGATATGGTTAGGAATAGTTCCCGAATATACAGCACTGTTTCTTAGACTATCTCTGATCGCTACAGTCATGACTCTTTTAGGGTCAATGGGATTAAAAGCCATACTTGCTACAGGAAGAATTCGAAATTATCAGCTATCGGTCACAATTGTAGGATGTTTAGTATTTCCTATCACCTGGATATTATATAAATTGGGTTACCCGGCATTTGTCTCTTATATAGTCTATATATTTATTTACGGATCATTAAACGGCATCAGACTTTTTTATATGCATAAGCTATTAGGGTTCCCACCGATGATGTATCTTAAGCAGGTCTTTTCTCCCATTCTGATAGTCACCTTGACGGCCATCATTGTTCCGAGCGTAATCTATATGAATATGGAACAGTCTATCATCCGATTGATTACAACAACAATCGTCAGCTTCCTGATGACATCAACGAGTATTTATTTTTTAGGGTTGAATTCGGGCGAGAAGAATTTGATTCTATCCAAGGTTCGTAATATTATTTCTCATGTTTCACACTAATTAATCTAAGTATGTCAATAAAATTATATATCAAAAGAGGCCTGCAATATATCTTACATGGTACTCCCAATATTTATGTTACTGCATCCATCTCCTATTTATCACCCAACAACAGATTAAAGGGTAAACGAATTATTATTACCGGAGGAGGACGCGGGCTTGGGAAAGCCATGGCTGAAAAGTTTATTTCTGAAGGAGCCCAAGTATTGATATCCGGTCGTACAGAAAAAACTTTAAAAGAAGTATCCGAACAATTAGGATGTCAATATTTGGTTTATGATGTGTGCGATGTATCAACTGCCAATCTATTTATTGAAAAGGCCAATCAGCTTTTAGGGGGTATTAATGTCCTCGTTAACAACGCAGGGATTTCATTACATGAGTGGGATATAGCAAATGTGTCAATAGAACAGTTCAACCAACAGATAAATACAAATTTGAGAGGAGGATATTTCCTGACACAAAAATTTCTTGAAACAATCAGAAACAACAAAACGCCAAATGCCAACATTCTTTTCATATCCAGTGAACGGGGAATTCAAACAGATGATATACCATACGGATTAACCAAAGCTGCAATCAATAGTTTAGTAGAGGGATTGGCTCCCAAATTAATCAAAGAAAACATACGCATCAACGCTGTAGCACCAGGCATTACAACCTCCGATATGACAGGGTTCAAGAAAGAAGGTAATCTCTATTACAAAGGCAATCCCAATCATAGGGTATATTTGCCTGAAGAAGTGGCTGAAGTAGCTACTTTTCTAATAAGCGATGCTTCATCTTGTGTATCAGGACAAATTATAGTGTGTAATGAAGGAAAAACGGGAAATTCCCGATATATGTATCAATAATAAAGTAATGATATGAACAAATTTTATACTAACGAACGAACAGTACAGATTATACTATCACTATTAAAAGCTCATGGAATAAAAAAAGTGGTAGCGTCTCCTGGTACAACCAACTTGTCATTAGTAGCCAGTATGCAGCAAGACCCATATTTTG
The DNA here is from genome assembly GCA_905201685.1 of uncultured Bacteroides sp. Classification (GTDB taxonomy): domain Bacteria; phylum Bacteroidota; class Bacteroidia; order Bacteroidales; family Bacteroidaceae; genus Bacteroides. Next base: position 20,370 of record CAJKOW010000019.1, on the reverse strand, counting down.
AAATGTATTCATCTGTAGATGAACGGTCTGCCGCATACATAGCCTGTGGATTGGCTGCTGAATCCGGAGAACCGGTTGTCATCACTTGTACAGGAGCAACAGCTTCAAGGAACTATATGCCTGGACTTACTGAAGCTTTTTACAGAAAACTTCCGGTTATCGCATTGACTGCTAATCAAGGAATTCAGAATATCGGCCACCTGATAGCACAAAACATAGACAGACGTCAAAGTCCGAATGATATAGTAAAAATAAAGGTAGATCTCCCGGTTATAAAAGATGAATCAGATGTATGGTTGTGTAATGTGAATGTCAATAAGGCTCTTTTAGAATCAACCCGTCATGGAGGTGGCCCTGTACATATCAACTACTCAACTACTTATAGCCGTGATTACTCAATCAAAGAACTTCCTCAGGAACGCGTCATTAATCGTATATCTGCATCTGATACATTCCCGGCAATATCCGCTCAAGGAAACATAGCCGTATTCGTTGGATCTCATCGGAATTTTACGTCTGAAGAAACCGAACTGATTGATCGTTTTTGTGAGATTCATAATGCAGTGGTGTTTTGTGATCACACAAGCGGCTATTACGGAAAATACAGGATCCAGTATGCATTAGTTGGTTCTCAACCCGCTCCCAATCAAACACGTCACATGGATTTACTGATTCATATTGGAGAAATTTCCGGTGATTATTATGGCTTAGGCATTACGCCCAAAGAAGTCTGGCGTGTATCCGAAGATGGAGAGATTAAAGACTTCTTTAAAAAACTGACTTATGTATTTGAAATGCCAGAGAAGTACTTCTTTTCAAAATACGCAAAAGGAGAAATACGTGCTACTGACTATTGGAAAGAATGCGATAGTAACTATCAGGCAGTTTACAAACTTATTCCTGAACTTCCATTTAGTAACATCTGGATAGCTCAACAATTAGCAGACAAGTTACCTGCACATTCCGTTTTACACCTTGGCATACTTAACACATTACGTTCATGGAACTTTTTCAAAGTGCCTGAAACGGTTGAAACCTATTGCAATGTAGGCGGATTTGGTATCGATGGCATTATGTCCACGCTATTAGGAGCCTCACTGGCTAAACCTGAAAAGCTATACTTTGGCGTATTGGGTGATCTTGCATTCTTCTACGATATGAATTCTATTGCCAACAGACACGTACATTCTAACCTCCGGATTATGCTAATTAATAATGGACGAGGTACAGAATTTACTAATTATGGTCATCCGGGGTCAGCCTTTGGAAAAGATGCAGACCCGTTTATCGCAGCAGCAGGGCATTATGGACAAAAATCTCCATATTTGGTGCGCCACTATGCGGAAGATCTTGGATTCACATACATAACTGCTTCGAATAAGGAAGAATTCAATAAAGTCTATCCCGAATTTGTTACGACCGAACAAATGTCAAAACCCATTTTATTTGAAATCTTCACTAACTCTGAAGATGAAAGCAATGCACTGAAAACGATTCGAAACCTTGTGGTAGCGCCAAAGTCCGTAAAACAAATAATGAAGAATGTAGCTATTCATGTTTTAGGAGAGGACACTGTAAGGGAAATAAAAAGAAAAATATAACATCTATAATTTATGATGAATATATGAGAATAGGCATTGTAACACATCCTCTATTTCATAATTATGGAGGAACCTTGCAAGCATTTGCTATGCAAGAAATTTTGCGAAAACTCGGGCATACCCCAATTACCATAGATTATCTGCCTAATAAGATGTCAAAAGGGCATTATCTGATGGCTCAAATAAAAACACTATTCTACTATCTAACATTCAGAAATAGTCGGAATTTTTTCAAATATCCTCAAAGAGTTAGAAGCAATAAATTTCAAAATTTTATGAATAAGTACATGAGTCTAACCAAACGTGTACACAAATATAAAGTATCAACATTGAAACACTATCAGATAGAAGCAATTATTGTGGGAAGCGATCAAGTATGGAGAGGAGCTTATCACCATCCTTCTCAACAGCCTGATTTGTTCCTACGCTTTGCAAAAAAATATAATATACCTAAAATAGCATATGCTGCATCATTTGGCATAAATGAGTGGGAATATTCTGATGAATTAACTAAAGAATGCGCTAATTTAGCTCAATTATTTACCGCCATATCTACACGTGAAGATTCTGGTGTAGAGCTATGCACAAAATATTTAGGTGTACACGCTGTGGGAATGAACGATCCGACACTATTACTTGATAAAAAAGATTATATTGAATTATGCAAAGAAATTCCTAAAAACGACGAACGTTATTTGCTGGCTTATCTATTAGATATATCAAATGAGCAAAAAATAGCCATTAAAAAATTTGCACAAAAGAACCATTTAGAAGTAATATTTTGTTCATCTGAAACAAATATTGAAATGTCAGTAGAAGAATGGTTAGCATTATATAGAGATGCAACATTTGTTATAACCAATTCATTTCACGGAACTGTATTCTCGATTATTAACAACGTAGATTTTTACAGCATTATTCATGTAAACAGAGGTGCTGACAGATTTATTTCTTTATTATCACGATTTAATCTATGTGATCGATTAATAAATAGTCCAGAACAACTTCCTCAACGCATAAAGTTCATAGAATGGAATAAAGTAAATGAAATAAAAAAAATATGGAAAGAACGTGGAATATTATTTTTAAAAAATAATTTAAAAAACGGGTATGATGATCCTCAATATTAAATTAATAATTGGATACATAAGATTCTATATTCTACTTTGTTATTACAAACGTTCACAAAATCGGATCTATATCGATAAGGATATTGATAGATGGTGCTGTGAATTAGGAATAACATACAAATCTCAAATTAAGAAACTGGTATTTTTGCTATGGTTTCGTCCACAATTTAGAAATCTATTTTACTTTAGATTACCTAATATTTTAAACATTCTCCGAAAATTATGCCCCTCGGATAAATCTATTGCAATCGCCCAAGACTACAACAACATAGAAGGTGGAGGAATTTATTTCGAGCATGCTTATGGTACACATATAGCAGCCAAATCAATAGGTGAAGGGTGCATATTTAGGCATTTAACAACCATCGGAGTAAAAAGCAAAAACCGACATAATGAAAAACCAATTATAGGCAGAAATGTTGATTTTGGTGTAAATGTAACCTGTATTGGAAATATACATATTGGAGACAATGCAATTATTGCAGCAGGTGCTGTTGTTGTAAAAGACGTACCGGAGAATGCAATTGTTGCTGGAAATCCTGCTAAAATAATTAAATATAGAGACTGCAATACAATAAATTAAAAAATCATGAAAATAGCAATTTCCGCTTCACAGATAACTCCAGGCGGCGGTCTAACCAAATACATTTGTACTCTTATAGAGATTTTAACTAAATCTACCGATAATGACGTATGGTTTATTACCACACACCCTTCAAAAGAGAACCCTACTATAGAACGGTTTGTTAAAGAAAAAAAAATCAGCTATATTTCCTTAAGTCATTTACCATTAATCAGAAAATATATATCTTTAATTAGTGTTCTTAGGAAAATAAATCCGGATGTTATTATCAACAATTACAATGCACCGACTCAATACATTTTACCCTTTTTATCATGCAAAATAAAAATTGTTCATATTTTGCATAATAATACGGAGGATTTTTACAGAGTTGCAGCTATTAATGGAAAATACGTAAATCAATGGATTGCACCAACACCGGCATTAGCCCAATATTTTGATGAATACACCCATCAAAAATATTCTGCTCGAATAACAGTAATACCGCATGGCGTAGAAGATCCAATATGCCCATCAATAAAATCAGATATTTCCCAGCTTACTTATGTTGGTGTTCTATATGAACACAAAGGCGTCAAAATACTGCCAGACATCATAAAAAAGCTCATTGACAAACAGTACAAGTTCCATTTTACTTTTATAGGTGATGGTATTCTAAGAGCGGAACTCGAAAAGAGATTATCACAAGAAATCAAAAAAGGATTTGTTGAGTTTACAGGCCGTATCAGCGGCGAGGAAGTTTATCGAAGACTAAGTAAAACAGATATTTTTGTTTATCCGACACATATTGACGCATTTGGACTTGTTATTGCAGAAGCAATGATCAATCAGGCAATACCAGTTGTCACACTTCTTCCTGGAATAACAGATTCAATCGTCGATAACGGTATTAATGGTTATTTAATTGAAAAAGATAATATAGAAATGTTTGTTGATCGAATTACTCAATTATTGGATAATTCGACACTAATGGATACAATGAAAGAGAAAGCGAAAGACAAAGTTCTCAGCCATTTTTCAATAGAAAAAATGAGTATTAACTATACTTATTTTATCAATAAATTATTCTGTAAAACAAAAATTAACTAAGCAACTCATAAAATGGCTATTAAAATAGCATATCTTGACTATAGCCACATCTTTGCTGGAGCAGAACGCGTGCTATACACAATTATAAATAATTTAGACAGAAATGAATTTGAACCTATTTTGGTATTTCCATATCCTATGACACACCAAAAAGGATATGAAGATTTAAAGTGCAAAAAGATTTACCTTTCAAAAGCGATAAAATGGTGGATGGGGAGTGATCGTTGGCACCATCCTTTGCGAGGTACAGACTTTCTGATGCGAACTATAATGGGATGTAAACTGGCATCGCTCTTACATAAAGAAAAAATTAACATTCTTCATGTTAACTTAATTCGTCCTGATTCATTGATGTGGATAATGCCTTCACAAAAAATAGGAGTAAAAGTAATTGGGCATTTCCGGAGTCAGGCTTTGGAGTGGATACCTCCTAAATCTGTTCAACATTACTGTGATCTAATCCTTTGTGTATCGAAATATTCACAAAGCCGTTTAATATCAAAAGGGCAATATACGAGAACCCAAGTATTGTATGATTCTATCAACCTAAATTTATTTCAATCAGAGTTATCTCGTTCTGATGCAAAAAAGAAATTAGGGTTCTCAGAAGAAAATTACCTTATCTCATCAATAGGACAACTCTCCCGTCACAAAGGTCATGACAATGCAATCAAAGCTTTCTTAAAAATAGCTCCATACCAAACCAATACTATTTTATATATAGCAGGTGGAGGGAGAATAGAAGATTTAGAATATCTAAAACAAATTGTAAAAGAACATCCATCAATACAAACAAGAGTTATCTTTTCAGAGAAGCAAGTTTCAAACATTGTAGATGTATATCGCGCTTCAGACTTGGTTCTTTCATTAACTAAAGTAGGGGAAGCCTTTGGATTAGTACCCTACGAAGCCGCTATTATGGGGACTCCTTTTATTGCGCCCAACAAAGGGGCAGTAAAAGAATTTATTATAAATAAAGAAAACGGATTATTGGTTGATACCAATAATATAGATGAAATTGCAACCCAGATCGAATGGGCCATTAATCACAAAAAAGAATGTGAGCATATGAATATGAAAGCTAAAGAAGTAATTCAAAGCAAACTTACCCCGTACATCATGACTAATCAGTTACAATCTGTATATAAAGAACTAATTTATTAATAACATGTCTTCCATCATACAGTTTTGCAAAAATATTGCCAGATTAATTCGCATTTTCATATTCCATGTAAAATGTCAAATGAGTAACAAATTAGAATTGACCAGCAATATAATTATAATAGCTCCCCACCCCGATGACGAAGCCATAGGTTGTTTCGGCCTTATACAACGTATGATTGAAAATGGGAAACAAGTGCATATCGTCATTTTATCTGGAGGAGGGAAGAGCCATCAAGGCTGTTGCCACATTGATGAATCAACACTGATTAACTCCCGCCGCAATTTATCACGAAAGGCAGCAGAGATATTAGAACTTCCACTTAACCAGCTACATTTTTTAGATTATCCAGACGGTCATATTTCACTCAACAATCCTGAGACCCAACACCTACAAACATTGATCGAAGAAATATCTCCGGATGCTATTTTCGTACCGCACAAGGGAGAAGGATGGAGCGACCACATAGAAGCCGGGAATATAATAAGAGAAATCATCCGAACAAAATCGACTCCGATTCAGTTGTACGAATATTGTGTCTGGTTCTGGTACTACAATGTATGGAACATTGATTGGAAAAATGCGTTCGTACTCAAAATGAATCAAAGAGAACATCGGATGAAATTAAAAGCCATTGATACTTATGTAAAACCGCTTGCACCTTGTGGGAAGCCATGGAGTGGAGTACTACCACGCATTTTCGTGAAGGCAAATCAATGGAATTGTGAACTCTATTTTAAAGCAGACTAATGAAGACCTACCCACATATAGCTATCGTTATTGGTGATTCAACACATAATACCTTAAGTGCTGTCCGCAGTTTAGGCGAAGCAAGAATCGAGCAATACTTAATCTTAAAATGTGAAGAAGATACTTGCTTTGTAGCCCGAAGCAAATATTTAAAAGGGAACCGGATACATCATATCCAATCAATGAGTGAATGTCTTCCCATTTTAGAAAAAATGAAAGAGTTGGGAGGGGAAAAGACGATTATCTGTACATTCGATGAAGCAGCCGTTTTTATTGACTCCCAAGAGGAAAAGCTTGCGCCCTATTTCCGGACTCCGGCTAAAGGAAATCATATCGGTTCCTTATTCAACAAAGATGAGCAATGCAGGTTAGCAATGCAATGCGGACTAACCGTTCCACGTTCAAAAATCTTCCATCGAACAGATAAGATTAATTCTATCAGTATTGATTATCCCATTCTTCTAAAACCCCTGTTCAGTACAAAAGGAGAAAAGAGCGATATTCACATCTGTCATACAATCCAGGAGTTAGAATCTGCATTGAAAGAAGAAAGTCATTGCAAGGATTTTATTCTTCAGGAGTTTATCAACAAAGAGTATGAACTGGACTGCATTGGAGTCCGTACCGAAAAAGGATTATTTGTGTCTGGTGCCGTACGGAAAATCAGACATTACCCTTATTTAATAGGGGCCGGAGCTTATGGACTGTTCCTGCCACTGAAAGAACTGGACATCAATATTCCCGGTTTGGAACGATTTTTAAAACATGCCGGATATTACGGACCTTTCAGTGTGGAATTTCTACATAGAGGGGATAAGAACTACTTCATGGAAGTAAACTTTCGTAATGAAGGACTGGCTTATGCTTCTACTGTAGCAGGAGCTAATCTTCATGCTTTTTATATAAATCCAAGTTATAATATTGACTGGAAACACATACGAAAAACATATATGATGAACTATTCCATCGATTTTCTGTATGTGAAAAACGGAGATGTTTCATTGCGCTCATGGTTGAAAGACTTTATGCGAACCCGTTGCTTTATCAATTTCAATCGGCGTGACCCTATGCCGGTTATCTGTTATTATTTGCATAAAATAAAAAAACGTTTTCAGCAATGAAAGTAATGGTTTGCATCCCTTGTCTAATGACAGGCGGTACAGAAATACAGACCCTCAACTTGGTACGGGCATTAGCTATAGGCGGGCATCGAATCGTCACTGTATGCTATTTTGAATATAGCCCGGAGATGGTTACTCGATTCAAACAGGCTGGAAGTGAAGTGGTTTGTCTAAGTAAAGACAGAACACGCATCGGAGGTTGGAAAGGAATCATCTTCCTTTTCAAAGGGCTTCGAAGGGTATTAAAACAATGCCGACCGGAAGTAGCGCACGTACAGTACATGGCACCGGGAGCAATTCCTATTCTGCTGTTACGCCTTTTAGGTATGCGTCAAATCATAGCGACCGCACATACAGCAGCTGACATATATCCGAGCCTACGATTAGTACACTTCGTTCAGCAACATTGTGTACGGGTATTCACCTGCATTACAGAGCGGGCTGAACGTTCGTTCTTTGGAACTTCTCAGCTATATAGCGAACAAACGCAACTGAAGAAACGGAATCACTTCACGATATACAATGCCCTGCCTGCGGGTATCTCCATCTCCCGACAAGCTAAAAGCCAGGATCGGCCATTGACCATTGGCGTAGTCAGTCGCTTGGAAAGCATCAAGGGGATGGACTTGGTAGTGCCGGCCTTTGCGCAGGTAAAAACGTGTCACCCGGAAATGCAACTGCTGATAGTCGGTGACGGAAGTCTGCGAAAACAGATGGAGGAGCAGGCACATAAAGCTGGATTGGAAGAAACTGTCGAGTTTGCAGAACGGCAACCACAGGAGAAGTTATCAAGCTACTACGACCGCATAGACATCCTGTTAATGCCCTCAAGAAGTGAAGGATTCGGATTGACAGCCATTGAAGGCATGGCACGCGGTTGCGTAGTCGTAGCTGCCCGTACCGGTGGGTTACCGGAAGTAGTGCGGGATGGAGAAGTAGGTTTGCTTCACGAACCGGAACAAGTAGAGGATTTGGCTGCACAAATCAATAAACTGATAGAACAGCCAGCCCTTTGGAAAAAGTTCTCTAACGAAGCAACCACGTACGTACAACGCTTTAGCTTCGAACGTTTCAGTCAACTGTTCAATAACTTATATCGCTCAGCTCTCGCAGACACACATAGCTGTTGACAAGTGACAAATAGACTATTTGCAATTTATACACAGAAGTTTGCACATTAAAAAAAATCTTCTTAAATTTGTGCCAACTCATTGTAGAGTTACTGTTTTATAAAACATATAAGTTTATATATTTTTAATTTTAAAGTTAATTCGGGCCAATAACCTATAAACTTACAAACTCTGAACAAACTGAATATTCATTTTAATCATTATGCCTATGTGTGACCATATCATTTGCAATAGTGCTTTAAGCAAAGGTTACGGCCTTCTTGAAGAATTGGAAAGTAAACTTTCGGCAAGCAAAGTACGCGATTTGGAATTGTTAGGCTACATAGAAAATGCCGTTGACTCTCAAGGTGAGACTTGGAAGCTTACCGGAAAAGGCAAAAAACTAAGAAAACTGTTAATGGACGAAGAACGTAAGAAATTTAAAGATACTGTCAAGGATTGGATTTATTTGAAGCTCCTAAAATTCAACGTCAATCTATAAATGGCTCGATATTACTACGCACTTTGGATTCCCGTCTTAAAAAAAACACAGTTCAAGGTCATTGAACAACCGAAACCAAGAATTTTACAAGACTCAAAAGAATTCCAAAAATACACCATCAAAGGTGAAATAGAAAAGAGTACGTTACATTTCTCCTTTCAATACAAGAAAAAAGGAAGTAAAAAATGGAAAAAATTGTCTTTTCAGTGCACCGGCAGATGCAGTGAAGGGATTTTGGTGTACTCAATCGACATAAACCATACACCTCAAGACATACTGGAAAAAAAGTTGCAAAGTAAAATGCCAACTTTCATTTACCACCTTGTTAAGGATTTTTTTCATAAGCACATACATCACCATCCATCGCACGATTCTCTGCTGCATGCGTATTTCTCCGAACAACCTTTACCGCTTGACAACCTCGTTGTAAAGAGGCAAATCATGGAACACTACGCAAAGTGTTATCAACAGAAATTCGAAGCAGCCATAACAGATTTTCAATCCCTATTTAGTATTGCAAAAGAGAATATCAATTCCCGACGGGCCATTAACAAAGGAATCAAGCAACTGGAATTTATATTAAATGAAGGAAGAGAAATATTGGGAGAGTGTAAATTCTGCCATGCGCTGATGTCAATGGGAACCGGATATATCTCCAAATCCATTCGCCAATCTATCAGCGAAGCCCAAAAACAAATTGAAGGACTACAGCAACACGTCTCGTTTTCCTATAATCTGTGCACCTCTTCCTACGGTATCAAGTTAGGATACTGGGGAATATGGTTCGGAATAGGAGGCATAGGAGTTAGCATAGCATCTTTTATAGCTTCAATTTACATGACAGCGAATCAGTCGCCCGATTATTCCCCCATAACGAACAAAATGGACTCAATTGAACGAAAAAGGGAGATGCAAACAGACAGCCTTATAAAAAACGGACAAGAAATGAACATACGGTTGGACAGCCTGCTTAAACAGATAGAAAACAAACGGACCCTGCCAGGCAAGTCATCCAAGCCCCCCCGCAACCCTCTTGCAAAATAAAAAGGCATCCTACATACAACCTTACTATTCACAAGTCAGAACCTCTTGCCTAATAAAGTGCCGCTTGAAACGGCTAGCGACAAATGTCTTGTCAACTCGTCCACTTGTTAATTGCTACCGTAACTTGAACTTACAAATTGAAAATCGACGAAGTCTAATTTGAATTACCAATATATTTCAATCCAAAACTCAAAAACTTACAAACTCACAATATGATTTTACTCAATTACCTCTACTTCCTGATAATCACATTTATCGGTTACAAATGGCTAACCTCTTCGGGAGGAACCATGACGAACCCGTTAAACAAGCAGGAACAAATGTGGCTGGACGGTCCCGAAAGATTTTGGGTACTGACCTTTTCCACAGGCCTACTTGCCCTTTCGGCTCCGGCCGGATTGGACCTAATGGCAGTCCGCTTATTGGTATTGGAAGTGTTCTGTCTGATCGGCTTGCTATTTATCTGCAAACGAAAGCTGCAATGGACAGCTGCATCCGTTGCTTATGTTGTCTATATACTTTGGTTGGTCATAGGCTTGGCCTACAGCCCCGCTCCTGGATACGGTTTCCGGGTCATCCTGAAATACCTCTATCCGTTACTGATCATGCTGTTTGCATCAGCAGTAGTTCGTGATACGGAAGTATTCCTGAAGGCCGGAATGGGGGCACGAATAGTGGCAGTAGCCTCCATAGTGGTAGCTTTTATACCTATGTTGGAAGGGACGCTTTTCCCAGGTGTATTCTGGTATGGAACCGCAAGAGCTATTAACTTTATCTCGATGTGCGTATTCTCGCTGGCACTTTTTTACTATACGGATGAAAAAAAGAAAAATCTCTTTTATGTAATCTTGTTTATGTTACCTTGCATTCTTTGGGTGTTCCGAACCAGCATTATGGGCACAACCTTAGCGTTAATGATATTCTTTCTTTTCCGATATAGACTGAAAGCATTGCCTGTCATATTTGGAGTATTTTTGCTATTCGTTATCGCCGTATTTGCTATTCCTTCGGTCAAAGAAAAAATGTTCTTTGACGAAAACAGTGCCAGTACTTCACAGCTTAGAAGTGGTGAAATATCTACAGACAACATTAATTCGAACGGACGTTTTGCCGTTTGGGAATGGTCTTTAGAACATTTTTATAAAGGGAAGGAAATAACTGGAGTTGGAACGGGGAATTTGCAAGAAACATTTTATGCCCTTAGGCATCCTTTCGGTACCATTAAGATTGTTCATTCAGATTATGTACAGATGCTATGTGATAACGGTTTAATAGGGATTGTCCTGTTTGGAGGCAGTTTTTTATTCCTAATATTTCACTGTTTCATTGTTTATCAAAATCATCATCACCATGCAGGAATCCAAATCTGTGCAATCGTGGCTGGTGCTTCAGCCGCCGGTGTATTACTTACCATGATGACTGATAATGTAATCAATTATTCAATGGCTACCATTTCCTATCCCTGTGGCTTTTACGGAATGATGCTGGGTATGATGGCTAAAGAAAAGGAGGGATAATGTTTTTTAATTCATTTGAATACATTGCATTTTTATTTGTCGTTTTTTTGTTTATGCTGTTAACAAACAAAAAAAAGACTCTGCAAATAAGAAATATAGGGTTATTAGTAGCTTCGTATTACTTCTATGCGCAACTAAATGTCTGCTTTATTTTTCTTTTGATTTATACAACCCTGATAAACTATGCATGCGGTAAGTGGATCTGTCGATGCCAACAGAATAACAAAAGTGCAAAATTGGCAACAACCGTTGCTATTGTCCTATCATTAGCTATTCTGGTATTTTTCAAGTATGCCTATATACTTGATGCATCTATCCTGTTACCGGTGGGACTTTCTTTCTTCACCTTCCAGGCCTTGTCTTATCCTATTGATTTATATCGCAGAAAAATCACAGAAGAAAAAAGCATTTTGAATGTAGCCCTTTACATCGCATTCTTCCCGACGCTACTTTCAGGCCCTATCGAACGAGCCCGGAATTTATTTCCTCAGTTGAAACTACCGACAAGCATAAACTGGGTAACAGTAACAGAAGGCAGCAAACTATTTGTATGGGGACTTTTCAAAAAAGTAGTGATTGCTGACCGATTGGCTGAATATGTAAACTGGGCATACAGCAGCCCCGATACGAAAACCGGAAGTACATTGGCGATAGCTGCTATCTTCTACAGCTTCCAGATCTATTGTGATTTCAGCGGCTATGCAGATATGGCAATAGGAAGCGGAAAAATATTGGGATTCCAGATTATGCAGAACTTTAAATACCCCTATTTTGCCTCTACCATTAAAGAATTCTGGCGCAGATGGCATATCTCATTAACATCCTGGTTTACTGAATATGTCTATTTTTCGATGGGTGGAAACAGAGTTAACCAACTGAGATGGATACTGAATATATCTACCGTTTTTCTGCTGAGCGGTATTTGGCATGGAGCAACTTGTGGATTCATCGTTTGGGGAGCACTCCATGCTGTCCTTTATTTAATAGAACATTTCTGTAAACTGAAACATACTAACTTATTGAACCATCTGCTTGTATTTGTTTGTGTCAGCTTAGCCTGGATATTCTTTCGCATTGAAAACAGTTCAACAGCATGGCAGATTATCACCCAGATTTTTAGTGATATCTATTCCCCAATCGGTTTGGGAAGTTCATCTTTTACAACCTTACTTACTGTCATCCTGCTCATATTGTTTGTGGTCCGGGAATATTTGATATACAAAGAAAAAATGCCACAAAAATATGCCATCGAATATATTCTTTTATTATTGGGGATAGGACTTTTGGGTGTCTCATCCGATCAATTTGTTTATTTCCAATTCTGATTTATGAGAAAAATAATTTCTATCATTCTGTTTATCATCTTATTTATCTGTTTAGACCGTGGGCTAGGCTGGGGAATCAACAAAGGGCTGAATCGATACTTCGGATTAGACAAGAATGCGACCGTTTTATTTATTGGTCATTCTCACCTGATGCTGGCTGTTGACAAGACCGAATTTGAACACAAAACCGGAGTTACGGTATCCAAATATTGCAGAGAAGGTGTAAATGTAGCCGACCGCTATGTCATGTTGAAGCACTATCTGTCTTTGCCAAACAAAGATTCCTTAAAAGTAGTGATTTATGGTGTGGATCAATTCATGTTTACAGGTAAAGGACTTAGCCAAAATTCATACAAGCTGTTTTATCCTTTTATGGGAAATCCGGCTATGGATACGTATATTAAGGAATCTACGGATCGCTACGATTACTGGCTTCATAAATTGGTTTGCACAACCCGTTACTCAGATGCTCTGCTTAACAGCTCATTACGAGGCTGGTTGGGAAATTGGAAAAATTATAAAATAGGAAATCTGAATGTGAATGAGTTACTGAAACAGATAAAGAGAGGAGAGCAAAGACAAATTCATTTCGAACAGGATTTGATAGATGATTTTGAAAAGACATTGGAGCTATTGAAACAAAGAGGAATTGTGACCATCCTGGTGAATACTCCGATTGCTAAAATCTTAAACGAATACGAGCCTGTAGCCTATCAGAAATTCAATGATTATATCCAAAGCAAAGTTGATTCCTCATTGGTCTATTATTGGGACTTAAATCCGGAATATTCCAATCAATATGAATTATTCTTTGATCCCATTCATCTGAATGTACAAGGCCAACAAGTGATAAACAACGTTTTAGCAGACAGATTTACTTCATTCTTAAAGAACCATGATTTCAGTAGTAATTCCCTTATACAATAAGGAACAAAGTATCACATCAACACTTCAAACAGTATTGAAGCAAACCTATCAGGACTTCGAAATTGTTATCGTGAATGACGGATCAACAGACTACAGTGTAGAAGAAGTTGCAAAAGTCACCGATCCTCGTATTCGCCTGATTCATCAAAGAAATGCAGGAGTATCGGCTGCACGCAATCGAGGAATTGAGGAAGCAAAAGGAGAATACATTGCCTTCCTTGATGCGGATGATGAATGGAAGCCTGACTATTTGAAGACTCAATATGAACTCACACAGAAATATCCGGAATGCAGTATATTTGCTTGTAACTACGAATTTAAAGATACACAAGGGAAAGTGACACCTACCATTATCAGAAAACTTACTTTCAAAGGTGAAGATGGCATTCTATCCAATTACTTTGAAGTAGCTAGTTGTTCGCATCCTCCTTTGTGGACATCTGCAGTTATGATAAAAAAAAATGCCATACAATCTATTGGCGGTTTTCCTGTCGGCATTAAATCAGGAGAAGATCTGTTGACGTGGGCACGATTAGCCTGCAAATATCACACTGCTTATACTAAAATATCGCAAGCTATTTATAATTTGGGAGAAGGTTATAATAAGAAAAATCTGCCCCCCAGAAAACAGGATGAAGGTGATCCGGTAGGGAAAAATTTGGTAGAATTATATAAAAAAAATCCCCAAATATGCGGAATAAAGTCTTATATTTCACATTGGCATAAAATGAGGGCTTCTGTGGCTATCAGATATGACGAAAGGAAAGAAACAGTATATGAAGTTTTCCAATCATTAAAATATAATATTCTAAATGTCAAAATCATCTCTTTTTTGATTTTGGCATTGATTCCCAAAAAGTTAAGGCATACAATAATATCACATTATTAAAAATAGCACTTTTAATAGCTGTATTATAAATGAAACTCTTACTTGTTCATAACGACTACGGAAAATACTCCGGCGAAGAAGCCGTAGTTGACCGACTGGCAGCCATGTGGGCTGCACACGGGCACGAAGTAGCGCAACTGCGGAAAACGACCGCAGGAAGCCGGGAAAGCCTGACGGGCAAAATACGGGGATTTTGTGCAGGACTGTATTGTCCCAGTGGAGTGAAAGCAATGCGGGAGGCACTGCAACGGGAAAAACCAGATGTGGTGAATGTACACAACCTGTATCCTTTTATCAGTCCTACTGCGTTGTTTGAATGCAGGAAAGCCGGTGTTCCGGTGGTAATGACTGTACATAATTACCGGTTGATCTGTCCTACGGGACTGTTTATGCGAGATGGAAAGCCTTGTGAACGATGTTTGGAGAAGGGAAATGAATGGGAATGCGTGCGGTATAACTGCGAACACTCACTGCTGAAATCAGTGGGCTATGCAGCCCGCAATGCGGTGGCACGGCTGACCAAGGCATACAGTGAATGTGTGGATAAGTTTGCCTGCATCACTGACTTTCAACGGAAGAAGCTGATAGATGCGGGATTTGCAGCGGACAGGATTACTGTTATTCCCAACAGCATGGAAGCTCCTGCAAGTTATACTCCTTCAATAGGGAACTATGTGGCATACATCGGACGTTTGAGTTATGAGAAGGGATTTGATCTGCTGATAGAAGTGGCACGCAGACATCCGGAAATAGCGTTTCGCTTTGCCGGAGCACAACGCAGTGCCACAAGCATAGAAATTTCGGAGAATGTCAATTTCATGGGATATCTGCATGGGAAGGAACTGAAGGACTTCATCCGAGGTAGTCGTTTTATAGTAATGCCAAGCCGATGCTATGAAGGATTCCCCATGGCAATTCTGGAGGCTGCCCAATATGGTAAACCAACCATCGGACCGGATCATGGTGGATTTACAGAAATCATCGGAAAGGGAGAAAAGGCAATCGGACGGTTGTTTACTCCGAATGACATGGCTGATCTGGAACAGCAGATTACCGGTCTTTGGAAACAGCCGGAAATGGTGGAAGAATTGGGAGAAAAGGCTTTCCGGAAGTTACAGCAGGAGTATGCAACGGAGGTGGTGTATGAGAAATGGAATGAATTGGTTGAGGGGTTAAGGTTGAAAGATAAAGGATGAGGGATGAGCGTTGAGGGTTTAGAGTTGAGAACTGAGGGATAATTCAGTATAATGATAGGTGCTTTAAACCATAAACTCTAAACCTTAAACTTTAATATACCACAGAGGCCACAGAGTTGCACAGAGTAATAATTAAAGTTTTTTAGGCATCTGTTCTATCTGTCTGCCACGATGCCTGAGATTTACTTGTCCTGGCATATTGTTATTAAGATATTTAATATGAAGAAAAGAGATAATAGTATTGATATTGTCAAAGGGTGGGGAATTATATTGGTTATATGGGGACATACAAGCCATTTCTTATTTGATGAAATATATGCTTTTCACATGCCTCTGTTTTTCTTTCTTTCAGGTTGTTTCTTTTCATCAGAACTATCTTTCGGAGATTTTATCAAGAAAAAATTTAAGCAGTTAATAGTCCCATACTGGCTGTTTATTATATTGTCATGTTTATATTATTGGGGACTGCTGTATGTTACAGGAAGATTCAATACAGAATGTTTCAGTTCATTATATGATTTATTTCCTTATGATAATGAGAATATTAATACTCCTCTATGGTTTTTTTTCGCATTATTCTGGATGTCAATATTATATTATTTGCTGAGAAAATCAGTTGATAATAATTTTGTAATATTAGGCATAACCGTTGCATTACATCTTTTAGAATTCTTTTTAACACAAATAGATTTTGCATTGCCTGCTTATATGGGACGTTCCTTAAGGGAATTGGTTTATATGCATTTGGGCTTTTGGCTGTATAAAGAAACAAAGTTTGTTTTTATAAACAAAAATACAACGTTAAAAAAATATCTGTATATAGTAATTAGTATCATTGCCTTTATATTATTATTTACAATCCAAAAACAAATTAATGGTTGTTTATGGTCTTTGATGACTGTGTTTACTGCTTTTGTTGGTATTGCATTTTCATTATTTCTTGCTGGTATTATTAGAAATAAAGTGCTTATCGTGGCGTTCTCATATTTGGGCACTCATACATTGTGTTTGTTTTCTATTCATTTGCCACTATATGAAATATCCCGCCCTATTGCTAAAATGTTGTTTGGTCCCAATAATATTTACTATGACATTACTTCATTTCTTGTTGTATTAGTATTGTCTATTATTGGTGGAGAGGTGTTGATGTTGATTTTTCCAAAGATTTTAGGTAAAAGTATATTAGCTGGCAAAATGGGTTTAAGTAGTCACTGACCACATTTGTTCTATGCATTTATTTTTAAGTTACAGAG
Source organism: uncultured Bacteroides sp. (assembly GCA_905201685.1). Classification (GTDB taxonomy): domain Bacteria; phylum Bacteroidota; class Bacteroidia; order Bacteroidales; family Bacteroidaceae; genus Bacteroides. Next base: position 3,172 of record CAJKOW010000019.1, on the reverse strand, counting down.
TACACAGAGTAATAATTAAAGATTTGCAAATATCTGTTTTGTACCATCTGCGTACCATGATGCTTAACACAATCTACTCAGACATTTTATTTTCAAAGTTTCGATAACTAAAGATAATCAATATGCAAACGTATTTCAACATCCGATATGAATTTGACCGCAAGACGGTGTGGGAACGCATCGACCGGCAGGTGAAGGAAGGAAAGGCGGACTACATCTGCGTGGCGGACGGAGTGATTCTAGACCACGCAAACCGGAACCCGGAATACCTGAAGGTGGTGAACGGGGGAATGTTCGCCATCTGCGACAGTAGCTATGTACCGCTGTACCTGAAGTGGATCTATGGAAAGAGGTATGAACAGTACTGTGGAAGCCAGATCTTCAGGGACATTGTGGCGGGACGGAAGTATCGCATGATTTTCATGGGGACTTCGCAGGAGACGCTGGACGGGCTGCGCAACAGGCTGGCAGAAATGAACCCGGAGGTGAAGGGGATGAAGTTCATAGAGTTGCCCTTTAGAAAGGTGGAGGACTTTGACTACCCGGAAATAGCACGCACCATCGAGGAGGACAGAGCGGACATCGTATGGGTGGCCTTGGGTGCACCGAAACAGGAGATCTTCATGAGTCTGCTAAAGCCGCACCTGAAACGGGGGGTGATGATAGCGGTGGGGGCTGCCTTCAAGTTCTACAGCGGAACGGACGTGCAGCGGGCGCCGGAATGGATGGTGAAGCATCACTTAGAGTTTGTGCACCGCATCTACAAGGAACCGAAGAAGCAGCTGAAACGTTGCTGGGGCATTGTTTCGACCCTGCCCGGACTGCTGTGGGGAGAATGGAGAAGGAGCAAGAAGCAACCGAAGGTAAGAGCATGAGGAAGGAACTGATAAGGCTGGCTTGCATCGTGGCTGTGCTGACGGGGATATGCCGGATGACAGCAGTGGCACAACCGGCCATCCCGGCGGGTCAGGTGGACCTGTTTATGGGGGTGGACTTCAACTACCGGGATCTGTTTCATAACGGAAGGGTGTATGACTTTCTGATAAACCTGACGCCGGGCGTGAAATGGAACATGGGAAAAGGATGGCAGGCGACGGCGCAAGCGATGGTGCCGGTGGTGAACCAGTATGGAGCGTACTACAAACGGGTGAGGCTGAACATGGCGGCCCTGTCGAAGGAAGCGCACTGGGGGGAACGGTGGTACCTGAGGGTGACGGGTGGCTTGTTTGACGACGAACGCTACGGTGTGGACGCGAAGGGCATGTACGTGGTGAATCGGGCACTGACATTGGAGGCACAGGCGGGTCTGACGGGCTTCTGCTCGATGGCTACGGGATGGGCTGCCAGCACGCCGGAACGGGTGATCGCATTAGTGGGTGCGAATGTGTATCTGAACCGCTGGAACACGCAGTTCAGGGCGCGGGGCGGACGGTTTCTGTACGAGGACTACGGGGCGGTGGCAGAGGTGATGAGACACTTCAGGCACTGCACGGTGGGTGTGTACGGACAATATAGTGACAAAGGAAAGGCGAACGGGGGATTCAAGGTGATCATGATGATTCCACCCTATAAGCTGAAGAGACGGAAGATGAACGTAAGACCGGCAACGAACTTCCGACTGACGTATAACCAGCAGGGCGATGCGTATGCCAACGCCGTGTATCGGACGGATCCGGAGGAGAACGAAAGGGAAGGATGGTTTGGCCTCACCCCCGTCCCCTCTCCCAAGGAGAGGGGGGAAGGAGCGGATTGAGGATTTGAATCGGTGATAATCTGCGTGATCTGTGGTGAATAAGGTTTAGGGTTGAGGGTTTAAGGTTGAGGGTTACACACGAAGTTATTTTTTAATCTGCGATAATCTGCGTAATCTGTGGTGAATGAGGGTTGAGGGTTATACACAAAGTTATTTTTTTAATCTGCGATAATCTGCGTAATCTGTGTTGAATTAAATTAGGCACGGATGACACGGATAACACAGATTGTATTTTTCCTCTGTGAAACTCTGTGTCCTCTGTGGTGAATAAGGTTGAGGGTTGCACACGAAGTTATTTTTTTAATCGGTGATAATTTGTGTGATCTGTGGTGAATTTAAATTAGGCACGGATGACACGGATAACACAGATTGCATTTTTCCTCTGTGAAACTCTGTGTCCTCTGTGGTTGTGTGTGTGTAAAGAGACGCAAAATTTTGCGTCTCTACTGAAAAATGATTGTGAAAAAGATAGATATCTATAGAATAGTGGTGTGCCTGTGTCTGCTGATGGTAGGAAAGACGGCGGGGGCACAGGAATACAGCGGCATTACAGGCATGGTGCATGTGCCGACGGCGGAGATGGCTCCGGAGGGAGAAGCGCGGATAGGTGTGTTCTTCCTGAACAGGGAGTTTACGCCGGACAACCTGAAGTGCGAGGGAGCGAAGTATCATACGGCTGATTATTTTCTGGCCATCACGCCGTTTCCGTGGATTGAGCTGTCGTACACCTGTACGCTGATGAAGGGTATCAGCAATGCGGGGGAAGTGGGCTATAACATGAAGGACCGTTATTTCTCGGTAAAGGTGCGACCGCTGAAGGAAGGGAAATGGTGGCCGGCTGTGGCCATCGGTACGCAGGACCCGGGAAGAACCATCGAATCGTACGAAGGAAACCTGACGTACTTTCAGAACTACTACGTGACGGCCAGCAAGCACTTCGTGACGCACGGACATGAGTTAGGGGTGCATCTGGCTTACCGCTACTTCCGCGACACGACTCCCAACCGGAAATGGAAAGGAGTGGCGGGAGGCATCACGTACCGGCCGGCATTTGCCAGGAACTGGCGTGCCATAGCAGAATATACGGGTAACGAGGTGAATGCGGCGGTGGACTGTAAGCTGTGGAAGTATCTGTTCCTGCAGGCATCGCTGCTGAACGGGAAGTATTTCTCGGGAGGCATCTGCTTTCAGATACAGTTGATGTAAGGAAATAAAAATGAAGAATGAAGAGTTAAGAAGTTAAGGAGTTAAGAAGTTAAGGAGTTAAGGAAGTTAGAGAAGTTAGAGAAGTTAAAGCCAATACATAGACTAATCTAAACCCTCAACGCTCAACACTAAACCCTCAACGCTAAACCTTCAACCTTTATTCAACACAGATTACGCAGATTATCGCAGATTAAAAATCCATGTTTTTCCGTG